>NZ_LMHR01000044.1:0-32202 GCF_001428465.1 Rhodanobacter sp. Root179 | reverse complement strand
ATCCCGGCCGCTTCGAGCTTCTGCTTTGCTCCCTCCCCTGCGAGCAGGGGAGGGTCGGTGTGGGGTCGCTCTTGCGCTACTTCTTCTTCGGCGCGAAGGCCTGCTGCAGCAAGGCCTGGTCGAAGCCCACGCTGGCCTCGCCAGCTTCGGCGTAGCGATACAGCGCGGCCGAATAGATGCCTTGCAGCGAGGACTGGATCAGGGCCAGCAGGACGAACCCCACCACCACGATCACCGCCGCCAGCACGATCGCAACGACCGACTGCATCGCCACCGCGCCACCGATCAGCACGGCGCCGACCAGCACCGCCAGGAAAATCAGCAGGCCGAACACGACGCCGATGCCGCCATTGCCGATGATGTTTTCGCCCCAGCTGCGCTTGAGCAGCTCGACGCTTTCCTTCACCGCGTCGACCGGGCCGACATCCTTGCTAGCCAGCACCGGCACCACCAGGAAGGTGGCCACGGTCCATGCCAGACCGATGAAGCCGATCACCAGCCGACCGATCAGGCCCAGCCGCTCCTGGATCATCCGCAGCAGCAGGCCCACCGTGGCGGCGATCAGCGCATAGCCGAAGATCTGCGGCAGCTTCGACCGCGCCAGCGCCAGGCCCGCGCCCACGCTGGTCGGTTCGCCGCGCAGATGCATCAGCGCCACGCCGGTCAGGGCGGTCTGGAAGAAGATGATCACGAAGTACTGCACCAGGTAGAACACGAACATCAGCAGGTAGCTGCCCACCGACATGCGTTCGTGGAAGTCCTCGCCCGCGTGCGCGCCGCCGATCACCATCATGCCCACCGGCACCAGGAAGCTGGCCGCCACCAGCAGGGTGCACAGACCCGACAGCAGCGGAAACACCAGCAACGACTTGTCCGAGCGCAACACCGTGGCGCTCGCCTTCATCAACGCCCAGCTGCGGGCAAACTTTCCGGCCATGTTCCTGCTCCCCTCGATCGTGGACCCGCGTTCAGACAGACGGGCTCAGGCCCGTGATGCGCCTTTCTAGCATCCGCGCGACAGCTGCAACAGTGCGCCCGGTTCAATCCGCCAGCGATTCGGCCTGCAACGGTTCGCTCCCCGTGGGAAAGGCCGCCCACAGCTCGGCCATGCTCCGCCCGCCGAGCGGATGGCGAAAGCCCGGTGCGATATCGGCGATCGGCCGCAACACGAACGCATGCTGCAGCTCGTTGCGGGGAATCTGCAGATGGCCGGGACCGTCCAGCACCCGGTCGTCGTAGAACACGATATCGACATCCAGCGTGCGATCGGAGTAACGCGGCACGTCGCGGCGGCGGCCGTGGCGATCCTCCAGCGCGTGCAGCCAGTCGTTCAACGCCTCGGGTTCCAGCTCGGTGTCCAGCCCCACGGCCAGGTTCACGAAGGCGGCGCCGTCGAAGCCCACCGAGGCGCTGCGATAAGCCGGCGACACGACCAGCTCGCCGAAGCGCTCGCGCAATTCCGCCAGCGCCGCGCGCAGGTGGCGATGCGGTTCCAGGTTGGAACCCAGGCTCAGGTAGACACGCGCCATCAGTCCGGCCGCACGCCGCGTTCAATGCGCACGCCCACCGACTTCGCGCCGCGCACCGCGCCGGGCTTGGACAACTTCAGCCGCACCCAGCTCACCCCGAATTCCTCGCGGATGATCGCCGCGCAGCGCTCGGCCAGAGTCTCGACCAGTCCGAAGCTCGACGCGCCCACGTAGTCGATCAGGCGCTTGGACACGTCCTTGTAGTTCAGCGTCAGCGCGATGTCGTCGCTGGCCGCCGGCAGCGTGTTGTCGAACGCCATCTCGATGTCGAACGCCAGCGTCTGCCGCACGCGGCGCTCCCAGTCGTAGATGCCGATGACAGCATCGATGCGCAGGTCTTCGATGAAAACGATGTCCATGGAGATTTTCGGTGAGGCGAAGTGATACAGGGTCGGCGAGCGGGCGCGTGGATGCAAGTCGGCAAGCCGGCGGTTGACGCCGCGAATTCACAGATATACATTTAACTAATGTTTTAAATAGTGAAATACTTCATGGCCGTGGACCGCATCTTCGAGGCACTCGCCTCCCGTCCCAGGCGGGAGATCCTGGCCTATCTGTCAGCACAGGAACTGAGCGCCGGCGAAATTGCCAGCCGCTTCGCGATGAGCGCGCCGGCCATCTCGCGGCACCTCTCGGTGCTGGAGGCCGCCGGACTGGTCGCCAGCGAACGCCGCGGCCAGTTCGTCGTCTACACGCTCAACAAGGACAGCCTGGTGAACACCCTCACCGGTTTCGCCTTCGAGATCTGCCCCTCGGCCGGCCCGCTGAAGCGAGAGTCGCGCAAGCTGGCGACGAAGAAGCAGGGCGGCTGAACCCGGCAGCCCACGGAGCCCATGACCATGCAGATCGAACGCGTCGCGTCTTTTCCCGGCACGCGCATAGCTTCGCCCTCCGGCGGCCTGCCGGTGGAGGTTTCGCTGATCGCCCAGCTCGGCCACGGCACCGGCAACCAGCTGTTTGCCCAGGCGCTGGCGCGCCAGCGGGCGCATGCCGAGTTCATCGACGAACTGGATGAACCGTCGGCGCGCCTTGGCGCCTGCGATCTCTCGAAGGGCGACGCCACCGCGCTGTACTCGTTTACCGTAGGTGCGAAGGGCCACCCGTTCCATCGCCACGCTGGCCATCGCGTATTCACCGCGATTTCCGGCAGTGGCGGCGCGCAGCTGCGCTTTTCCACCGCCAGTCCGGCCGAGCTTGAGCGGGACCCGTACAGCTTCATCCACGCCCTGCAGCACATCAACATCCCGCCAGACTGCCTGTTCACCGTGCGCTTCGGCGGAGATACATGGCACCAGTTCGCACCACTGGCCAGCAACACACTGCATCCCGCGTTTTTTGCGCTGTCATGCCACACCAACGAACTGGGCGGGAACCTGCCGCACGAACTGCGTGCCCAGGTGCTGGCCAATGCGGCAAATATTCCCGCCCTCACGGTGTTGCTGCCGACGGCGGTCAGCGACCTGCTGCGCGAGTTGCCCGCTGGTCGCTTGCATGTACCCACCACGCACCTGTCGCTGGATGCCGCGCCCGGTTCCCTGCACGGTCTTGTTTGTCGTTCCGCGCGATGCGCGGCCGGCCTGGTTCGCGGCGCATGGGCGGCGTGGCGGCATGCCGGCGGATTTCTCGGCCGGATCGGTGGCCGACTGACGTTGACCGAACTCGACCAGCTGCCGGCCGGCTCGATGCTGGCGCAACAACTGAGCGGCCAGACCTGCCATCACCAGGACATGTTCCAACTCTCGCTGAGCAGCACCGATCCAGCCGGCGCCACCGTTTTGCTGAGCCGTTTGCTGGAAGGCTTCCTGCGCAATCCGCCGCGCGGGGTTACGCGAATGATGGCGCTGCGCAACCTGCTGGTGAAACCGATCGGCCTGCGCACCTCGCCGCTGGGCTGCCCGGTGTCCTCGTTGCTGTCTGCGCAGCGCGACCAGTTGTTCGATCGCCGCTATCCGGTGCTCGACCAGTGCATCGACCGCGACGATCGCCGGGCACAGGTGATCCTCGGCGCGGACGACAAGCATCTGATCTTCCGCTCCTGCGTCGGCGTGCAACGGCTCGATGGCCAACGGGTGGTGCTCACCCTGGGCACCCGCGTGCACTGCAAGAACCTGTTTGGCCGTCTCTACATGGCGGCGATCCAGCGCGTTCATCGCGCCTATATCGCGCCAAACATGTTGCGCATGGCGGTGGAGCATGCGTTCCCGCTGCCCGAGCCCGCCGTCAATCCGCAACGGGATTTGTTCCCGCTGCACGGTGCGGCCGGCTGAACTCGGCGCGACGACCCATCAGCTGGGCGAGGCAGGCCTGTGCCATAGATGCGATCATGTGCGGATGACCGCCTTCAGCACGCTCCCGCTCAAACCCGCCCTGCTCGCCAGCGTGGAAACCCTCGGCTATGCCGAAATGACCCCGGTGCAGGCGCAAAGCCTGCCGCCGATGCTGGAGGGCCGCGACGTGATCGCCCAGGCACAGACCGGCAGCGGCAAGACCGCGGCGTTCGGCTTGAGCCTGCTGCAGTCGATCGACGCGGACGTCATCCGGCTGCAGGCGCTGGTGCTGTGCCCCACCCGCGAGCTGGCGGACCAGGTCAGCAAGGCGATCCGCAAGCTGGCCGCGAACATTCCCAACGTGAAGCTGCTGACCCTGTGCGGCGGCATGCCACTGGGTCCGCAGCTGGCTTCGCTGACGCACGACCCGCACATCGTGGTGGGCACGCCCGGCCGCGTGCAGGAACATCTGAAGCGGCAAAGCCTGCATGGCGGCGGGATCCAGGTGCTGGTACTGGACGAGGCCGACCGCATGCTCGACATGGGCTTTTCCGAGGCGATCGACGACATCATCGGGCGCATCGCGAAACATCATCAGACGTTGCTGTTCTCGGCCACTTATCCGGACGAGATCCGCGCGGTCAGCGAACGCGTGCAGCACGATCCGGTGGTGGTGACGGTGGACGCACCGGCTGACGAACAGCCGGCGATCGAGCAGCGTTTCCACGAGGTCGATCCGGCGCAGAAACCCGATGCGCTGGCGCAGCTGCTTGGCGGTGCCAACGTCGAGCAGGCGCTGGTGTTCTGCAATATGCGCCGCGAGGTGGATGCGGTGGCGCAGGAACTGGACCGTCGCGGCTTTTCCGCGCTGGCCCTGCACGGCGACATGGAACAGCGCGACCGTGACGAAGTGCTGGTGCGTTTCGCGAACCACAGCTGCGCGGTGCTGGTGGCCACCGACGTGGCCGCGCGCGGACTCGACATCGTGGCGCTGCCGCTGGTGGTCAGCTACGACATCGCGCATGACCCGGAAACCCACACCCATCGCATCGGCCGCACCGGCCGCGCCGGCCAGGCCGGCCTGGCGATCACCTTGTGCGCGCCGCGCGAGCGACCGAAAGCCGCGAACATCGAGGAATTGAACGGTACGCCGCTGCCGTGGCGTCCGCTGAAAGTTGCGCCGTCCCGCGGCAAGACTTTGCATCTGGCGCCGATGAAGACCCTGGTGATCGACGCCGGCCGCCAGGACAAGCTGCGCCCGGGCGACATCCTCGGCGCGCTCACCGGCGATGCCGGGCTGGCGGCGAAGGACATCGGCAAGATCGACGTGTTCGCCACCCGCGCCTACGTGGCGATCAGCCGCGAACTGGCAAACAAGGCGCTGGAACGTTTGCGCGCCGGCAAGATCAAAGGTCGGAACTTCCGCGTGCGGCCCTTGGGCTGAACACACCCACCAAGCTGGAAACTATTGCCATGTCGCGCTGGTTCCACCGCACGCTTGCCCTCGCCCTGTTCGCCTCGGCCGGCTCCGTTTGGGCCGCGATTCCCGTGTACGGCTACAAGGTGGTGCACAGCTATCCGCACGACACCGCCGCGTACACCGAAGGCCTGTTCTACAAGGACGGCCATCTGTACGAGAGCACCGGCCAGGTCGGCGAGTCGACCGTGCGCAAGGTGGAGTTGGAAACCGGCGAGGTGCTGCAGCGTCATCGCCTGCCCAAGCAATACTTCGGCGAAGGCATCGTCGACTGGAAGGGCCGGATGGTGCAGCTCACCTGGCAAAGCCAGACCGGCTTCGTCTACGACCTGGCCAGCCTCACCCCGCAGAAGACCTTCAGCTATCCCGGCGAAGGTTGGGCGCTGACCCGCGATGACCACCAGCTGTACATGAGCGACGGCACGGCGGAGCTGCGCGTGCTGGATCCGGAAACGCTGGCCGAGGTTCGCCGCATCCAGGTCACCGCCGATGGCGTGCCGGTCACCCATCTCAACGAGCTGGAATGGGTCGACGGCGAGATCTACGCCAACGTGTGGCTGACCGACCGCATCGCCCGCATCGATCCGGCCAGCGGCCACGTGGTGGGCTGGATCGACCTGTCCGGCCTGTTCGACATCAGCCAGCTGCCGAACCCGGTCGACGACGTGCTCAACGGAATCGCCTGGGATGCGGCGCGCAAGCGCCTGTTCGTCACCGGCAAGTGCTGGCCGCAGCTGTTCGAGATCCAACTGGTGCGGCGCGCCGGCCAGTGAGCCGCCGAGCGCGAACGGCTAACGCCGCAGCCACGCCGCCGCGCCGCGCCCGGCCAGCAGGCCGCTGGCGAAGCAGGCGGTGAGCAGATAGCCGCCGGTGGGCGCTTCCCAGTCCAGCATCTCGCCGGCGCAGAACACGCCGGGGCGATCGCGCAGCATCAGCGCGTCATCCAGTGCTTCCAGCCGCACGCCGCCGGCGGTGCTGATCGCCTCGGCCACCGGACGCGGTGCGCGCAGGCGCAGCGGCAAGGCCTTGAGTCGCGCCGCCAGCGCCGGCGGATCGGCCAGCGTGGGTTTGTCCAGCAACTCGAACACCAGCGCGCATCTGGCCGCGTCCAGTCCGGCGCGACGGCGCAGCCAGTCGCCGATGCTGTGCTTGCCGCGCGGTGCGGCGAGACGTTCGGTCAGCACCGCCGCGGTATAGCCGGGCACCAGGTCCAGCGTCAGCAGGGCCTCGCCGTGTTCGCGGATCTGCTCGCGCAACTCGGCGCCGATCGCATACACCAGGCTGCCCTCGATGCCGTACTCGCTGAGCACGAACTCGCCCTGCCGCGAATGCGCGACGCCCTGTCGATCGACCCAGTGCGCCACCACCGGCTTCAACGGCGCGCCGGCGAAGCGGCTGGACAGGTGTTCGCTCCATGGAATCTCGAAACCGCAGTTCGCGGGTTGCAGGGGCGCGATGTCGATGCCCGCCTGCTGCAGCGGCGCCAGCCAGGCGCCGTCGGAACCCAGCTGCGGCCAACTTGCGCCGCCGAGTGCCAGGATCACGGCATCGGCCGGCACCACGCGCTGCCCCTGAGGCGTGGCGAAATGCAGGGCGTCGTGCGCCTGCCAGCCCAGCCAGCGATGGTGCATGTGGAAGTTCACCCCGGCTTCGCGCAGACGTCGCAACCAGCCGCGCAACAGCGGTGCGGCCTTCAGGTCATGCGGGAACACGCGACCCGAACTGCCCACGAAAGTCTCCACGCCCAACTCGCTGGCCCACGCACGCAGCGCGTCGGCGTCGAAGACGTCCAGCCAGCGCGCCACCTCGTCGCGACGCGCGCCGTAGCGTTCGACGAAACGGACGCGGGGTTCGGCGTGGGTCAGGTTGAGGCCGCCCTTGCCGGCCAGCAGGAATTTTCGCCCGACCGAGCCTTTCGCGTCGTACAGGTCGACCGTTGCGCCGGCGGCACACGCCGCCTCGGCCGCCATCAGGCCCGCCGGACCACCGCCGACGATGGCCAGTCGGGGAGGATTCGTCTGGTTCATTCCGGCATGGTCGCACGCCACCAGGGTGGCGTGAACCGACGCGCGACCGGCATCACCTCCCTGCCCCGCCAGTATGTGTACTTCCGACCGTGGTGCGTGACTCAAACCGACCTGCCAGAGCCCCGTTGCATGAATCGGAAATAACTGCATGCCGCTTCCTTCGCGCTCCCTGCCGGCGAGTTGGCGTCACCAATCCAACAAGCCTCGCGAACCCGACAATAATGATATTGCGCAAAACGCAATTAATTGCGTTGACAAGACCGCATAACCAGCAAATCAAAGCGATTCATGACTACCTCATGTTAATCAACGACAAACGCATATTGGCAGCCATCGTCACTCCGGCACTCTGGCCTTTCGGAAGCGTTGAACAAGCCCTGATGCGGCCTTCAAGCCGGACGCAGCGGCGGATCGACAGATCCAAAACCGCAAGCAATTACGCAAGTTAATCCAATTTTCCATTTACCAATAATGTGATGTCATTCACCCGACCCGTGAAAAAATCCTATTGACGATTTTCTGTGGAAAATCCTACCGTCACGCGGTTCGCCAACTTGAAGTCTGACGAATGATTCCGTGAAGGCGTCCTGCCATGGACGTTTACTTGCTCGGACATGCAACCGGCCAATCATCGGGGGATGCAGAAGAGCCGGCCGAAGCAGGCACGAAGTCGCTGGGCAGTCCAGAAAACCGATGGCGCCGTGAGTTTCACGGTGCTCACTTGATGAGGTCCACGCGGCCCCAGCGGCTTCGCTTGCCTCGAAAAACTTCCGGGAACCATACATGCCAAGTCATTTTCGCCTGACGCTGCTGACCGCAGCCATCAGCATGGCCGCCGTCACTTCGGTCCATGCCACGCCAACCGGCAACAACGCTTTTGTCGCACTGAACCAGCACGCCACCCAGCTCCGCCGAGGTGACGTGATCAGCGGGCCGCTGGCGACCTCGCAACCCATCCATATCGAAGTCGCACTGAAACTGCGCAACGCCAGTCAGTTGCACAGCTTCATTGCCACGGCCAGGTCCTCGAAGCTGTCGATGGTGCGGCACTCGCTGTCAGCGCCGGAGTTCGTCTCCACTTATGCACCCACGGCGACCCAGGCGAGTCAGGTGGCCGCATGGCTCACCGCGGCCGGCTTCACCAACGTGCAGATCGCCCCCAACCGCATGCTGGTTTCGGCCGATGGCCGGGCGGACACGGCGCAGGCTGCGTTCAAGACCACGTTCGCCCGGGTGCGCACTCGGGAAGGCCGCATGGCCTTCATGCACAACGATGACGTGCAGATCCCCGCCGCACTGCAGGACAGTGTGCTGTCGGTGATCGGTTTGCAGAGCGTCCACCAGGCACACACCTTCGCCGTGCCGATGCAGGCCAGCTACACCACCCAGGCAGTGACCGGCCACAACCCGACCGAGTTCGCCTCGATCTACGGCGGCACCGGCGTCGCCACGGCCGCCGGCGTGCCGGTGGGCATCGTCACTCAGGGCAAGATCACCCAGACCATCACCGATCTCAACACCTTCACCGACAACGCCGGGCTCGCACGGGTGACCACGCAGACGGTCAACACCAACGGCACCAGCACTGACACCAGCGGCCTGGGCGAGTGGAGCCTGGACAGCCAGGACGTTGTCGGCATGGCCGGTGGCCAGGTCGGCAGCCTGATCTTCTACAACATCCCGACCCTGTCCAACGCCAACCTCACGGCCGACTTCAACACCATCGTCAGCGCCAACGCGACCAAGATCATCAACGTCTCGCTGGGCGAATGCGAAACCGGCGCGCAGAGCGATGGTTCGGCGGCGGCGCAGGACCAGATATTCCAGCAGGCGGTGGCGCAGGGCCAGACCTTCTCGATCTCCACCGGCGACTCCGGCGCCGACGAGTGTGGCGACGGCGGTGTCACGCCCAGCTGGCCGGCCGCGTCGCAGTACGTGGTGGCAGTGGGCGGCACAACGCTGAATGCGTCCACCACCACCTGGAGCAGTGCCACCGTGTGGACCAGCGGCGGCGGCAGCTCCAGCACGTTCGAGCCGCAGCCAAGCTGGCAGAACGGCGTGGCCCCGGGCAGCAAACGCGGCCTGCCGGACATCGCCTATGATGCCGACCCCAATTCGGGTTCGAAGATCATCGTCAGCGGTGCCACCCAGCAGTACGGTGGCACCAGCCTGTCCGCGCCACTGTTTGCCGGTGCCTGGGCGCGCGTCATCGCGATCAAGGGCTCCAGCGTGGGTTTTGCCGCGCCGCTGCTGTACCAGCTGCCGGCGTCTGCCTTCCACGACATCACTTCGGGCAACAACGGTGGTGAAACGGCCAGCTCCGGTTATGACCTGGCTACCGGCCGTGGCGAACTGATCATCAGCGCCGCCGCCAATGGGATCGGCGGTGGCGGCAGCAGCAACGTTCCGCCAGTGGCCAATTTCGGCGACGTGACCAACGGGCTGACCGTGAACTTCACCGACAGCTCCACCGACAGTGACGGCAGCATCGCGTCACGCGCGTGGAACTTCGGCGACGGCAGCACCTCGACCGCCACCAATCCGAGTCACACCTACGCCGCCGCCGGCACATACACGGTGTCGCTGCAGGTAACCGACAACAGCGGCGCCACCAACACCAGGACCGCATCGGTGACGGTCGTTGCTGCTGGCGGTGGTGGCAACGTGCTGCAGAACGGGGTGGCGCTCACCGGCCAGGCCGCCGCCACGGGCGCGCAGCTGGCCTACACCGTGGTGATTCCCGCCGGCGCGACCAACCTGGTGATCGCCGAATCCGGCGGCACCGGCGACGCGGATCTGTACACGAAGTTCGGTTCCGCGCCGACGCTGTCCAGCTATGACTGCCGTCCGTACGTCAGCGGCAACAGCGAAAGCTGCACGGTGGCCTCGCCCCAGGCAGGCACCTATTACGTGATGTTGAACGGCTATGCCGCGTTCTCCGGCGTCAGCATCAAGGCCACCTGGAGCACGGGCGGCGGCGGTGGTGGCAACGTGCTGCAGAACGGCACGCCGGTGACCGGCCTGCAGGCCACGAAGAGCAACGCGGTGAACTACACGATGGTGGTACCCGCTGGCGCCAGCAACCTCAAGTTCGCGATCTCCGGCGGCACCGGCGACGCCGACCTGTACGTGAAGCGCGGCTCGGCACCCACCACCAGCAGCTACGACTGCCGCCCCTACGTGGCCGGCAACAGCGAGACCTGCAACATCTCGCCGGCCACTGCAGGCACCTACTACGTCATGGTGCGGGCCTACAGCAGCTACAGCGGCGTCACGCTGACCGGCAGCTACACGCCGTAAGCGAGTGCAGAACCGGGGAGCGCAGGTACGCGCCCCCGCCCTTCAGACAGGAAGGCCCGGTCGGCGACGACCGGGCCTTCCTGCGTATGGACGTCCAGACGTCCATGAATCGCGCTGCCGAACACTCAGTCGCGCTGGAATACCGCCAGCTCGGGATGATGCAGGCTGAAGCCCTGCACCCGGTTCACGCCCAGTGCGGTCAGCGCCTGCACGGTCTCGGCGTCGGCCACCCATTCGGCGATCACCTCCAGTCCCAGCCGATGCCCGATGTCGGTCACCGCCTTGACCATCAGGTGACTGACCGGATCGGTGAGCATGTCGCGCACGAAGCTGCCGTCGATCTTGATGATGTCCAGCGGCAGGTTTTTCAGATAGGTGAACGAGGACATGCCCGCGCCGAAATCGTCCAGCGCGATGCGGCAACCAGCGCTGCGCAACAAGGCCATGCAGCGCACCACCTGGGACAGGTTGCGCACCGCCACGGTCTCGGTGATCTCGAAACACACCCGCGAAGGCTCCACCCGGTAGCGCTGCAGCAGTTCGATGATCCGGTCGACCAGGGCCGGGTCCTCGATGCTGGCGCCGGACAGGTTGATTGCCACCATGTCCAGCCGGTTGCCGGCCGGATGCAGCCGCTCGAAGTTGGCCAGCGTGGTCTCGATCACCCAGCGGTCGACCGACGGCATCAGGCCGTAACGCTCCGCCGCCGGCAGGAACACGCCGGGCACCACCAGCTGCCCGGACTCCTCGCGGAAGCGCAACAGCATCTCGATGCCGGGTTCGGCGCCGTCGCCCAGCGGCAGTGGCCACACTTCCTGGTAGGTGAGCTGCAGACGATGTTCGTCGACGGCCCAGCGCAGGCGGTTGGCCCACTCCATCTCGCTGCGCCGGCGCACTGTCTGGTCGTCGCGCTCGGAGTAGAAGTGCACGCGATTGCGGCCGGACTCCTTGGCCACGTAGCAGGCGGTGTCGGCCTGGGTCAGCAGATCCTTGGCCGAGATGCCGGCCGGCTCGGCGACCACGCCGCCGATGCTGGCACTGATCGTGTAGCTGCGCTGTTCCCAGATGAACACGTAGCCATCGATGCAGCGACGCACGCGTTCGGCGATCCGCTCCGCTTCCTGCTGGTCGGCCACCCGGGTCAACAGCACCCCGAACTCGTCGCCGCCGAGCCGGGCCAGCACGTCGGTGCCGCCCAGTTGCTTGCGCATCACGATCGAAAGCTGGGCCAGCAGCTGATCGCCGGCGAGATGACCCGAGGTGTCGTTGATCAGCTTGAACTGATCGAGGTCGACGTACAGCAGCACGATGATCGGCGGGCCCGCCACGCCGGCCGCCAGCGAATCATGCAGGCGGCGCTCGAATTCGCGCCGGTTGTACAGATCGGTCAGGGCGTCGTGGCTGGCCTGGTGACTGAGCAGCTCGGTCAGCTGGCGCTGTTCGGTGATGTCGCTGGCCACCATCAGCAACTTGCCGACTCCGCCCAGCTCGATGCGCGAGATCGCCACGCTGGCCCAGAAATGCGCGCCAGCCGTGTTGTGCAGGCGCGCCTCGATCCGGCTGCAGCCGCGGGTTTCGGCATCGCTCAGCTGCCGGCGCAGGATCTCGTCGTCGAACAGGTCGGGCAGGCGCTGCTCGGTGACCTGGTCACCGAGGCGATCGCGCGAGGTGCGGTTCGCGTAGGTGATCCGGCCGCCATCGACTTCGGCCAGCAGCACCAGCGCGGGCAGCAATTCGTTCAGTGCGCGGAAGCGCTCCTCGCTCTCGCGATAGCGCCGGCTCATCTGCCAGCCCAGCTCGAGCGCGCGCTGCCGCGTCCCGACGATGGAGTACACCAGCAGGGCCAGCAGCAAGCTCACCAGCAAGCCGCCAGGCAGGGTCGACTGGCGCCAGTCGATCGCGGGAGGGGTAGTGTCGCGTGGCTGCATCACCACGTCCCAGACCCTGCCGCCGTAGGCCAGCCGACGCTCGAAGCGATAGCTGCCGCGAACCTCCGGTTTGCCGGGCATCGAATCGAACAGCGGCAGCACGTGGCCGGCTTCCGTCACGTCGGCCAGTTGCAGCCGCAGGTCGCGTCGCACGTCATCCTGCAGCACGCTGTCGATCAGCGTGCTGACGCGAAAGGACACGGCGATCGAGCCGCGCATGCGCTGGTGCCGTTGGGCGAGCGATTGCGGCGGGTCGCCCGGGCTGAACACGGGCAGGCGCAGGGTGATGCCGTCCTCGGTGCCGCTGGCGCCCCGCTGCTGCACCGGGCGAAACGGCGCGGACAGGGTGGCCTGGTCGCTGTCGCGCGAGGCCAGCAGGCCGGCCAGGTTGTTCGGCTGCGCTCCCACATCCAGGCCGATCACCGCCGCATTGCCGGTGCCGGGCTCGACCCATCGCGTCATGTAGCGCTCGCCCGCGCCATCCTGTTCGCGTTGCGCATAGGCCAGCGCCAGCAGGCTGGGAAACTGCTCGCGGGGGCGCAGGTTGGTGTAGAAATTCGCAAACTCGACCTGGGTCACCTGGTCCGACGCGAGGAACAGCGTCTGCACGGCGCGCAGCATCGCTTCGGCCGAATGCAGCTTGTCCTGCAGCGCCGCGAACGTCTTGTTGGCCAGTTCGCCACGAACGAAGGACTGCTCCGCCAGGCGGCGTTGCTGCTGCTGATGGTGCACGGACAGCGCCAGGGCCAGTCCGCCCAGCAGGACCAGCAGGCTCCACAGCCACGCGCTGAGCCGCCATGGCGATGGCTTGGCCAGCGACAGTCGGGCGTCATGGTCTTCCCGCTGATCCGCCCGGGCCGGGTCAAGCTCGTCGCGATCCATGTTTTCTGGCAGCTCCCCACGCGCAACGTCCGCAAGCGTCGATGGTACAAGAGCACCACGTGCTCTGACCGTTACGAGCCGCACACCCTCAGCGCTCGCGCGGTTTCGCGCGGTGCGTCGGCGTGGCGGTCCACGGATCATCGGGCCAGGGATGGCGCGGATAGCGGCCCTTCATTTCCTTCCTGACCTCGGGATAGGTGCGCTCCCAGAAGCCCTTCAGGTCCTGGGTCACCTGGATCGGTCGTCCCGCCGGCGACAGCAGGTGCAGGGTGACCGGCACGCGACCGCCGCCCACGCGCGGGGTGTCGGCCAGGCCGAACAACTCCTGCAGTTTCACCGCCAGCACCGGCGGTCCGTCTTCGGTGTACTCCAGCCGGCGCTGCTGGCCGCTGGGCACCACCAGGCTTTCCGGCGCCTGCGCATCCAGCATGCGACGCTGCTGGTGATCCAGACGCGACGCCAGCGCCTGGGACAGATCCTCCGGCCCCAGCGCATCGAGTCGATGACGTCCTGCCAGGCACGGCGCCAGCCAGTCCTCCAGCGAAGCCAGCAAGGCGGCGGCGGAGACATCCGGCAAGCCAAGCTCGGGCATCCACTGGCGCAGGGCCTGCATCCGTGCGCGCAGGCGCCGCGCGTGATCACTCCACGGCAAACTGTCGATGCCCCGCGCGCGCACGGCGGCGAGCAGCGCGGGCAAGGCGTCGGACGGTTTCACCGGCACGCTGTGACGTTCCAGCACGATCGCGCCGAAACGCGATTCGTCGAAGGCCTCGGCGGCACCGCGCTGCTCGTTCCAGCGCAGGCTGCGTTCGCGGCTGAAGCGGGCCGGGAAATCGCGCTCCAGCACGCGCGGGTCCAGCGGCGCTGCCGCCAGGATCAGGCTGTCGCGACTGTCGCGGCGCAACTCGATGACGACCAGCCACGGCTCGCCCAGCAAGGCGGTGTTCTCGTGCAGGCGCGCGCCGCGGCCATTGGCCAGCGTGTAGCGCGTGGGGTTGCCGTCATCGCGGCGCGCCACCCGGTCGGGAAAGGCGTGCAGCAGCAGGTCGCCGACACTGTGGCTGTGCGGCACGCCACTGGCGGCGCTGCGCACGTCGAGGCGACGGCGCCAACCCTTGCTGGCCTGCTCGATCGCCGCCAGCGCGCCGGCGTCCGCGTCACGCGCCTGGGCACCGCGACGGTCACGCCAGGCATGCAGCGCAGCGAGGCGCACACGCAGGTCATCGTTGCGTGCCTGTTCGCCGCGCATCGGCGAACGGGCATCCAGCAAGGCCAGCAGGTCGGCCACCAGCGCGTACAACGGCGGCGGTGCACGCAGGGCGGCCGCCGCCATGCGCGGGCTGGCGCCGAGTTCGAGCATGCGCTTGCCCAACGCGGTGATGCGGCCATCGTCGCCGAGAGCACCCAGTTGCTGCAGCAGTTCGCGCGCCTGCGCCAGCGCGCCGGCCGGCGGCGGATCGAGCCAGGGCAGGTCGGCGTCGCTGCTGGCGGTGATGCCCCAGGCCGCCAGTTCCAGCGCGAGCGAGGATAGCTCGGCCTGGGCGATCTCCGCGGTGCGCGCCGGTTCCAGCCGGCGGCTCTGCGGCCACAGCCGATACGCCGTGCCTTCCGCCACGCGACCGGCGCGACCGGCGCGCTGGTCGGCCGAGGCCTGCGAGATGCTCATCGTTTCCAGCCGGGTGAAGCCGGAGTTCGGATCGAAACGCGGCTCGCGCGCCAGGCCGCTGTCGACCACCGCGCGAATGCCCGGCAAGGTGATGCTGGACTCGGCCACGTTGGTGGCCAGCACCACCCGGCGCAGGCCCGACTCCGCCGGCGCCAGCGCTGCCTGCTGATCGATCAGCGAGAGTTCGCCATGCAGGGCCAGCACGTCGACGTCGTCGCGCGTCAGGGTCTGCGCCAGCACCGCCTGCACGCGGGCGATGTCGCGGCGGCCGGGCAGGAAGGCCAGCACGTCGCCGTCGTTTTCCTCCAGCGCCTGGCGCACCACCCGGGCGAGCTGGTGTTCGATCGCCTCCTGCGTGCGCGCCGGCGGATGTTCGATGCGCACCGCGAAGCTGCGGCCGGGGCTGGACAGCCGCGGCGCGTCCAGCCATTGGGCGATGCGCTCGCCATCCAGCGTGGCCGACATCAGCAGCAGGCGCAGCCCGGGCCGCAAGGTGGCCTGCAGGTCCAGCGCCAGCGCGGCGCCGAGATCACCGGCGAGATGGCGTTCGTGGAATTCGTCGAACACGATCGCGCCGATGCCCGCCAGCTCCGGGTCATGCTGGATCAGCCGGGTCAGGATGCCTTCGGTGACCACCTCGATGCGGGTGGCCGCGCTCACCTTCGACTCGAAGCGGATCCGGTAGCCGACGGTCTGCCCGACCTCCTCGCCCAGTTGCCGCGCCATGAACTGCGCTGCCGAGCGCGCCGCGATCCGGCGCGGCTCCAGCATCACGATCTTCTGCCCGGCCAGCCAGGCGGCGTCGAGCAGGGCCAGCGGCACCTGGGTGGTCTTGCCCGCGCCCGGCGGCGCTTCCAGCACCAGCCGCGGATGCGTCGCCAGCGCGGCGACGATCTGCAGCAGCAGCGGGGTGATCGGGAAATTCGGCGTGGATGCAGTCATCCGCGCGAATGATAGTGGCTGCAGGCGGAGCAGGCCCGGCCTGCTCCGCGAGGGCGTGGCGTTATGGCGACTTCACCGGTGCACGGCAATCGGCCAGGCGCTTGCGCGCCAGCTCCAGGCCCTTCGCATCCTGCGCATGCTGGCGTGCCTCGATGACCAGCTGCCAGTTGCGTTCGCACAGCTCGCCATGATGCGTGCCCTGCTGCCACGACTGGATCGCCAGGTTCTGCGCGTTCAGATAGTCGCCCTTGCCCAGCGCCAGTTCCGCATGCTGCTGCATCTGTTCGGGCCAGCTCGGCGCCGGCGCCGGTGGCGGCGACGGCACAGCCGGCAGCGGCACGGTGGCGGCTGCTGCCGTGGGAACGAGTTCGCCTGACTTGCGCAGCGGGGTCAGCGACTCGAACTTGTTCTGGTAGTCGTCGGTGATCTGCTTGGCATCGGCGCCGCCGCGGATCACTCGCGGCGTGATCAGCACGATCAGCTCGGTGCGGTTGCGGCTGCGATTGGTGCTGCCGAACAACCGGCCCAGCACGGGAATGCGGTTGAGGCCGGGAATGCCGGTGTCGGTGTTGCCTTCGGCCTGCTCGATCAGGCCACCCAGCAGTACGGTCTGGCCGCTCTGCACGGCCACCTGGGTGGCCAGCTTGCGCTGCGAGATCGCCGGATTGCCGTTGACCAGTGGCACCGAACGGTCGGCCTGGCTCACCTCCTGGCTGATGTTCATGTAGACCAGGCCACCGGGATTGATACGCGGCTGCACGTTGAGGATCACGCCGGTGTTGAGGTAGCTGACCTGGCTGTAGGTGCTGGCGTTGCCGATGCCGGTGTTCACGCTGGTCTGGTTGATCGGGATCTGGTTGCCCACCGCAATGCTGGCAGTCTGGTTGTTCATCACCACCATCGACGGCGCCGACAGCGTCTTGGTGTTGCCGCTGGTCTCCATCGCGCGCACGGCGACCTGCAGGTTGCTGTTGAGGAAGGAGTAGAAGAACGGTTCGCCACGAAACGCGTTGCCGCCCTGGCCCAGGCCGATCTGGCGATGGCGGTAGGGCTGGCCCGGCACGAGTACCGAGTTGCCGCTGTCGTCGCTGGTGGTGGTGCTGCCGGTGAGGCCTTCCAGGTACCACTGCACGCCGAACTGGAATTCGCCGGTGAGGTTCACCTCCAGGATGCGCGTCTCGATCTGCACCTGCATCGGCACGTTGTCGAGCTTGCTGATGGCCGATTTGATCTCTTCCCACTGCGAAGGCCGCGCGCGCACCAGCAGCTGGTTGTTGCTGTCGACCGAACTGATCCGCACGCTGCCGTCGCTGGAGCTGTACTGCTGGTCACCGGCGGCGTTGCCACCGGCGGCATTGCCGAAGCTGCTGCTCGAGGTGCTGCCGAAGCCGCCGCTGGTGCCGCTGCCGCCGGCATCGCGAGCGCTGCCCATGTTCAGGCCGCCATTGCTGTCGGTGCCATTGATGCCGCCACCGATGCCGCCGTTGCGCGAGCCATCCGCCGCGTTGCCGAAGCCGCCGGCGGTGCTGCCCATGCTGGTGCCGCTGGCGTTCTCGGCGCTGCCCAGGGTGGCGCCGGTGAGGCCCGGGCCCACCTGGCCGCCGCTGTCGCCGGTGCCGCCGCCACCGGCGCCGTTGGTGTAGATGTTGGCCAGGTAGCGGGCCAGGTCCGAGGCCTTGATGTTGCGCACGTCGTAGACGAACAGCTGGGGCTCGTTGCCACCGCCACGATCGATGCGGGCGATCCAGTCGCCCACTTCGCGCAGGTAGTCGGGCTGGGTGCTGATCACCACCAGCGCGTTGGTGCGCTCGATCGGGATGAAGCGCAGCATGCCGGCCAGCGGGGTGTCGCCGTGCACGCCGAACATGCCGTCCAGCTTGGGCATCAGGTCGCCGACCGTGGCGTACTGCAGGTTGAACACGCCCACCGACATGCCGCGCAGCCAGTCGACGTCGAAGGTGCGCACCATGCTCTGGTAGTTGGCCAGCTCCTGCGGCGTGCCCGACATCACCAGCAGGTTGCGCGCCGGGTCCGCCAGCAGGGTGGCGTCGGGCCGCGCGAACGGCTTGATCAGTTTCTGCATCTCGGTGGCCGAGATGTAGCGCAGCGGGAACAGCCGCGCCTGCAGCCCGCCCTGCGGTGCGGTGGCGCCCAGGCTGGGCACCAGGTTGCCGGCCACCGCATCCTTCTGCGGCATCACCACGTAGCCGCCGTCGCGATGCACCAGGGCATTGCCGGTCCAGCCCAGCAGGGTTTCGAGGATCGGCAGTGCCTGGCCGGCGTCGACCGGCTCGGAGGTGGAGAACGAGATGTTGCCCTGCACGCCGGGCACGATGGTGTAGTTCTGCTTCAGCAGGTCGCCGAGGATCGCCTTGACCACCGCCTGCACCGGCTGGTTCTCGAAGTTGAAGGTCACCGCGCCGCTGCCGCTGGCCGCCGGCCTGGGCGTGGCCAGCGCGTTGGGATGGATGAACTGGCCGCTGCCGTGGCTGATCTCGGGGCTCGCCGTGGCCTCGCTGCCACTGGCCACGCTGGTGTTCAACGGCAGCGGCGCCGGCACCGGGTTCTGCGTGCCGGCCATCGCCTCGCGCTGCAGGGCGCCGTCGTCATGCGGCTGCGGCAGGCTGGCGCAACCGGCCACGCCGACCACGAAGGCGAGCGTGGCGGCGCGCAGGGTTTGCTGGGTGAGCGTGCGGAACATGGATCAACGTACTCCTTCGTTGGCCGCGGCGGCGCGGGCGGCCCGACGTTTCTGGATATTCTGGCGCAGGCGCTCGGCCGGCGATTCGCGCGACGATTCGGGCGTGGCGCGGTTGGGCACCGGCGGCACCGGCGGCGCGGCGCGAGCCGGCGCGGTGCCTTCACCGTTGGCATTCCGGTCGGCGCCGCGCGGCGGGTCGATCGGCGCGCCGGCCGGCAGCTTCAGTTCGGTGCGACCGCCGGAGGCATCGAAGATGGCCGAACGGGCGCGCACCTCGACCAGCTTCACGCTGCCGTCGGGCAGCGATTCGCCTTCGCGCAGGCGCACTTCGCGATCGGCCTGGCGATCGTGCAGCAAGGCCATGCGCAATGCTGGCGTGAGGATCACGCCGGTGAGTTCGAGGTCGCCGAGCTGGCTGCCGCCATCGGCCGCGGAAGCCGTCGGCTTGCGGTCGGGTGCGAACAGCGGCTTCTGCCAGACCAGGGCGAACTGCTGCAGCGGCAACGGCTGCGGCAGGTTGGCGGGATTGCCGGCCGGCGGCAGCGGCGCGCGTGCGCGTGGCTCGTCCCAGTGCACGCCACGACCGACCCCCAGCAGCAGGGCCAGCAGCAGCGCCGCCAGCGCGATGGCGCCGAGCATCAGCCAGGGCGTGAGGCGACGCTGGGCGGCCGCGTTCATGGCGCGTCTCCCGGCGAAGTCGCCGGCGTGCCGGGCGATGCGGGAGTGACCCGCGCCGGCCGCACATAGCCGGACAGGGTGAACTGCACTTCCAGCGGCACGGCACCCCCCTGCTGCGCGGCCACCGGATTGCGATAGATGCTGAGGTCGTCGATGAACAAATACGGCGTGCCCTGCTCCAGCGCCTGCATCACCGCGGCCAGCGGCTCGATGTCGCAACTCAGGCTGATGCTCACCGCCGCCTTGCGATACGGTTCTCCGGCGGCCGGCGCGGGGCTGGGCAGCGGCATCTTCTGGCTCACCGTGCACGATCCGCTGCCGGCATGCGCCGCGACCACGTCGACCACGCGCTGCATCAGGTCCGCCGAAGCGGTGTTGGGATCATCCGCCGACAGGAACGCGCTGCTGGCCGCCTGGCCGGCGCCGAGCGCGGCGATCCGCTGCAGCAACGCGGGCTTCTCGGCGATCGCGGCGGCGTAGCGGCTCTGCGTGTCGCGCAGGTCGGCCATCTCGCCGCGGATCTGCTGCAGTGGCGCCACGAACCACCAGTGCAGCAACACGAAATAGGCCAGCAGCAGCGCGAGCAGCAGCAGAAGCACCGCCGCGATGCGGCTGTCACGCCGGTTCATCGCCGCCAGCTTCATGGCGTGCCCCCGGCGCTCGCGGCATTCGGCGCGGGCTTCGGCTGATTGACCCGGGCGGTGAGGTAGAAGCGCTCCTTGCCGGTGGTGGGATCGGGCTGGATGCTGCCCTGAAAACTGGCGTCGGTGATCAGGCGCGAATCCTTCAAGGTGTCGAGCAGTTTCGCGGCCTGCTGGCTCTGCCCCTGGAAGCCGATCTGGCCGGTGTTGTCCACGCTGAGGCGTTCCAGCCACGCGCTGTCGGGCAGGCGCGCGGTGGCGTCTTCGAGCACGCTGAGCATCGCCACGCTGTGCTTCTTGCGCTGGGCCAGGAAGCCGGCGGCGCCGGCGTTGTCCTGCAGTTGCTGGCGCAGCGCGGCCACCTGCTGCGCTTCGCCGCGCATGCCTTCGACATCCGTGCGCATCTGCTCCAGCGCCAGCTGCCGGTTGTGCAGCCATTCGCCCAGCATGCAGGCCAGCAACACCACCACGGCCGCGGCCAGCAGCAGGTTGAGCCGGCGCCGCGGATGCGCGT
The DNA here is from genome assembly GCF_001428465.1 of Rhodanobacter sp. Root179. Classification (NCBI taxonomy): domain Bacteria; kingdom Pseudomonadati; phylum Pseudomonadota; class Gammaproteobacteria; order Lysobacterales; family Rhodanobacteraceae; genus Rhodanobacter; species Rhodanobacter sp. Root179. The sequence continues at coordinate 11,650 of NZ_LMHR01000044.1, read as the reverse complement.
GGCACGGCACCTGCGCCGCCGGCAATAGGTTCACGCCGAGACGGCCATGGCCATCGGCCACGTCCACCGCGTCCACACTGATCGACTGTGCCTGCAGGCGCGCCAGCACGGGATCGAGGACGTCGCGGGTGACCACCACCAGTTCCGCGTTGAAGCGCCCGGGCGGCGCCGCCGTCGCCAGCTCGCGCACGGCGTGGTGCACCTGGGCCAGGTTGAACGGGGTCTGCCGGTCCATCTCGAAACCGGCCACCTGCATCAGGTTGTCGCGTGCCGCCAGCGGCAGGCTCAGCGTGCGCCGCAGCACCAGGGCGGACGGCAGCAACAGGGCCAAGCGCAGATCCTCGCGATCGACGCGTTGCAGTGCATCGCGCAACGCCGCCGGGGGCTTGCCCGCGCCGTCGATGCCCGGCTCCGTTTCGTCCCAGCTCGACAGCAGCCCGGCGCGACCGTTGCGGCGCAGATCCCAGCGCGCGCCGGCGCACTGCAGCAGGTACCAGTCCGCGCCGCTGCCGAAGGCGCCGCGCCAGCGCGGCGGCAGCAGCGCGCGCAGCTCGCCACCCCACCAGTGCAGGAAACCCGGCAACGGCGAGGCACGCCAGCTGCGGCGTACGACATCGACCAGCGGCCGCAGTGACTGCGTTGCCGAACTCATTCCGCCTCCCCTTCCTGCCAGCGCAAGACGGCATACGGTTGCGCCTGCCCCGCCTGCAGGCGAATCGTGGCGCGCAGGACCGCGCGCGTGCCGTCGGCCAGCGTAGCCTCGGACCGGATACTATGCGTTGTTCCGCTGCCCAGAACCAGCTGCGGGTCCTTCGCGTTCTGCTGCCGTGCAGCCTCGAGCTGCTGGCGCTGTTCCGGCGTCATTCCCGGGATCGCCGCCAGCGCCAGCGGCGGCGCGGTATTCGGATCGGGGCTGGAACTGCCGGACCAGATCGTCAGCGCCGGCGCCAGCAGCCGGTACAGCGAGGGCGTGACGCCCAGCACCATCTGCAACTCCTCGACGCTGGCGAACGGGCCGTGGCGCGGACCGTAGTTTCTCCCGGCCGCCAGGTAGCCGGCCCGGGCGCTGGCGTCATCGCCCTCCACCGCCGGCAGGCTGCGCCAGTCGACCACCTGATCGACCAGCGCCTGTGCCGGCGCAGGCTTCAAACCGGCCGCCTGGAACAGCGCCAGCAGTACCTCGGGCGAGGCCGCGTTGAGATCGACCTTGCCGCCTTCGTCGATCGCGCGCACGGTGATCGTCGCGTTGTCGTAGTGGAAGGTGTAGACCCGGCCATCGGCCATCCAGCGCTGCTTCGCCTGCGGGTCCTGCAGGGCATAGGCCGCGCGCATCAGGCCGGCCTCGGCCGCGTAATGCGCCTGGGTCTGGGCAAACTGGTAGCGCGCCTGCAGGCCCTCGGTGCGCGCCAGCGCGGCATAACCGCCGAGCAGGATCGCCAGCAGGGTGCACGCCCACAACACCAGCAGCAGCGCGACGCCGCGCTGACGCCCGTGCAGGTGTGGCGCCGCCCGCCTCATCGCAGGCTCCCGCCGCGCAGGCCCATGCGCACCAGTCCGGCCGGCGAGGCGTTCACCCGCAGCGGCACCTCGAGCTGCGGCCACTCGACGGTGCCGTTCACCTGCAGCTCGACCCGCACCAGTTGCGGCAGCACGCGGCCGTCGGCCCAGGTCGGCGACCACGCCACCGCGGCACCTTTCGAATCGACGCCGCGATAGCTGAAGCTGCCGCTGCTGACGTGGTCGACCAGCACCTGCGGATCGCCCAGCGCCTGCGGCGGCTGGCCATCGGGCGGCAGCAAGGCCAGGCTGAGTTCCAGCCGCTGGCCGCCATGGTCGTCGTCGACCAGGCGCAGCTGCTGCAGTTGCGGGCCGAGCTTGCCCAGGTAACCGGGCAGCGGCGCCACGTAGCGCATCTCCCGGGCACTGCCGACGAAGTAGACCGGTTCGCCATGATCGGTGCGATCGATCGGCTGGGCCAGGCTCTGCGCCAGTTCACGGCGCAGGAACTGCTGGGCCGAGCGCACCTGGTCCAGCCGCTCGATCGCCGCCGTGCCGGAGCGCACGCTGTGCGTGGCGGTGCGGATGCCCGAATACACGCCGACCAGCAACAAGGCCAGCAGCACCAGCGAGGCGAGCACTTCCAGCAGGGTGAAACCGGCCTGCCGTTTCATGGTCCGGCCTGCGCCTGGCCCGAGGCCAGTGGAGCACCCAGCCGCAGGGTGCGGAAGTGGGCCGCCCGCGGATGGGCCTGCGGCCCCCACGAGACGGTGAGGTCGAGCTGGTACAGCTGCAGCGGCGCGCCCGGCACCGCGGGGCCGCCCGTATTCCACGGCCGCACGTCGAGCTGCCAGCGGTACTGCGTATCGAAGCGGCCGGAACGATTGCCCGGCTTCACCGCCTCGCCCACGAAGGCACTGTCCAGCAGGCTGCGCGCGCGCATCGCCGCCTGGCTGTATTCCGCCGCGTTGTGGGTCAGGCCGATCGACGCGCCAGCCACCTTCATCAAGGCGGTGAACGCGATCGCCAGCAGCATGATCGCGGCGATCACTTCCAGCAGGCTGAAGCCGCGTTGACGCCGGGAGTGGGGAATAGGAAATGAGGAATGGCAAAGGCGGGCAGCCGGCGCTGACGCGCCTGGCCGATTCCCGAATCCCGATTCCCGATTCCCGAATTTCATCGGGAAGCCACCGCGTCGACCACCCGCACTTCGCCGGTCAGCCACGACACGTTGACGTGCCACTCGCGGTGGCCGCTGTGCAAGGTGATGCGGCCACCGGTGGAGCTGCCGTCGGGGAAGAAGCGGATGCGTCCGGTGTGGTCGTTCGGCTGGTCTTCCTTCGCACTGGTGATGCTGATGTGCATGCCGACGGGCAGTTGCACGTCGTGCCGCTTCGCATCGTCGTAGCTGTTCGCCCGGGTATCGACGTCGAAGTGCTGCTCCTGCCCGCGCACGATCGCCTGCGCCCGGGTCGCGCGCAGCGCGCCGGCCAGTTCGCCGCTGGCCGCGCGCACCCGCGCACTGGCCAGGCCCTGCGTCACCGACACCGACACCGCCGCCACCGCGATCCCGATCAGCAGGATCACCGCCAGCATTTCGAGCAGGGTGAAGCCCCCGCTCTTATGAAACAAAGCGCTTCTTGCCTTCGCCTCCTCCCCCGCTCCGCGGGGGAGGATTGAGGAGGGGGCAGCGCACCCCGCGCGCGGGGAACGGGAAACAGGGAACAGGGAATGGGCAGAGCAGGCAAGCGTGTGAGCGCACGCTTTTCCGAATCCCGATTCCCTATTTCCCATTCCCGGCGTCATTGCCAGTTGCCCACGTCCTTGCTGTAGCCGTCGCCGCCGGGCTTGCCATCCTGGCCGTAGAAGATCAGGTCGAAGCTGCCGTTCTGGCCCGGATACTGGTAGCCGAAGGCATGGCCCCACGGGTCTTTCAGTTCGGAGGCCTTGGCATAGGGACCCTGCCAGTTCGCCGCGTTCGGTGGCCGGGTCACCAGGCCGTCGAGCTGCTGCGGCGGAGTGCCGTTGTCCAGCGCGTAGTTCTCGATCTTCTGGCTCAGCGTCATCAGCTGCGACTTGCCGGCGCCGTACTTGCCCTTGTCGACGTTCTTGCCGACCTGGGTCACCACCACCGCGCCGATGATGCCGATCAGCACGATCACCGCGAGCATTTCGAGCAGGGTGAAGCCCCCGCTCTTATGAAACAAGGCGCTTCTTGCCTTCGTCTCCTCCCCCGCTCCGCGGGGGAGGATTGAGGAGGGGGCAACGCCACGCGCGCGCCCGTGAATGGGGAATGGGGAATGGGGAATGGGGCAAGTAAATGCCGCGGCCTTGCGGGCTCCTACCATTCCCCATTCCCCATTCCCGATTCCCTGCCCCACGAATTCCAAAAGCTTCACCATCACCTTGCTCCTCGGTTACTGAATATTGCTGGTCAGACTCAACAGCGGCAGCAGGATCGCGGCCATGATGATCGCCACCAGCACGGTCATCACGATGGTCAGTGCCGGCACCAGTGCGGCCAGCAAACGATCGATCGCGCGCCGGGACTCAAGTTCAAACGTGTCGGCGACTTTCAGCAGCATGGTGTCGAGCTGGCCGGCTTCCTCGCCGACCTGCACCATCTGCATCGCCAGTCGGGGAAACAGCTTCGACTGGCCCAGCGCCAGGCTCAGGCCCGCGCCGCCCTTGACTTGTTCCTGCGCCGCGGCCAGCGCCGCGTCGAGCGCGCGGTTGCCGGTGACCTGGCGCGCGATGCTCAGCGCGTTCAGCAGCGGCACGCCGTTCTTCAGCAAGGTGCCCAGGGTGCGGGCGATCCGCGCCGTCTCCACCTTCAGCAGCAGCGGCCCGACCAGGCGCATGTGCAGCAGGCGGGCATGCCAGGCCTGCCGCGCCGCGGGATCGCGCAGGTGCGCGCGCCAGCCGAACAGGCCGCCGCCGAGCAGCAGCAGGATCAGCCACCACCAGGCCTGCAGCGTGTTGCCCACGGTCAGCACGGCCTGGGTGATCCACGGAATCGGTACCTGCATGTCCTCGAAGATCGGCACGAACTGCGGCACCACGTAGGCCAGCAGCAGCACCAGCGAACCGAGCACGCCGACCAGCAGGAAGGCCGGGTAGATCAGCGCATTGACGATGCTGCCGCGCATCGCCTGGGCGCGCTCGAGGTAGTCGGCCAGCCGGCGCAGGGTTTCCTCCAGCGAGCCGCCCGCTTCGCCGGCGCGAACCAGGCTCACGTAGAGCTTGGGAAACACGCCGTGTTCCTCGTCGAGCGCGGAGGACAGCGTATTGCCGCCCCGCACGCGATCACGCACGCGTTCGATCAGCTTCTTCGCATGCTCGCCCTCGGGCAGGTCGAGCAGGATGCCCAGCGCGCGATCCAGCGGCTGGCCGGCGCCCAGCAGGGTCGCCAGCTGATGGGTGAACTGGGCCAGCTGGTCGCCGTTGAACGGCCCGCGCTTGAACAGCGCGGCAAACCCGCTGCCACCGCCCGCACCATCGGCCGGCAGCGCTTCCAGCGGCGTATGGCCCTGGTCCTGCAACCGGCCGATCACTTCCTCGACGCTGGCCGCTTCCATCTGCCCCTGCAGCGTCTCGCCGGCGTCGTTGACCGCCTTGTAACGGAACTGCGCCACCTCAGCCTTCCTGCGTCACGCGCAGGACCTCTTCCAGCGTGGTGATGCCGGCCACGGCCTTGGCGATGCCGTCCTCGTACATCGTGCGCATGCCTTCGGCGCGGGCCTGCTTTTCGATGTCCCCTTCGTTCGCGCGCTGCATCACCAGCCGGCGCAGCGGGTCGCTCATGGTGAGGAACTCCATGATCGCGCGGCGGCCGCGGTAGCCACTGGGATTCGCCGCGCTGGTGCCGGGCTTCCACAGGCGGATCGGGCGTTCGTCGGTGTACTTCTCCAGCTCGAACTGTTCGATCACCTCGGGCAACGCCTCGTAGGCAATCGCGGTTTCCGGATCGAGCCGGCGCACCAGCCGCTGCGCCAGGATGCCGTTGATGGTGGAGCCGAGCAGGTAATCCTCCACGCCCATGTCGAGCAGGCGGGTGACGCCGCCGGCCGCGCTGTTGGTGTGCAGCGTGGACAGCACCAGGTGGCCGGTGAGCGCGGACTGGATCGCGATGCGGCAGGTCTCCAGGTCGCGCATTTCGCCGATCATGATCACGTCCGGGTCCTGGCGCATGATCGAGCGCAGGGCGCCGGAGAAATCCAGCCCGATCTGCGGCTTCACCTGGATCTGGTTGATGCCTTCGAGCTGGTATTCGACCGGGTCTTCGACGGTGATGATCTTCACGTCGTTGGTGTTGATCTGGCTCAGCGCGGTGTACAGCGTGGTGGTCTTGCCCGAACCGGTGGGGCCGGTGACCAGCAGGATGCCATGCGGCTTGTTCAGCACCTCGACGAAGCGCTGCTTGAAACTGTCGGTGAAGCCCAGCGATTCGAAATCGAACACCACCGATTCGCGGTCCAGGATGCGCATCACCACCGATTCGCCGAAGCTGGTCGGCACGGTGGACACGCGCAGGTCCAGCTCCTTGCCCTGCACGCGCAACTGGATGCGGCCGTCCTGCGGCAGGCGGCGCTCGGCGATGTTGAGCCGCGCCATGATCTTCACGCGCGAGATCACCGCGGCGGTCGACGACGACGGCGGCGCTTCCACTTCGTGCAATACGCCATCGATGCGGTAACGCACCTTCAGCCGGTTTTCGAACGGTTCGATATGGACGTCCGAAGCGCGCTGCTCCACCGCGCGCTGAAGAATGAGATTGACCAGCCGGATGACCGGAGCCTCGGAGGCGAGGTCGCGCAGGTGCTCGACGTCGTCCTCCTCGGCGGCGCTGCCGTCGAGGTTCTCCACGATGGTGCCCATCGCCGAACGGCCGGAGCCGTAGTAGCGCTCGATCAGGCCATCGATTTCCGAACGCAGGCCCACCCGCAATGCCACCGGGCGCCCGGCGGCCAGCTGCACCGCCTGCAAGGGATACGGATCGGCCGGATCGGCGACGATCAACGCCAGCCCGTGTGCTTCGTCCTGCACCGGCACCACGTGCTGCTGCTTGAGGAAACGCAGCGACACGTCGAGATCGGCCGGCGGCAGTTCCGGCGCATCGCGCGCGGACAGCAGCGGCACCTGCAGCAGTTCGGCCCAGCCCTCGGCCAGGTCGCGCTCGGACACCAGGCCAAGACGCGCCATCAGCGTGGTCAGCGTGCCCTCGGTCGACTCCTCGTGCAGCCGGCGCGCGCGCACCAGATCGCCTTCCTTCAGGCGACCACGCGCCACCAGCCACGCGCAGACTTCCGCCTCGCGATCCTCCACGGCCATGCCCGCCCCGCCGACCGCCGGCTCAATCACTGCCGACATCCTCCACCCCGCTTGAGTGCACGCGAAACCGTCGACGCCCCAGGGCGAAAACGGCAAACGTCATAGGTATCACATCCGGCCGGGCGCACGCGAATGGCCCGGGATTCGGCCCGCACGCCGTTCATCTCGGGCGCGGCCCTCCATTGTGCCGAGTTCACCGGCGCAATGGCGGCATCGCGCCTAGGAAAAATTCCTGTTCGGCGCTGTTTCGGTTGCCAGGCCGACAAGTTCCTTCGAAACTGCCGAAGCCGTCGCAAAGTCATCGCCCCGCGCCGGGGTATGACTGACCTGTCATTGCGCCGTCACGGACAGTGGTCAGGTTCCGGGAGGGGGAATCCGCCATCACATCGAGGGGAATCACGTCATGATGCCTATGCGTCGCGCCGCGGGAATGGCGCTGTGTCTGTTTGCCGCGGCGCTACCCGCGCTGGCCGCGGATCTCACGATCAGCAATTTCCGCGTACGCGGACCGTCCGGCGGCAACGACGAATTCGTCGAACTGCACAACGGTTCGCCCAGTGCGCTCGACGTGGGCGGCTACACCCTGCTCGGCTCGAACGACAGCGGCACCACCGGCACGCGTGCCACGCTGCCATCGGGCACGTCGATCGCGCCGGGCTGCTACCTGTTGCTGACCAACGGCGCCAGCAGCGGCTATTCCGGCAGCGTGGGCGGCGACGTGATCTACAAGACCGGCATCACCGACACCGGCGGCCTGGCGATCGCCGATGCCGGTGGCACGGTGCTGGACCAGGTCGGCCTCAGCGGTGGCTCGGCCTATGGCGAAGGCACGCGGCTGGCCTCGCTGGGCTCGACCAATGCCGACCGCTCGTATGCCCGCATCAGCAACGCGGCCGGGCTGGTGCAGGACACCGGCGACAACGCGGCGGACTTCAGCCTGCAGTCGCCCTCGGTGCCGCACAACGCCGGCAGCAGCTGTTCGGACCTCGGCCTTGGCGTGTCGGTGGCCGATGCGGTGATCAACGAAGGCGACAGCGGCACCACCGCGCTCGACTTCAGCCTCACCCTGAGCAAGCCGGCACCGTCGCCGGTGCAGGTGCGCTTCCGCACGGCCGATGGCGCCGCCACCGTGGCCGATGGCGACTACGACGCGGTGGACCAGGTGGTGACCTTCGCCGCCGGTGACACGGTGCAGAAGGTCACCGTCACCGTGCACGGCGACACGAAGATCGAACCCGACGAGGATTTCGCGGTGCAGCTGAGCGAGCCGTCCAGCGGCCTCGCGATTGCCCGCGGCGAGGCGATCGGCGGCATCCTCAACGACGATGCGGCCCAGGTCGAGATCTTCCAGATCCAGGGCAACGGTGACAGCTCGCCGTTCACCGGCCAGCCGGTGATCACCCGCAACAACATCGTCACCAGCGTCGGCCCGGCCGGCTTCACCATGCAGACGCCGGATCGCCGCGACGACCACGTCCGGCTGACCTCGAACGGCGTGTACGTGTTCACCGGCAGCGCACCGACAGTGAAAGTCGGCGACGCGGTGGACGTGCGTGCCCGCGTGGCCGGGTACTACGGGCTGACCGAACTGACCGGCGCCAGCATCAGCGTGCTCAGCTCGGGCAACCGGCTGCCACAGCCGGTGCTGTTCGGTCGCAACCTGCCGTCGACCGATCCGGCGAACCTGTCCTGCGGCACGACCAATTTCGAATGCTTCGAGGGCATGCGCATCCTGATCGTCAACGGCATCGTCGATCGCGGCAACCAGCGCTACGGCAACGATCCCTTCGCCGAGGTCTTCGTCAGTGCCGGCGGCAGCCGTTCGCTGCGTTCGCAGGGCGTCACTTTCGGCCTGCCGGCCTCGGACATCCACTCCGGCGTGTGGGACGGCAACCCGGAAGTCTTCGAGATGGACGCCGATGCCCTCGGCGCGGTGCCGACCGGCACCGGGATCAACGGCGGCGCGCGGTTCATCGCCGAAGGCGTGATGAGCTACAGCTTCGGCGACTACGACTTCCAGCCGACCATGCTGCACATCCTCGATGCCAACACGATGCCGCGCCCCGTGCATGATCAGCGGGGCCCGGATGGCCTGCGCGTGGGCAACCTCAACATGCTGCGGCTGTGCGACACCGATGGCGACAACAGCACCTACGAGTGCGGCGATGAAGGCACGCCGACGGCGGACGAATTGCAACTCAAGCTGCAGCGCCTGTCCGCCTACATCGGCGGCGTGCTGAAACTGCCCGACGTGCTGGGCGCCGAGGAGGTGGAAAACCTGCCCGTGCTCGAACAGCTGGCCGCGCAACTGAACAGCGACTACGGCGTGCACTACTCCGCGCACCTGGTCGACGGCCACGATCCCAGCGGCATCGACGTGGGCTTCCTGGTGCAGGACGACCGGGTGCAGATCGCCAGCGTGAGCCAGCTTGGCTACGACGCGACCTGGGTGGACCCTGGCACCGGCCAGTCGGCCTATCTGCACGACCGTCCGCCGTTGCTGCTCGAAGGCACCAAACTGGGCAAGGGCAGCTTCTCGTTCCGCCTGATGGTGGTGCACCCGAAGTCGCTGATCGGCGTCGATGGCGGGGCGGATGCCACGCGCAACCGCCTCAAGCGCTTCAACGGCGCGGTGGACATCGCCCAGCGCGTGCAGGCGCTGCAGACCGACGCGAAGTCCGCTTTCGAACCGCTGGTGGTGCTGGGCGACTTCAACGCCTACCCGTTCACCGACGGCTGGACCGACGTGGTCGGCGCGATCGCCGGCACCTACGACGACAGCGCCAACCTGCTCGATCTCGGCGGCAACATCGTGAAGCCGGCCTTGTGGAACGCGGTGCAGTCGGTGGCCCCCAACGACCGTTACTCGTTCCTGTTCACCCAGCAGCTTGGCGAGATCCAGGGCTACCAGAGCACCGGCTCGTTCGACTCCGGCCGCGACGTTCCGGTGGCCCAGGTGCTCGACCAGGCGTTGCTTGATCGCCTCGCCCAGCGCTGCTTCCGCGGTTTCGAATACGGCCGCGGCAATCTCGATGCTCCCGACCAGACCCAGGATGACGCGGCAGGCGAAACCGGCCTGCGCAAGGCCATCGGGGTTTCCGACCACGACGGCTTCGTGCTCGACCTGGCCTGCCCCGGGCTGGGGCACGGGCACCACTGAGGCTTCATCACGTCACGGCAGAAAGGCCCGCCTCGGCGGGCCTTTCCTTTTTCGCCTCCGAAGCGACCTCCTTCATGGCGACGTGCGCATGGCGGCGCGGAAGCGTGACCGCTGCCTCGCGCGACGGCGGTGGGCCTCGACCACAAAAAAACCGGCGCCACGTGGGCGCCGGTTCCTGTCGTGCATGTCCGGGCCCGTATCGCGGGGCCCGGCGGCCTGATTTACCAGCCGATACCCACGCCCACGCCACCGGAGGTCTCATTGCCGGTTACCGCGGCACCGAAGGTCAGGTTGGCCTTCGGCGACAACTGCCGCGAGTAGCCCACCGCCAGCGCTGCGCGGTTGCCGTAGCCACCCATGCCCACGCCCACCCGGTTCGGCGTGTTGATGCCCTGGGTGCTGAACGCCATCTGCGCCATCGCCGCGCCCATCGCGCCAACCTGGTTCACGCGCTTGTCCATGGCGCGGAACCGGTTGTTGGTGTCGTTGCGCAGCGAGTTCACGTCCGCCGTGCTGGCGATGTTGGCGAACTTCTGGTCGGTGTAAGCATTGGCGCTCTGCAGGGTCTGCTGGGCGTTGGCGTCGCTGTAGTCCTTCGCGCTAACCAGGGCTTGCTGCACCTGCCCGTAGTTCGCCGCGTCGGTGGCCTGGGTACCGGCCGCCACGTTGGTGATCTGGCGGTTGTTTGCCGCCGTGCCCACCGACACCGTGTTGGCGCGATCAGCCAGCGAACCCTGGCCCAAGGCCACCGCACCGGCCGCCGTGGCCGAACTGCCCTGGCCGATCGCCGTGCCCGACGCCGCGCTCACCGATGCGCCTTCGCCCACCGCCACCGCATTGGTCGCCGTCGCCGCGATGGTGGTGTTGGCACCCACCGCGGTGCTGCCATCGGCATTCACCTTCGCATTGCCGCCGATGGCGGTGTCGTTCGGGCCCGCCGCGTAGCTGTCGCCGCCGATCGCCGTGCCATGGTCACCGCCCACTTCGGCATTCGAGCCGATCGCCACGCCACGCGAGCCGGCCAGCACCGAGGCGTCGTCGCTGCCATCGCCCACGGTGTCGATGCCGATCGCGCCCAGCTCCGCCGTGCTCTGCTGCAGGTCGCCGAGCTGTCCCTCGATCGTGTCGACCCGGCCATCCAGTGAACTGATGGCGGCGGTGTTCGTGGCGATGTCGGCCGTATTGGTCGCGATGTCCGCGGTGTTGGTCGCGATGGCGGCGGTATTCGTGGCAATCGCCGCCGTGTTGGCGCTCACGTCCGAGCCCGTCTGCGTCACCTGCGTCTGCAACGCTTCCAGCTGGCCCAGGTTCACCGCATCCGTGGCCTCGGTGCCGTCAGCCACGTTGGTGATCTGGCGCTCGGAGCCGGCGCTGCCCACGGAGACCGTGTTGGCCCGGTCTGCCAGCGATTGCGCACCCAGCGCCACCGAGTTGTCCGCCGCCGCCTGCACCCAGGCGCCGGCACCCAGGGCCGTGCCGTTGATCGCATCGGCACCCGACAACCAGCCGAACGCCGCCGCGTTGTCGGCCGTGGCGTAGGCGCCCGCGCCGATCGCCGTGGTGCCCGCACCCGAGGCTTCGGTGATGAAATTGCCACCAGCCGCGCTGCCACCCAGCGCCACGCTTTCGTCACCGCTGGCGCTGCTGCTTTCGCCCACGGCG
>NZ_LMHR01000043.1:0-31938 GCF_001428465.1 Rhodanobacter sp. Root179 | reverse complement strand
GTCGGCACGACCGTGCTTGCGCACGGTGGCGCTGACGGTGGCGCCCTCTACAACCGGCGCGCCAACGACGACCGACTCACCGGTACCGACCATCAATACCTGGTCGAAACTGATGGTGGCGCCTTCTTCGGCGGTCAACAGCTCCACGCGCAGGACGTCGCCCTGCATGACGCGGTACTGCTTGCCACCGGTCTTGATGACTGCATAACTCATGGGAATGCCCTTCTGTCGTTATTCTCTTGGGTATCGCCATGACCCTTTACAGGTCTGGCGAACCGCGGATTATAGCGACGTGACCCCGCGCTGGTCAATTACTGACCACGCCGGACCCGAACGGCCTTGCCGCGCCCCCGCGGCGAGCCGTTCAGTGGCCCGGCCCGGGCGCTGGAACGGCCGGCTTCGCCGCCGCGGGACTGGCCGGACACTGGCCATTGGCGTCCAGCGTACCCTTCTGCTGCAGCTGCCTGATCATCGTCTGGCCGCGCTCGCGCCCCCAGGCCTGGCCCACCTTCATGCCCTCGGCCATCGTTACCGGCATCTGCGTGATGACCTTCTGGCCCAGCGGGGAGCGGTAGAACTTCAGCAAGCCGGCGACATCCTGGGCAGTGAAATGGCGCTGGTAGATCGGCACCATCTGACCCAGCAATTGCCGGGTGCCGCTGGCGTCGATGAAACCCTGCCAGTAGGACGCCGGAACGCAAGGCACGGCCTGACCCATCACCGTGACCATCTGCGTGTTCATCTTCCCGAACATGCGATCCATGTGCATCACCTCGAACAGTTCGCGCACCTGCTTTTCGCTCGGCTGCGCGGCAACGGCCTGTCCGGCGGCGCCCAGCGCCAGCGCTGCAGCAGCAGCGGTTCCCGCCCATTTCTTCATGACTCGCCTCCGTACGGGTGAAACCGGCATTTAGCCACAGCCGGAACGGTGAGCCAAATTCGACCGCCACCTGACGCCGTCGACACTGAACCATCAAAACTCCTTGGTATAGTAATGGTTCCCCCCCATATCCGGCGTCCATGGACACCATACGCATCCGCGGTGCGCGCACGCACAACCTCAAGAACATCGACCTCGACCTGCCCCGCGATCAGCTGATCGTGATTACCGGCCTGTCCGGTTCGGGCAAATCCTCGCTGGCCTTCGACACCATCTACGCCGAAGGCCAGCGCCGCTACGTGGAATCGCTTTCCGCGTATGCGCGACAGTTCCTGTCGATGATGGAGAAGCCCGACGTCGACCACATCGAAGGCCTGTCGCCGGCGATCTCGATCGAGCAGAAATCCACCTCGCACAACCCGCGCTCCACCGTGGGCACGATCACCGAGGTGTACGACTACCTGCGCCTGCTGTACGCCCGTGTCGGCACGCCGCGCTGTCCCGACCACGGCATCCCGCTGGAGGCGCAGACGGTGAGCCAGATGGTCGACGCCACGCTGGCGCTCGATGCGGAGACGCGCTACATGCTGCTGGCGCCGGTGATCCGCGAGCGCAAGGGCGAGCACGTGCAGGTGTTCGAGCAGTTGCGCGCGCAGGGCTTCGTACGTGCCCGCGTCGACGGCGCGGTGTATGACCTCGACGCCGTGCCGCCGCTGACCTTGCGCCAGAAACACACCATCGAAGTGGTGGTCGACCGCTTCCGCCCGCGCGACGACATCAAGCAGCGCCTGGCCGAGTCGTTCGAGACCGCGCTGCGGCTGGGCGACGGGCTGGTGATCCTGGCGAACATGGACGATCAGTCCGCGACGGAGCAGCTGCTGTCCTCGCGCTACTCCTGCCCGGTCTGCGACTACTCGCTGCCCGAGCTGGAGCCGCGACTGTTCTCGTTCAATTCGCCGGTGGGCGCCTGCCCATCCTGCGACGGCCTCGGCGTGACCCAGGTGTTCGACGCCGCGCGCGTGGTCGGCCACCCCGAGCTGGCTCTGTCCAGCGGCGCGGTGCGCGGCTGGGATCGACGCAACGCGCACTATTTCCAGCTGATCCTGTCGCTGGCGGCGCACTACGGCTTCGACGTGGACGCGCCGTGGCAGAAGCTGCCGGCGGACGTCCAGAAGGCCATCCTGTACGGCAGCGGCAAGGAACGCATCGCGTTCCGCTACATCACCGAACGCGGCGGCAAGGTCACCCGCGAACATCCGTTCGAGGGCATCCTGCCCAACCTGGAACGACGCTACAAGGAAACCGAATCCGCCGCCGTGCGCGAGGAGCTGGCGAAGTACATCAGCGACCAGCCCTGCCCGGTCTGCGAAGGCCAGCGACTCAACCGCTCGGCGCGCAACGTGTTCGTCGCCGACCATGCGCTGCCATCGTTGACCCATCGTTCGATCGACGACGCGCTTCAGTTCTTCGAAGAACTGAAGCTCACCGGCTGGCGTGGTGAGATCGCGGTGAAGATCGTCAAGGAAATCCGCGAGCGGCTGACCTTCCTCAACGACGTCGGCCTCAACTACCTCACGCTGGATCGCCAGGCCGACTCGCTGTCCGGCGGTGAAGCACAGCGCATCCGGCTCGCCTCGCAGATCGGCGCCGGCCTGGTCGGCGTGATGTACGTGCTGGACGAACCCTCGATCGGCCTGCACCAGCGCGACAACGAGCGCCTGCTCGGCACGCTGACCCGCCTGCGCGACCTCGGCAACACGGTGATCGTGGTGGAGCACGACGAGGACGCGATCCGCATGGCCGACCACGTGCTCGACATCGGCCCCGGCGCCGGCGTGCACGGCGGCGAGATCGTGGCGCAGGGCAGCGTGCAGGACATGCTGGACTCACCACGCTCGGTCACCGGCCAGTTCCTCTCCGGCGCGCGCGCGATCGAGGTACCCAAGGAACGCCGCCAGCCGATCGACGACGAGTCGTGGCTGCACCTGAAAGGCGCCAGCGGCAACAACCTCAAGAACGTCGACCTGGCGATCCCGGCCGGCCTGTTCACCTGCGTCACCGGCGTCTCCGGATCGGGCAAGTCGACCCTGGTCAACGACACGCTGTTCCGCCTCGCCGCCGCCGAATTGAACGGCGCCGGCACGCAGGCGGCGCCGCACAAGTCCGTCACGGGCATGGACTTGTTCGACAAGGTGGTCGACATCGACCAGTCGCCGATCGGCCGCACGCCACGCTCCAACCCGGCCACCTACACCGGCCTGTTCACCCCGCTGCGCGACATGTTCTCGCAGGTGCCGGAGGCGCGCTCGCGCGGCTACACGCCGGGCCGCTTCAGCTTCAACGTGCGCGGCGGCCGCTGCGAGGCGTGCGAAGGCGACGGCATGATCAAGGTGGAGATGCACTTCCTGCCCGACGTCTACGTGCCCTGCGACGTCTGCCACGGCAAGCGCTACAACCGCGAGACGCTGGAGATCCTGTACAAGGGCCACACCATTGCCGACGTGCTCGACATGACGGTGGAGGATGCGCTGAAGCTGTTCGAGAACGTGCCGACCATCGCGCGCAAGCTCGACACGCTGCGCGCCGTGGGCCTCGACTACATCAAGCTCGGCCAGAGCGCGACCACGCTGTCGGGTGGCGAGGCGCAACGCGTGAAGCTGTCCAAGGAACTCTCCAAGCGCGACACCGGCCGCACGCTCTACATTCTGGACGAACCCACCACCGGCCTGCACTTCCACGACATCGAGCAGTTGCTCGACGTGCTGCACCAGCTGGTCGACCAGGGCAACACCGTGGTGGTGATCGAACACAACCTCGACGTGATCAAGACCGCCGACTGGGTCGTCGACCTGGGCCCCGAAGGTGGCGCGGGCGGCGGCCGCATCCTGGTCGCCGGCACGCCGGAAACCGTGGCGGCCACACCCGCATCGCACACCGGCCATTTCCTCGCGCCGCACCTGAAACCGGCCAAACCGAAAAAGCCGGGCACCGCCAAGCGCATCAAGGCCGCCACCAAGCACATCGCCTCGGCCGACAAGTACAAGCCGATGCGCGGCAGCGGAAAAAAGAAGAAGCCTGCATGAGCAATCCTTCGCCCGGCATTGCCGAAAACGGAACCGGGGCGTCCGACGTCCCCCTGTTCGTCGCCTCGCTCGGCGTGCGCTGGCGCGACCTCGACGCGTTCAACCACGTCAACAATTCCAGCTACCTCACCTACCTGGAAGAGGCGCGGCTGCAGTGGCTGAGCCACGTGCCCGGCCCCTGGTTCGACGAGCACGCGATGCCGGTGATGGCCGCCAGCCAGATCAACTACCGTCGCCCCATCGCCTGGCCTGCGCAACTGCAGGTGCAGTTGTTCTGCGAGCGCATGGGCAACAGCTCGATGACCATCGCGCACCGGGTGGTCGACGCCGACCAGCCCGACCGGCTGTACTGCGACGGTCACGTGGTGATGGTGTGGATGGACCCGGCCAGCGGCAAGCCCGTGCCGCTGCCCGAGGCGATCCGCGGCGCCGCCATCTAGCCGACCATGCGCATCCCGGTCGCCCGCACCTCATTCACGGTCCGCCCGGGCGGGTCCGGCTGGGTCGAGACGATTGCAGGCGCGCGCCATGACTGGCGCTTCCGGCCGCACTTCCACGCCGGCGACGAAATCGTCGAGGTGCTGGCAGGCCGGGCGCGGCTGCGCCTTCCCACGACCTGCCGCGAGGTTGCCGCTGGCGACAGCGTCGTGGTGCCGGGGGGCGTGATCCACCGCTTCGAGCCGGTGGACGGCAGCGGCTGGGCGTTCATCTCGCGTTTCGTGCCGCCAGCCACGAAGAATGTCCCGGCTGGCGGTCCCCGCGATGCGTTGGGCGTGCAGGCCAGGGCGTTGCTGGGCGAGCGTCCCTCGTTGCACACCGACGTGGAAGCGATCGCGCAAGCCTGCGCGGTTTCCGCCGGCCACCTGGCCCGCACGTTCCGCCGCGAGACCGGCAGCAGCCTGCACAACTTCCACGTCATGCTGGCCCTGCACAAGGCCAAGGCCTTGTTGCGCGATCGCGCCTTGATCATCGACGCGGCGCTCGAAGCGGGCTTCTACGACCAGGCCCATCTCAACCGCGAATTCGTCAAGACGTTCGGCATGACTCCCGCCGCCTTCCAGGCGGGCTGGGCAGCGGTATAGCTCAGGGCGTCCCCGGCTCGAGCTCAAGCGCCATGTACAGTGTGTCCGGCACTGGGTTGTCGTAGTACGGCGGGACCGGGCGAAAGCCCAGCGCGACATACAGCTGCCGCGCCGCCTTCATCGAGGCCAGCGTGTCCAGCAGCACGCGCACGTAGCCGGCCCGGGCCGCCGAGGCGATCACCGCTTCGGCCAGTCGTCGCCCCAGCGCCTGCCCGCGCGCCGCGGGTCGAACATAGAGGCGCTTGATCTCGCATGTGCCCGGCTCCGACCAGGGGCGCAGCGCCACGCACCCCTGCACCGATCCTGCACCATCGCGCGCGATCAGGATCGCGCCCCGGGGCGGCGCGTACTTGCCGGGCAGCTGTGCCAGCTCCGCGGCCACGTCCTGGAAGGAAAGGTCGATGCCGAGGCTGTCCACGTATTCGAGGAACAGTTCGCGCACGATCGCGATATCGTCCGGCCGCCGGGCGGCGGCGATATCGATCGTCGAAGTAGCGGACATGGTGGGTCTCCATGCGGAATACGCACGCCACGATAGTGAATCCCCGGCGCCGACGCTTGGACAATCCTGACCAGCACGGGAACAGGTGCAAGTCAGGCGTCCACCGCACACAGCGACGCAGTCGGCACGCGGCATGCGCCCGCCCTCGTTATGATGGCAATCCACTCCCCACGATGGAATGCGCCCCCATGACGACGCCACATCGCACCGTCCTCGCCTTCGCCTGCATCGCCGCCCTTGCCGGCACATCCGCGGCGCATGCCGCCGACGCCACCGAACTCACCCTGTATCGCAGCGACAGCGCTGCGCTGTATGCCGGCAACGATGGCGGCAATGTCAACGACGGCTATGCCGTGGTGCGCGAACAGCGCACGCTGGATCTCGCCGCGGGCACGCACGACGTGGTGATCGGCGACCTGCCGAATTCGCTCGACGCCGAGGCGCTGGCGCTGGGCTTTCCCGAAGGCAATGCGAAGGTGGTTTCGCAGCGCCTGCTGTTGGCGCAAGGCGCGAATGCGGCATTGACCGGACTGGTCGGTCATGCGGTGGAAGTGCTCGGCGCCGGCGGCCTGCCGCTGGCCAACGGCACCCTGCTGCGCGCGGGTGACGGCCTGCTGATACGCGGCGTTACCGGCACCACGCTGGTGCGCAACTACGCCTCGGTGCGCAGCACCGACGGCAAGTTCCCGCTCGGCTCCAGCCTGAGCCTGCGCGTGGACGCCGCACGTGCCGGCACGTCCCGCGCCGTGCTCAGCTATCCCACCTCGGGCCTGGGCTGGCGCGCTGCCTACGTGGCGACGCTGCAGCCGGGCGCCACCTGCCGCATGCAGTTCGAAGCGCGCGCCAGCATCGCCAACCGCAGCGGGCGCGACTGGCACGATGCGAAACTCACCCTGATCGCCGGCGAGCCGAACATGGCCAAGCCGTCGGCCCCGCAACCGATGATGGCGATGGCACGCGGATTCAACGCAAAGGCCGACGCCATGCCGCAACAGGACAGCATCGGCGACTATCGCAGCTATACCCTGCCCGGCGCGGTCGAATTGCCTGATGGCAGCGTCAGCCAGGTGCCGCTGTACGCCAGCCGCGCGATGGATTGCACGCGCACCGCGCTGTACGAGAACGGCGGCAGCTTCCAGCCGCAGCAGCCGATCGTGAACCGCGACTTCAACCAGGGCGGCGGCAACACCATCGTCAGCACACTGAAGCTGAAAGCCTTCGACAGCCTGCCGGCCGGCTACCTGCGCGTACTCACGGCCGACCGCAACGGCACGCCCCAGTTCATCGGCGAAGGCCGCATCGACGACACGCCCAAGGGCAGCGACGCCACCATCACCCTGGGCACCGCCTTCGACCTGCGCGCCGAACGCGAGCGCACCAGCTTCAGCATCGACAAGGCCGCCCGCACGATGAACGAAGCGTTCCGCATCAACTTGAGCAATGCCGGCGAGAGCGCGCGCACCGTGACGGTCCGCGAGCATCCCGGCCGCTGGCGCCAGTGGGTACTGGTATCGTCCAGCAGCAAGCCCAGCCAGCAGAATCCGGACACGCTGGAGTTCCGCATCGAGGTGCCCGCCCACGGCAAGGCCGTGCTCGATTACGCGGTGCGCTACAGCTGGACCGCCGACGAACAGCCGCAATAATCATTGAACGGAGTCAACCATGCTCAACCTGATCAATCACGACGCGATCCGCGAGATCCAGCTGGCCCGGCCGCCGGTCAACGCGCTGAACCTGGAGCTGGTGCGCGCGCTGCACGCCGCCATCGATGAGGCAGTACGCGACAACGTGCGCGGCATCGTGCTGTCCGGCGCCCAGGGACTGTTCTCCGCCGGTGTCGACGTGCCCGCCCTGCTCGCCTGCGACCGGGCCGGCGTGCGCGAATACTGGCGCGAGTTCTTCGCGCTGTGCGCCACGCTGGCGCGCTGCCCGGTACCGATGGTCGCCGCGATCACCGGCCACAGCCCTGCCGGCGGCGCCGTGCTGGCGCTGTTCTGCGACTACCGGGTGATGGCTTCGGGCCCGTTCCGGATCGGCCTCAACGAAGTGCAGGTGGGTCTGATCGTGCCCGAATCGATCCAGCTGGCATTGCGCCGCGTCGTGGGCACTTACCGTGCCGAACGCCTGCTGGTGGCCGGCGCGATGATCGAGTCGGACGCGGCATTGGCCTGCGGCTTCGTCGACGAGCTGACCGGCGTGGATCAGGTCACCACCCGCGCCCTGCACTGGCTGGGCGAGCTGCTGGCGCTGCCGTCCAACGCCATGCTGACCACCCGCCGGCTGGCTCGTGCCGACCTGGCTGGCGTCTATGCCGACGTCGACGCGCTGCCGCTGGATGAATTCGTCGACGCGTTCTTCCATCCGGAAACGCAGGCAGTGCTGCAGGCTCTGGTGGCGAAACTGAAGAGCAAGAGCGAGAAGTGAGTGACGAGGAGTGAGAAGAGAAGGTGGGAGTCGATAGCTCTATCTCGCTTCTCACTCCTCTTCACTCACTCCTCGCCCTTGGCCACCGGCCGCGACGGGTCGCTGACCCAGCCGCTCCATGACGGCGCGTACAGCCGCGAGCCATGCAGGCCGGCGTGTTCCATCGCCAGCAGGTTGTAGCAGGCGGTGACGCCGGAGCCGCACATGTGCACGACCTGATCGGGCGCGGCGTCGCCCAGTACGGCGGCGAATTCCTGACGCAGCTGGGCCGGCGGCTTGAAACGGCCATCGGCCTGCAGGTTGTCGACGTACGGGCGATTGCGGGCGCCGGGCACGTGACCGGCGGCGCGATCCAGCGGCTCGACCTCGCCGCGATAACGTGCGCCGGCGCGGGCGTCGATCAGCAGCGGCGCCGGCGCGGCATGCAGGGCCGCGTGGTCGACGATCACCTGGCCCGCATCCCGGGCCAGCGTCACCTCGGTGGAAGTGCGCGGACGGACGTCCGTTTCCAGCGGCAGGCCAGCTGCTTGCCATGCGGCGATGCCGCCATCGAGCACCGCCACGTTGCGCACGCCGGACAGCCGCAGCAGCCACCACAGACGCGCCGCCGCCAGCGCCCCCGGCCCGGTGTCGTAGTTCACCACCTGCAGGTCCGGCTTCCAGCCCCAGCGACCGAGCACGGCATTGAAGGCCGACGTCGATGGCAGCGGATGCCGGCCCAGTCCCTCGGGCACGCGCGACATGTCGGAAAGATCGCGTTCCAGGTCGGCGAACACCGCGCCGGGAATGTGCCCGGCCAGGTAGGTGCGCTCGCCCTGCGTGCGGTCGGCCAGGTCGACGCGGCAGTCGACGATCAGCACCTCGTCGGACGGCAGCGCCGCCAGTGCATCGACATCGATCAGGGTGGTCTTCAGCGTCATGTCCGTCCCATCCTCTGCAGCAGGTTGTAAAGCATCGAGGCGGTGGCGCCCCAGATGCGATGGCCACCGTGGACGAATTCCACCATCGGCCGGGTCTGGCCGCGGAACTCCATCGTGTAGCGGCGCAGGTTGGCTGGCTCCAGCAGGAACGCCAGCGGCACTTCGAAGACTTCGGAAACTTCATCCGGCGCCGGATACAACTGCGCACTGACGTCGATGCTGGCCACCACCGGGGTGATGCAGAAGCCGCTGATGGTCTCGAAACGGTCGAGGTAGCCCAGCGGCTTCACCAGCTGGCGATCCAGCCCGATCTCCTCCTCGCTCTCGCGCAGCGCGGTGGCCAGTGCGTCGTCGTCGGCGGGATCGGTGCCGCCACCGGGAAAGGCCACCTGACCGGCGTGCGCCTGCAGGTTGTCGTTGCGCACGGTGAGCACCAGCCGCGGTTGCACGCCTTCGCGAAAGCCCACCAGCACGGCCGCCGGCCGGCGCTCGGTGGTGCCCAGCAGTTGCGCCATGTCCGCATGGTTCCAGCCCGGGCCGGTCGGCGGCGACGACAACGGCAGCAAGGCGTCGATCAGGCCATCGATGCGGTCGTCGATCATGGTTGCCGGCGCAATGGCAGGACCTGCTGCATCACGTACCGGCGTTCGGCCTGGCTCATCATGCGCCAGCGGCCGATCTCTTCGCCGCTGCGCTGGCAACCGATGCAATAGCCCCGCGGGTCCAGCCGGCAGGTGCCGATGCAGGGCGTCAGCGGGGCATCGTGGGCAGCGTCTTCAGCGCGGGCGGGATCGTTCGACATGACCCCGGGATGTTATCACTGCAGGGGTCACGGCCGGGCCGGGTCGGACTTGATCGCCAGCAGTTCGATCTCGAAAACGAGTGCCTCGTTCGGACCGATGCGCGGCAGGGCGCCCGCCTCGCCATAGGCCAGCCGCGGCGGAATCACCACCTTCCAGCGATCACCCGTATGCATGCGCGGAATCACGTCCTGCCAGCCGGGGATCACCTTGTCGACGCTGAAGCTGACCGGCGCACCGTGTGCCCAGGTGCTGTCGAACTCGGTGCCATCGATCAGCATGCCGCGATAGTTCACCGTGACCAGGCTGGTCACGGTGGGACTGACCTTGCCGTCGCCCTTGCTCAACACCCGATACTGGATGCCCGACGGCAACTGCACCACGCCGGGCTGCTGCCGGTTGCTGGCCAGGTAGGCGGCGCTCTTGCGTGCATTCGCCGCGGCGATCCGCTTGAATTCGCTCAGCGCCTCGGCGTGCATCTGCTGGTCGAGGCGCTGCAGCTGCTGGTGCATCTCCTGCATCGACACGCCGGGCCGTCGCCTGGCGTAGGCATCCTCGATCGCCTTCACCAGCACCGGGATCTCCACATCGGGTTTGCCGTCGGCGAACTGGCTGCCGATCTGGTATCCGATCGCGTACGACAGGCTGGCCTTGTCCGTTCGCGCCGGTGCCGGAGCAGCGCTCTGGGCGCAGGCCGCGCCGGCAACCAGCAGCAGACCGAACGCGGCGCAACGCAGATGTGTGATGCCTTGTTCCACCGATCCTTCCTCTCGCCGGCGCGAGCCTTGATCCCGAGCAAACATCCTAAGCGGTTCGCGCATCCCGTGCAGCGGATCGCGCACGTGGCTTGAGAAACCGGGCGGCGGCAAAGGTTCCCGCTGCTACCATCGGCGGCTTGCAACTGTCAGGAGCCAGCCATGGCCTATCGCAATCTCGAAATCGGCAACCGCGGTGCCGTGCGCACCATCGTCGTCAACCGTCCGGACAAGCTCAACGCACTGAACCGCGACACCTTGAACGAACTGACCCTCGCCTTCGCGCAGGCCGGCCAGGACGATGCCGTGCGCGTCGTGGTGCTGACCGGCGCGGGCGAGAAGGCCTTCGTCGCCGGCGCCGACATCGCCGAGATGAACGGCTATACACCGGTGCAGGCCCAGGGCTTCTCGCGCACCGGCCAGCGCCTGATGAGCTCGATCGAACGGCTGGGCAAGCCGGTCATCGCCCGCATCCAGGGCTTCGCCCTGGGCGGCGGCATGGAGCTGGCGATGGCCTGCCACCTGCGCGTGGCCAGCGAGAAGGCGAAATTCGGCCAGCCGGAAATCAACCTCGGCCTGATCCCCGGCTTCGGCGGCACCCAGCGCCTGCTGCGCCTGGCCGGCCGCGGCGCCGCGCTGGAACTGTGCCTGACCGGCGCGGTGATCAACGCGCAGCGCGCGTTCGAGCTGGGCATCGTCACCCGCGTCGTCGCGCCCGAGGCGCTGGACGAGGCGGTCGACGCGCTGGCCGATCAGCTGGCTGCTGCCGCGCCGCTGGCCGCGGCCGGCATCCTCGATGCGGTGCTGCAAGGTGGCGAAACCGCCATCGACCAGGGCCTGGAATTCGAAACCCAGGGCTTCGCGCTGGCGTTTTCCACCGAGGACATGCGCGAAGGCACCGGTGCGTTCCTGGAAAAGCGCAAGGCGGAGTTCAAGGGGCGCTGAGGCCCTGCACGCAGGGCAGGCGCCGCCTGCCCTACTTTTCGGCTTCGTCGAATTTCTTCTCGCCCGCGGTCACCGCCAGCTTCAGGCGATTCTCCGGCGGCGCCAGCGGGCAGACCACGTGCGGCGTGATCGCGCACGGCGGGTTCTCGGCCAGGTTGAAATCCAGCACGAGCTTGCCGTTCTTCGGCGCAGCCGCGTACAGGAAGCGGGCGCCGCCATAGGTCAGCTTCCCCGCCGTGCGGTCGCTGAAGACGAAGAACAGCCGGCCGTCCTCTTCGATCGGCAGCAGCTCGTAGCTGCGGCCGTCACGCCGGAATACCGCCTTGCCGGCGATCGGCGTATCGCTCACGGTGCCGGTGACGTAGGCCATCTTCAACGTGTGCGATGGCTTGAACGGCACCCAGTCCGCCTCGATCCGCCAGGACGGATCGGTCGGGAAATAGTCGAAGCCCGGGAAGTGCGTGCGCAGCGGCGCATCGTTGTCCTTCACCCGCAAGCCGCGCTGCGCGCCGTTCTCGATCACGTACAGATAGCTGCTGCCGAAACCCACCCGGGTCGGTCGCTGCTTGCCGTCGGAACCTTGCGTGCGCAAGACGTTGTCGATCGCCGCCGGTGCGCCGTCGACGGTGATGCCGCGGGTATCCGCCAGATGCAGCCTGACCTGCCCGTCCGTCGCCAGCTCCAGCACGCCCAGGTGCGCAGGGGCACCGGAGACGGGGAAGTGGTTGTCCGGCGCACTGCCCACGCTGTTCGACCCGGGCTCCAGCCAACCCGAGGCAGTCAACGCCAGATAGCCGTCCATCTGCCTGAGTTGCTCGACGCGCTCGCTGCGCGCGCGTTGCACCGAGGCGACGTAATCAGCCGGCGTGGCCGCCGGTGCGGAGAATGCCAGCAGCAGGCCCAGTGCGACCAGCGCGCTCCTTTCAGTGATGCGAGCCACGATAATTCTTCTCCCCCGCGGTCACGCGCAGATCCAGCCGGTTCTCCGGCGGCGCCAGCGGACAGGTGGCGAAGCCGGTGAACGCGCACGGCGGGTTGTAGGCCTTGTTGAAGTCCAGCACGACCTTGCCGTCCTTCGGTGGGTCGATGTACAGGAAGCGCGCCGCGCCGTAGGTTTCCTTGCCGCTGGTGCGGTCGGCGAACACGATGAAATACTGCGCGTCGCCCGGTTCCTCGATCACCGGCAGCAACTCGAAATGCTTGCCGTCGCGGGTGAACTCCAGCTTGCCCGGCACCGGGTACTTGTCGATGGTGCCGATCACCGAGCCCATTTCCAGCGTCTCGCCCGGCTGCGCCGGCACCCAGTTCGCCTCGATCCGCCAGGACGGATCGATCGGGAACGAGTCGATGCCGAGGAAATGCTTGCGCGAGGGCGCCTCGCTGTCCTTCACGCGCAGGCCCTTGCGGCCGTCGCGATCGATCACGTAGAAGCTCGCCGTGCCGAACGCCACCTTCGTCGGCGCCGCATCCGCGGTGGCGTGCGCATCATCCACCAGCACGGCTTCGCTGACGGCCTTGCCGTCGATCGTGGCGTGGCTGTCCTGGTCCAGCACGATCCGCATGCTGCCGTCGGTCGCCAGCGTGACCACGCCGAGATGGGCCGGCCCGGCGGTCAGCACGATGTCGTTGTCGGCGGCGCTGCCGACCCGGTTGGCGCCCGGCTGCAGCCACTCCAGCCCGATCAGGCTGAGCCAGCCGTCCGCGGCGGTAAGTCGTTCCACACGGCCGGCATGCCACTGCTGGATGCCCTGCGTGTAGTTATCGATGTCGGTGGCGTGCACGGTAGCGACTCCCAGAATGGCGGCGGCAACAAAAAGGCTGTTACGGAGCATCGGTTCCTCCAGTGAAACGTTTCTCGACGGCGCGTCAGCGACCGCGCATGAACAACCGGTCCAGCTCGGGCAGGCTCAGTTGCACCCAGGTCGGGCGCCCATGATTGCATTGTCCGGAGCGCTCGGTCGCCTCCATCTCGCGCAGCAGCGCATTCATCTCGGGAAGGGTCAGGCGCCGACCGGCACGTACCGAGCCGTGGCAGGCCATGGTGGACAGCAGTTCGTTCTCCAGTTCCTGCAGTCGGCGCGAGCTGCCGTGCTGGGCCAGTTCGGACAACACGTCACGGCTCAGCTGGGCCACGTCGGCGCCTTCCAGCAACGCCGGGATGCGCCGCACCACGATCGTGGCCGGACCGCTGCGCGAAAGTTCCAGGCCCCAGTCGGCCAGCGCCTCGGCGTGTTCCTCGGCGGCGGCGGCCTCTCTGGCACTCACTGCCAGGCTCAACGGCACCAGCAGCATCTGCGAGCGCAGGTTGCTGCCGACGCGGCCGGATTTCAGCTTCTCGTAGGTGATCCGCTCGTGCGCCGCGTGCATGTCGACCAGCACCAGCCCGTGCGCGTTCTCGGCCAGCACGAAGATGCTTTTCAGTTGCGCGATGGCGAAACCCAGCGGCGGCGCCTCGCCTTCGACCGACTCCGGCAGCGGCGCCGCAGCCACCGGCACGAACGAAGGCTGGCCCAGCAACGCGGCATAGTCGGCCAGCGGTTCCTCACGCGTGCCCAGGCCCAGCCGACTCTGGCTGGACGCACTGGGCCACGCTGACGGATACGCGGTGGCCATCGGCGCCGGATGGGCCTGGGCCGGCATCGAAACAGCTTCCGTCACCGGCAGCGTGCCCAGCCCCGCCCGCGTCTGCGCCAGCGCCTCGTGCAGGGTGCGAAACAGGAAGTCATGCACCAGCCGCTGCTCGCGGAAGCGCACCTCGTGCTTGGCCGGGTGCACGTTCACGTCGACGCCGGCCGGGTCCAGTTCCAGATACAGCACGAACACCGCATGGCGGCCGTGGAACAGCACGTCGGCATACGCCTGGCGCACCGCATGGGCCACGATGCGGTCGCGCACCAGCCGGCCGTTGACGTAGAAATACTGCGAGTCGGCCTGCGCCCGCGACGCGGTCGGCAGGCCGACCCAGCCGGACAGGTGCAGGCCCGCCGCCGCGTGATCGATACGCAGGCTTTGCGATGGAAATTCATCGCCAAGCACCTCGGCCACCCGCTGCAATTGCGCCTGCTGATCGCGGGCGGCCTTCCAGATGCGCACCGGCTTGCCGTTGTGGCTGAGCCGGAATTCCACCGAACCGCGGGCCAGCGCCAGCGACTTCAGCAGGTCGTCGACATGCGCGAACTCGGTGCGTTCGGCGCGCATGAATTTCCGTCGCGCCGGCACGTTGTAGAACAGGTCGCGCACTTCAACGCTGGTGCCGGAAGGATGCTGCGCCGGGCGCGCCGCCTGCAGCTTGCCGCCGTCGACCTCGATGCGGAACGCGGCGTCCTGGTCGCGCACGCGCGAAGTCAGCGCGAAACGCGACACCGACGACACCGAGGCCAGCGCCTCGCCCCGGAAACCCATGCTGGCGACATGTTCCAGGTCGTCGAAGCTGCCGATCTTGCTGGTCGCGTGCGAGGCCACCGCCAGCGGCAGCTCGTCGACATGGATGCCGCCGCCGTCGTCGCGCACGCGGATCAGTCGCGCGCCACCGGCCTCGATGTCCACCTCGATGCGCGTGGCGCCGGCGTCGAGGCTGTTCTCGACCAGTTCCTTGACCACCGAGGAGGGCCGCTCGATGACTTCGCCGGCGGCGATCTGGTTGATGAGTTCGGGGGGAAGCAGGCGGATGACGGTCATCCGCCAACTTTAACAGCGAACAACCGCGATGCCGCGGGGAAAGTCAGCCGGCGGGAATGGTCAGCGTGGTGCCGGCACGCACCGTATTGCTGCTGATCTGGTTCGCGTTCTTCAGTGCGCCGACGCTGACGCCGTACTGGCGCGCGATGCTGCTGAGACTTTCGCCGCGCCCGACCTTGTGCACGTCGCGCCCGGCCGCCTTGCCGGACGACTGACTGGCGCTGGACGCCAGCTGCACGCCATTGCGTCGCGCCGCCTCGGCAGCAAACCAGGTGCCCGGCGGCGGCGTCGATTCAAAATAATTCTTAACGCCGCCCATGACCGCTTCGGCGAGCTTTTTCTGGTGCCCCGGATCGCGCAGCTTGCGCTCTTCGGCCGGATTGCTGATGAAGGCCGTCTCGACCAGGATAGACGGCACGTCCGGCGAACGCAGCACCACGAAATTCGCGCGCTCGACATAGCCGCGATGGGTCGGCCCCAGACGCCCCAGCGCCTTGAGCACGTTGCCGGCGATCATGTCGCTGGCCTGTATCGCCCAGCCCTGCTGCATGTCCAGCAGCACCTTGGCCAGGCTGTCGTCCTTGTCGTCCAGCGAAGTGCCACCGATCAGGTCGGCGCGGTTCTCGCGATCGGCCAGCCAGCGCGCGGCCTCGCTGGTCTTGCCGCGCGGCGACAGCACCCATACCGAAGACCCCTTGGCGTCGCCGCTGGTGAACGCGTCGGCGTGGATCGACACGAACAGGTCGGCATTGTGCTCGCGGGCGATCTTGTAGCGCTGCGCCAGCGGAATGAAGAAGTCGCTGTCGCGCGTCAGCACGGCCTTCATGCCGGGCTGGCGATTGATCTCGGCGGCCAGCTCGCGCGCCACCGCAAGGGTGACGTTCTTTTCCAGCGTGCCGCCCGGACCGTGCGAGCCGGGGTCCTTGCCGCCATGACCGGCGTCGATCGCCACCACCACCTGGCGCTGGCCATTGAGCATCGCTGCCGCCTGCTCGGCGGCAACCCGGCGGCTATGCGTGGGATTGCTGTAGATCGGGACGGGCGCCGGCTTCGCGACCGCAGCGGCAGCCACCGGAGCTTTCGGCGCGGGCGCAGCACTGTCGGCAGCGACATCACGCTCGACCTCGGCGGCGTTGTCGGCCGGATAGAAATCCAGCACCAGCCGATAGTCGCCATCGTCCTTCGGTTTCAGCAGGAAGCTTTTCAGCCGGCTCGACGGATCGACCCTGGCGGTCAGCTGCATGCCACTGCCAAGGCGGGAATGCGTCATGCCGTGGAACAGGCCCTGTGCGGACGGGTCGGAGAAATCACCGCCGGGGTTGCTGTCCGGCAGTTCGATCAGCACCTGGCCATTCTTTTGGCTGATCTTGTACTGCAGCGGGCCGGACGCGTCGAACACCACCCGGGTATAGGCCGGACCGGCCCAGACGCGGACGTCCTTCAACTGCGCGGCACCGGCCGCGCCCACGGGCAGCAGCGCCGCGATCGCGACGGCACACCAGCCGATCCGGTTGTTCAGGCAAGCCCTCATGCTCCGCATTGAAACGCAGGGCGATGCGCATTGCAAGATCTTTCCCTTGAATATCCATAACCTGCGGGGCATTTATCAGGTGAGATCAAGCTAGTGGATGCAACTCGTGTTTCCAGCACAAGTCCTTGGCTTGAACGACCGAATCAGGTTTTTCCAGCGAAAAGAATTACTTGGCAATCCTGTCGAGCAGCCTCGCGCCGCGCCCGCCATGGGCCCGCAGCGATGCCTGACGGCCAGCCCCGGCGTAGTCCAGGGTCACGGCAAGATCCGCCGCGGGCAAAGCTCCGCTGCCGCGTTCGGGCCATTCCACCAGCACCACCGCGTCGGGATCGGCCAGCGCGTCCAGGCCCAGCCATTCCAGCTCGCCCGGATCGGCGATCCGGTACAGGTCGAGGTGCCAGGCGGGCCGTCCGCCTGCCGCATAGCCTTCGACGAGACTGTAGGTGGGGCTCTTCACCCGTTCACCGACTCCCAGCGTCGTCAACAGGGCGCGGGCGAAACTGGTCTTGCCGGCGCCGAGCGGGCCGTGCAGGTAGATCACCAGCCCGCCGTCCAGCGCACCCGCCAGGCGCGCGCCCAGTGCCGCGGTGGCCGCCTCGTCGGCAAGCATCCAGGTCGACACCGCCTGCGCCGGTTCAATCATGGTCACGTTCGTAGCCCGTCATGCCATTGCCCAGTGCCCGCAACGGCGCCAGCAGGTCACCGGCTAGCAGGCCGCGCTCGCCCTGCCGCGCCGCCCGGTCGCCGGCACGGGCGTGCAGGCCCGCGCCAAGCCCGGCCGCCTGCCACGCACTGCAGCCCTGCGCCAGCAGTGCCGCCACGATGCCGGTGAGCAGGTCGCCCATGCCGCCGCTGGCCATGCCCGGATTGCCCCACGGACAGACGTCCAGACGTCCATCCGGATCGGCGACCAGACTGCCGGCGCCCTTCAACACCACGACGGCGTGGTAGCGGCGCGCGATTTCGCGCGCCGCGGCGAAGCGATCCTGCTCGACCTCGCCGGTGGTGATTCCCAGCAGGCGCCCGGCCTCGCCCGGATGCGGCGTCAGCACGGTCGGCGCGGTGAATCGACGCGGTTCGCGCGCCAGCAGGTTCAGGCCATCGGCATCGAGCACCAGCGGCCTGTTCGCGTCCAGCGCGGTCAGCCACAGGGCGTGACCCCAGGCCGCCTGGCCCAGCCCCGGGCCCAGCGCCAGCACGCTGGCACGGTCGAGCTGCGTGGCCAGTGCCTGGGGACCGTCGACACCATGCGCCATCAGTTCCGGTCGCGCCGCGTTCAGCGCGAACACATGGGCCGCCCGCGTCGCCACGCTGACCAGCCCGGCACCGGCGCGCAGCGCCGACTCCCCAGCCAGGTGCACCGCACCGGCCATGCCATGGTCGCCGCCGATCACCAGCACATGGCCGTAGTTGCCCTTGTTGGCGTAACGGTCCCGCGGCGGCAGCGACTCGGCGGACAGCAGACGGGCATCCGCCGGCACCGCCGCGCAGACGCTTTCCGGCACGCCGAGGGTGGCCAGTTCGAGCACGCCGACGTGATCGGCGGCGCGCCCGGTATGCAGGCCGCGCTTGCCGGCGATGAAGGTCACCGTGACATCGGCGCGAATCGCCGCTGCGGCGCAGCTGCCGCGGTCGGTGTCCAGCCCGCTGGGCACATCCAGCGCCAGCACCGGGCGAGCGCTGCGGTTGATCGCCTCGATCAAGCGTGCCGGAGCCGCTTCCGGCTCGCGATTGAGGCCGATGCCGTACAGCGCATCCACGTGCAGTTCCGCTTCGGGAAGCACGGCCTGTTCGTCCCAGACCAGCACCTGCCCGCCAGCGGACTCCCATGCCGCGCGCGCCACCGCTGCGTCGCCATGCGAGCTGGCCGTCAACCCGACCATGTCGACCTGCAGGCCGGCCTCGCGCGCCAGCAGGCCCAGCAGGAAGCCGTCGCCGCCGTTGTTGCCGGGGCCGCAGTGGATGCAGACGTGCTGCACCTGCGGCCAGTGCCGGCGCAGGCTGCTCAGCGCCGCGCTGGCCGCGCGCCGCATCAGTTCGGGCCCGGAAATGCCCAGCGCCGACAGCGCCGCGCGCTCGATCGCGCGCAACTGGTCGACGGTATGCAGGTTGCGGCTGGTCGGGTGGACGGGCATGCGCGAATTATAGGCATGCAGCGCACCTACAATAGCCGGATGTCCGACATCGACGCCCGCACACCCGACTACGCCACGCTCGCCCGCGACATCAAGGGCTGGGCGCGCGAACTGGGTTTCGCCGACACCGGCATCAGCGGCACCCAGCTGGCCGACGACGAACAGCATCTGCTGAGCTGGCTCGATCACGGCCACCACGGCGAGATGGAATACATGGCGCGGCACGGCACCAAACGCACCCGGCCAGCCGAACTGGAGCCGGGCACCCAGCGGGTCATCTCGGTGCGCATGGACTACATCCCGCCCGGCACCGCGAACGCCTGGGGCGTGCTGAATGACGCCGAGGCCGGTTATGTTTCCCGCTACGCGCTGGGTCGCGACTACCACAAGCTGATGCGCGGCCGCCTGCAGAAACTGGCCGAACGCATCCACGGCGTCGTCGGCGACTTCGGCTATCGCGCCTACGTGGATTCGGCGCCGGTGCTGGAAAAGGCGCTGGCGCGCAACGCGGGCATGGGCTGGATCGGCAAGCACACGGTGCTGATCAACCGCAGTGCGGGCTCGTATTTCTTCCTCGGCGAGCTGTACACCGACCTGCCGCTGCCGGTGGACGAACCGGCCAGCGCGCATTGCGGCAGCTGCACGCGCTGCATCGAGGTCTGCCCGACCCAGGCAATCATCGGGCCTTACCAGCTCGACGCCAAACGCTGCATCTCCTACCTGACGATCGAGCTGAAGGGCAGCATCCCCGAAGAACTGCGCGCGCCGATGCGCAACCGCATCTTCGGCTGCGATGACTGCCAGCTGGTCTGCCCGTGGAACAAGTTCGCGCAGACCACCACCGAGGCGGATTTCGCGCCGCGGCACAGTCTGGATGGCGCGAAACTGGTCGAGCTGTTTGCCTGGAGCGAGGACGAATTCCTCAAGCGCACCGAAGGCATGGCGATCCGCCGCACCGGTTACGAAAGCTGGCTGCGCAACATCGCGGTGGCGCTGGGCAATGCACCCCAATCGGCCGCCGCGATCGAGTCACTCAATGCACGCGCCGACGATCCGTCGCCGGTGGTGCGTGAACACGTGGCATGGGCGCTGGCAAAGCAGCGCCGCTGACGCTCAGGGCCTGTGAAGAAAACCAGGTCCTGTGGTTTTCTTCTATCGCGAGTCCGGCGCATGTCCGGCCCTCGGGCAACCGCTCCTGCGTTGCCTCAACCCGGGCATCCATGCCCTCGCCCTGATCGGCCTGAGAAGTTGAAACTCACAACTTCTCAGGCGTCGGCCATCTGCTTCGGGATCGAACGATTGGTGTGGCTGATGCGGTTGCCCGGACCGGCGGCGACGTAGACGCAGGTCGGCTGGTAGTTCTCCAGCTCCGCTTCGCTAAGCTGCACGAAGGCGGCGATGATGATGATGTCGCCGGCCTGGGCACTGCGCGCGGCGCTGCCGTTGACCGAGATGATCCCGGAGCCTTCCTCGGCACGCAGCGCATAGGTGACGAAACGCTGGCCGCTGTTGACGTTCCAGGCGTGGATCTGCTCGTACTCGCGGATGCCGGAGGCGTCCAGCAGCAGACCGTCGATCGCGATCGAGCCTTCGTAGTGCAGTTCGGCGTGGGTCACCGTGGCACGGTGGATCTTGGCCTTGAGCATGTTCAGGTGCATGGGAATCTTGTTTCCGGCGGGGTCAGCCTGCAAAGTCGGGCATTATCGAACTGCTGACGCTGCATCGCAACATCAACGGCCTGTTCCCGGATATGCGGCCACCTCAGTCGAACAGCAAGTTGTCGATCAGGCGCGTGTTGCCCAGCCGTGCCGCCACCAGCGCAATCAGCCCGTCAGACTCGCCGTCGGCCGGTTCGGCCAGGTCTTCGGTACGGCGGATCACCACGTAGTCCGGCACGAAACCCGCACGTTGCAGGCGCGCGGCGGCGGTCTGCTCGATCGCCTGCCACGGATGTCCCTGCGCCAGCAGTTCGCGCATTTTCTGCAGGGTGTCGTGGATCAACGGCGCGCGCGCCCGCTCCTCGGCGCTGAGGTACTGATTGCGCGAGCTGAGCGCCAGGCCATCCTCGGCGCGCAGGATCGGCGCCGCCATCACCTTCAGCGGCAGGCCCAGGTCGCGCACCATCCGCTCGACCACCTTCAACTGCTGGAAGTCCTTCTGGCCAAATACGGCCACGTCCGGCTGCACCAGGTTGAACAGCTTGCACACCACCGTGGCCATGCCATCGAAGTGGCCCGGCCGATGGGCGCCTTCCAGCTCGTCGGTGATCCGCGGCACGCGCACGCTGACGCTGTGCGCGGCACCGAACGGATAGATCGTGGCGACCTCCGGTGCGAACAGCAGGTCGCATTCACTCTCGGCCAGCGCGGCCTGATCCTGCGCCAGGGTGCGCGGATAACGGTCGAAATCCTCGTTGGGACCGAACTGGGTCGGGTTGACGAAGACACTGGCGACGACCCGCTCGGTGCGCGCACGCGCCAGCTTGATCAGCGACTGGTGACCGGCGTGCAGGTTGCCCATGGTCGGCACGAAGCCCACGGTCTGGCCCTGCGTGCGCCAGCCACGGATCGCGGCCCGCAGCGCGGGGATGTCTTGTACGGTCTGCATGATCGGTCGACTCGCAGCCCGGTTGAACGGGCTCAATGAAAACGAAGGTCAGTTGAAACAGTGCTCGGGCGCCGGAAAGGCGCCGCTGCGCACGTCCTCGGCATAGGCGGCAATGGCCGCGGCCACAGAATCGCGCCCGGCGAGGAAATCCTTGCTGAATTTCGGGCGCTTGCCCGGCGTGATGCCGAGCATGTCGTGGATCACCAGCACCTGGCCGTCGCAATGCGGGCCGGCGCCGATGCCGATCACCGGAATCGAAAGCGCCTCGGTCACTCGCCGCCCCAGTTCCACCGGCACGCCCTCCATCACCAGCAGGTCCGCGCCGGCCGCCTGCACCGCCAGCGCCTCGGCCAGCACGCGATCGGCGGCGGCCTGTTCGCGTCCCTGGATGCGGAAGCCGCCGAACTTGTGCACCGACTGCGGGGTGAGCCCCAGGTGCGCACAAACCGGAATGGCCCGCGCGCTCAGCGCCGCGATCGCTTCCTGGATGTGCGGCGCGGCGCCCTCGATCTTGACCATCGCCGCACCGGCCTCGCCGACCAGTCGCGCGCCGGCTTCCAGCGCATGCGCGATATCGCGATCGGCCATGAACGGCAGGTCGGCCACCAGCATGGTGGCCGCCAGTCCGCGGGCCACCGCGGCCGTGTGGTAGACCATGTGATCGAGCGTCACCGGCAAGGTGCTGCGATGGCCCTGCACCACCATGCCCAGCGAATCGCCGACCAGCGCGATGTCGATGCCGGCCGATTCCAGTTGCCAGGCGAAGCTGGCGTCGTAGGCGGTGAGCATCACGATGCGCCGACCCTCGGCCTTCATCGCAAGCAGGCCTGGCACGGTCACCGGCTTGCGGTCGGGGACACTGGCGTTCTGCACGTACACGGCAATTCCTGATCGATGCTGGGCCGCCGATTATCCGGCGCGCCACGTTGAGGGCTCAAGCCACGCGTTCACAACCGGATGGATCGAGCCGGGCCAGTTGTTCAGCCACGGTAGCCTGGCCGGACGGGCGCAGGGTGGGCACAATGTCGCACAGGGGCAGCAGCACGAAGGCCCGCTCGGCCATGCGGGGATGCGGCAGGGTCAGGTCGGGATCGTCAAGCTGCACGCCTTCGACATGCAGCAGATCCAGATCCAGCGTGCGCGGCCCGTTGCGCTCGGCCCGCACGCGACCGGCGCGCTGCTCGATGGCCAGCAGCGCGTCCAGCAAGACATGCGGCGAGAGCTCCGTGTCCAGTTCCACCACCGCGTTGATGAAGGGCGGCTGCTCCAGCACGCCCCACGGCAGCGTGCGATACAGCGAGGAGCGCTGTCGCAGTCGGGTCCCGGGCAGGCGCGCCAGCGCATCCATCGCGTCCAGCACCTGTTGCCGGGGATCGCCGAGATTGCTGCCCAGCGCCACGTAGGCCAGACTCATGCGGAGCCTGATTTGTTGCCCGGCTTGCGACGACGACGGCGTGGACGCGGCGGCTTCGCGGCGACCGGCGCGGGAACGTAATCATTGGCGCCTGCACCGCCACCGGCCGGCAGGGCCGAAGCCAGCACATCCTGCGGCAGCTGCTGGGCGTGGGCCCACCACTGTCCCAGCTCGCGCATCGCCGGTGACTCGTCGGCACGCAGCAGCAGGAAATCGAAGGCGGCGCGGAAGCGCGGATGGGCCATCAGGCGGAATACGCGCTTGCGCTGGATCTGTTCGAAGCGCGGCTGCAACGACCAGATCTCCTCCATGGTGAAGGTGAACCGGCGCGGGATCGCCACGCGCTGGCACTGCTCGCCCACCACGCGGGCGGCGGCCTGCGCCCAGGCCTCGTTGCTTTCGACGCCACGCCCGATCAACTGGTGCGCCACGTCGCGCACTTCGCCCCACAACAGCACGGCGAACAGGAAGGCCGGCGTGACCGACTTGCCCTCGTGGATGCGGGCATCGGTATTGGCCAGCCCGTTCTCGACCAGCGAACGCAGCGCGTCGTCGCCGCGCCGAAGCGCCCGTGCGGTGGCCGGAAACAGGAACTTGAGCAGCCCGCAGTGTTCCAGCATGCGGAAGCTCTTCAGGCCGTTGCCGGACAGGAACATCTTCAGTGATTCGTCGAACAGGCGCGCGGGCGCGGCGTCGGCCAGCAGCGGCCCCAGCGTCTCGAACGGCGCCATCGCGGCGGCGTCGATCTGCATGTCCAGCTTCGCCGCCAGCCGCGCCGCCCGCAGCATGCGCACCGGGTCCTCGTGGTAGCGGACGTCCGGCTCGCCGATCAGCCGCAGCATCCGGTCCTGCAGGTCCTGCATGCCGCCGACGTAGTCGCGCACGGAGAAATCGCTGATGTCGTAATACATCGCGTTGACGCGGAAGTCGCGGCGGATCGCGTCCTCCTCGATGGTGCCCCAGATGTTGTCGCGCACGATGCGGCCATCGACGATGTGACGGTCGCCCTCGCCGCCCTCCTCGCCGGTGCCGCGAAACGTGGCGACCTCGATGATTTCCGGGCCGAACACCACGTGGGCCAGGCGGAAGCGGCGGCCAATCAGGCGGCAGTTGCGGAACAGCTGCTTCACTTCATCCGGCGTGGCATCGGTGGCCACGTCGAAGTCCTTCGGCTGCAGCCCCAGCAGCAGGTCGCGTACCGCACCGCCGACCAGATAGGCCGTGTGCCCGGCCTCGTTCAGCCGGTACAGCACGCGCAAGGCGGCCTTGCTGATGTTCTTGCGCGAAATGATGTGCTGGTCGCGCGGAATGATCCGCAGCGTCGGCGTGGCGTCAGTCCTTGATTGTAGATTCAAGCGGTGGGAATCCTTGGCGGGGCGAAGCTGCCCGTCGGTTGCAATATATCGCGGCACAGAGCAACGCGGGCCGCTCCGCGTGGCGCCGGACACGTGCACCGGCAGGTCCCGTTTCGGGCGACGCAGGCAGATGCACGGCAAGCATTGCCGGGCGAAACAATTCCGTTATACTAGCGCGCCTCGCTGCATAACGCTCCCTTCGTCTAGTGGCCTAGGACACTGCCCTCTCAAGGCGGGAACACGAGTTCGAGTCTCGTAGGGAGCACCAATGCTTGTGCGATCATCCATGATCGCTGCAACATCGACTGCAAGAAGCTAGGGTGCAGACTGCGCTCCGGGTAGAGATCAAAAGCGGCCATCCATGGCCGCACTCCTCACAAAAGCTCGCATTCTGCGACACTCGTCTGCAGTGCATATCCTTTGAGAGCCTCTTCCATGACCTTTGTTGTCATCGACAACTGCATCAAGTGCAAGTACACCGATTGCGTCGAGGTCTGCCCGGTCGACGCGTTCCACGAAGGCCCGAATTTCCTGGTGATCGATCCGGACGAGTGCATCGACTGCACCCTGTGCGAGCCCGAGTGCCCGATCAATGCGATCTACCCGGAAGACGACGTTCCCGCCGGCCAGGAAGCGCTGGTGGCGCTGAACGCGGAGCTGGCCAAGGGTTGGCCGGTGATCACCGAGCGCAAGGATGCCCCGGCCGATGCAAAGGACTGGGAAGGCAAGCCCGGCAAGCTGGAACTGCTGCAGCGCTGATATCGCGGCGCGCCGATGCCCGATGCGAAAACGCCGCCCGAGGGCGGCGTTTTCAATGGCCGGACGGAAGACTCAGCCGCCCAGACGCGACTTCAGCGTATCCACCACCTTGCCCACCGCGGCCGGATTTCCGGTGGCGCGCACTTCGCTGCCACTGGCGCCGCTGGTGTTGATGCTGACCTGCACCTGGTGCGAGCCGGCGCCCGGCGCCTGCACCGCGCTGCTCTTGTCGCGACCGAACATGCGACCGAAGAAGCCCTTCTTTTTCTGCTGGGCAACGGCATCGGACACGTTCAGCGTGTAGCTGTGCGCCGCATCGTCATGCGCGATCACCTCGCCCAGGTTGCCGCCTTCCAGCGCCTGGCCGACACGGCGATAGACGCTGTCGGCGCCATCGGCGACCACGAAGCCGTCGCTGATCTGGCCATTCGACGAACCGACCCGGGCCGTTGCGCCATTGGCGGTCGGCTGGTTGCCACCCGGCGGCGGAATCACCAGCGCTTCGGTGGTGGAAGGCCGGTCAAGCGTGGGCGGAATCTCCAGCGGCGCTTCCTGCAGCGCGGTGTCCCAGGCCTTGTGCGAACGGAATGCGCCGCAGCCGGTGAGCAGCAGGCCACTGAGGGCCACGGCCGGCAAGGCCACGAGGAGCGAAGTTTTCTTCATGTAATCGGATTCCGTAAGGTAAGTCAGGCAACCGTTCCACCGGCCGCAGTCGTCAAGGATGCCAGACTGGACAGCGCTTGGTGCAATCGGGCGCGATCCGGACCGTCGTTCAGTTCCACCAACGGCAACCTCGGCAGGGCCAGTCCCAGCCCCAGCACAGGCAAACCGGCCTTGACCGCGATCGGGTTCGGCGCGCAGTTGAGCGCCTCGACCAGGGGTTCCAGCGCGGCGTGACAGCGCGCGGTGGCCGCCCGATCCCCGGCGGTGGCCGCGTCGCACAAGTCACGAAACGCCCGCGGCACCAGGTTGGCCACCACCGAGATGGTACCGGCGGCGCCGGCCAGCATCGCCTGCCCGGCCGTGCCGTCGTCGCCGGACAGATAGACGAAATCCGGACGCACAAGTTCCGCCAGCGCCGAAATCCGCGGCTGGTCGCCGCGGGCCTCCTTGATGCCCACGATCGCGGGATGATCACGCAGCGCGGCGACCGTCTCCGGCAGGACATCGCAACCGGTACGGGTCGGCACGTTGTAGAGCAGTACCGGCAGCTCGCCGTGTTCGGCCACTTCCAGGTAGTGGCGGCGCATGCCCTCCTGGGTCGGCCGCACGTAGAACGGCGCCACCACCAGGGCCGCATCGGCGCCCAGCGCACGGGCCCGCCGGGTCAATGCCACCGTTTTTGCGGTGCCCGCCTCGCCGGTACCGGCAATCACCGGAACCCGTCCGTTCACCCGATCGACGGCAAACGCCAGCAGGCGCTCGAACTCGTCGTGTTCGAGCATGTGCGCTTCACCGGTGGAGCCGGCCACCACCAGCGCCTGGGTGCCGCCGGCGATCTGGTAATCAAGCAGTCGACCGAAGGCCGCCAGATCAAGCGAGCCATCGGCCGCGAACGGCGTGGCCAGCGCGCAGATGCTTCCGCGAATGTTCAAGACCCGATTCCACTGCAAGGCAAGCCCTGCATGTTACTTGCCGCTTCGCGAGCCGGGCAAGTAAGCTCGATGGGAGTAGTCTCACCGTTCCGCATCACGCGGTCGACGTTACGCAGGCAGACCTCCTTGAAATCCACTTCCGGCTCCGCACGCTCGGGCAACGACAACCAGTTGCTGATCCACGCGCTTACCACCTCGACCCAGTCGCCGCTGCTGGCACTGGCCCGGCGAATCGCCGACGCCGGCTGCAACCTGTCCGAATCGCGGGTCGTCACCATCGGCACGGAAACCTCGCTGATGCTGCTGGCCAGCGGCGCTTGGGACGCCCTGGCCAAGCTGGAAACGGCCCTGGCCAAGCTGACCCGCGACGAGAGCATGCGGCTGGTGCACTACCGCACCGGGCCGCGCGAGAACAGCTCGCACCTGCTGCCTTATCTGGTGGAAGTGGTGGCCGCCGACCGGCCGGGCATCGTGGCCCGCATCGTGGACTTCTTCAGCCAGCACGGCATCAGCGTGGAGCAGCTCAACTCCACCCGCTATCACGCCATGCAGACCGGGGCGGAGATGTTCCAGGCCCAGTTCACCATCGGCATTCCGGCGGAAATCCACATCGCCGCCTTGCGCGACGACTTCCTGGAACTGTGCGACGGCCTGAATCTCGACGCGATCATGGACCCGGTCAAATTCTGAGCCGGTGACATCCGCCGAGCATCGCGCGATCGTGGCGTCCTGACAAGGACTGTCCTGCGCCAAGCCACCCGCGCTAGTCTGTGGCCGTGAGTTGCCGGAGGACCGTTGCATTGCAGCCAGCTTGTCGAATCACCCCGACCCTTTCCGGCGCAACAGCTCGCCCTGCCGCCGTCGCAACGTCGACCTCAGCGGCCTTCTCCATCCTTTCCTTTTCCCACACGTCGCGGCATCGCCTCGCCGCGCAGGACCCCTCATGCCCGATATCGGCAAGAAACTGCCCGCACTGAAAGGCTTCACCGGCGACGGCAGCGAACTGAAGCTGTCCAGCCTCAAGGGACAATGGCTGGTGGTGTATTTCTACCCGAAGGACTCGACGCCAGGATGCACCACCGAAGCGAAGGACTTTCGCGACCTCTACCCGGCCTTCCGCAAGCGCCATGCGCAGATCATCGGTGTCTCGCGCGATTCGCAGAAGTCGCACGCGAACTTCGCCAACAAGCAGGAACTGCCGTTCCCGCTGGTCTCCGATGCCGACGAAACCTGGTGCCGCGCCTTCGACGTGATCCACGAAAAAGTGCTGTACGGCAAACGCTTCATGGGCATCGTGCGCAGCACGTTCCTGATCGATCCGGAGGGCAGGCTGGCCGCGGAATGGCGTGGCGTGAAAGTTTCCGGCCATGCGCAGGCCGTGCTCGACGCCATTCCCGCTGCCTGACCCTGGACGTACCCGCCGGCCCGTTCCTTCCACCCACCAGTGAGGACACTTCCGCATGACCGGAAGCAAGCGCATCTACGCTCTCGACACCAACGTCCTGCTGCATGACCCGACCTCGCTGTTCCGCTTCGAGGAACACGATGTCTTCATCCCGATGACCGTGCTGGAGGAACTGGACGAAAAGAAGAAGGGTGCCTCGGAAGTCTCGCGCAATGGCCGCCAGGTCAGCCGCTTCCTCAACGAACTGGTCGAACTGGGCAAGCAGCACGATCTGGGCGAGGGCCTGGAACTCAGCAATCCGCAGGGCATCAAGCTCAAGCGCGGCGGCTCGGTAGGCCGCCTGTACTTCCAGCATCGCACCAGCAGCAACGGCCATACCAAGGCGGACAACCAGATCCTCGCCGCGGTGATCGAGTTGCGCGACCAGAATCCCGGTCGCGACGTCATCCTGGTCACCAAGGACATCAACCTCCGGATCAAGGCCAGCATCAACGGCATCGTCGCCGAGGATTACGAGAACGACCGCGCGCTGGACGACTTCTCGCTGCTCTACACCGGCTCGGCCGAACTGCCCGAGGACTTCTGGGACCTGCACCCGGAAGTGCGCTCGTGGACCGAGCGCGGCCGCACCTATTACGAGGTGAACCGGCGCGAGCAGGACGACTGGCATCCGAACCAGTGCCTGTACCTGCCGGGCGAAAGCGCGGTCGAGCTGCGCGTGCTGCACCTCGACGAGACCAGTGCCACCTTGCTGCTGCTGGACGACCATTCGCACGCGAACCATCACGTCTGGGGCATCGGCGCGCGCAACCGCGAGCAGAACTTCGCGCTCAACGCGCTGATGGACCCGGACATCGACTTCGTCACCCTGCTCGGCAACGCCGGCACCGGCAAGACCCTGCTGGCGCTGGCCGCCGGCCTGGCCCAGGTGATGGACCAGCAGCGCTACCGCGAGATCATCATGACCCGCGCCACCGTTTCGGTGGGTGAGGACATCGGCTTCCTGCCCGGTACCGAAGAGGAAAAGATGACGCCGTGGATGGGCGCGCTCACCGACAACCTCGAAGTGCTGGCCAATCCCGAGGACGGCGGCAGCTGGGGCCGCCAGGCCACCAACGACCTGCTCGCCTCGCGCATCAAGATCCGCTCGCTGAACTTCATGCGCGGGCGCACCTTCCTGTCGCGCTACCTGATCATCGACGAGGCGCAAAATCTCACCCCGAAGCAGATGAAGACCCTGATCACCCGCGCGGGCCCAGGCACCAAGATCGTCTGCCTGGGCAATGTCGAGCAGATCGACACGCCGTATCTCACCGAGACCACCTCCGGTCTCACCTACGCGGTCGATCGCTTCAAGAACTGGGAGCACTCCGCCCACATCACCCTGCGCCGCGGCGAGCGGTCGCGGCTGGCGGACTTCGCGGCGGAGTCGCTTTAGTACCGGGATTCGGGATTCGGAAAAGCCGAAGCCGGCGCTTCGTCGATGACTGGAAACTCCCCCGCGGGGCTGAATGTCGCGCGGGGGATTCGGCGGGCACCGAGCCGGGGCGCGGCAAACGCGTAGAATGGCAGGCCCCGGAGTCCCTGCCACGGCTGCTCGCGTTGCCATGATCCTCACCCCTCGCCTCATCCTGCTTGCCGTATTCGTGTTCTTCGCGCTGTGCGTGCTGCTGGTGCACCTGCGCGGTCGCGTGCGGCTGCGTTTCGATCGACAGCTGGTCGACCACTCGGCGATCTTCGCCCCGTACAACCTGCTGATGTACGCGTTTTCCGCCGTGCCGGCGAAACCCATCCTCGATCGTCGCGGCTTTCCGCAACTGGACCTGCTGCAGGCGAACTGGCAGGCCATCCGCGACGAAGCGCTGCAGCTGTTCGACGAAGGCCACATCCGCGCGGCCGCGAAGAACGACGACGCCAGCTTCAACAGCTTCTTCAAGCAGGGCTGGAAGCGTTTCTACCTGAAGTGGTACGGCGAGCCGCTGGCCTCGGCCGAGGCGCTGTGCCCGAAGACGGTCGAGTTGCTCAACGCGATTCCCGGCATCAAGGCGGCGATGTTCGCCACGCTGGCGCCGAACAGCAAGCTCAACCCGCATCGCGACCCGTTCGCCGGCTCGCTGCGCTACCACCTGGGCCTGATCACGCCGAACTCGCGCGACTGCCGCATCTTCGTCGACGGCGAGGAGCACGCCTGGGGCGACGGCAAGGACGTGGTGTTCGACGAGACCTTCGTGCACTGGGTCGAGAACAAGACCGACCAGACCCGGGTGATCCTGTTCGCCGACGTGGAGCGTCCGCTGCGCACGCGCTGGATGAGCGCGATCAACCATCGCGTCGGCGCGTTCATGGGCAGGATCACCGCCTCGCCGAACAGCGACGCCGGCACCGAGAAGACCGGCTTCGTGAACCGCCTGTACGCGCTCAGCCAGCGCAAGGGCGCCACGCATCGCTGGAAGGTGGAGTTCAAGCGCCGCCACCGGACGCTGTACAAGGCCTTCAAGTACACCGGCATCGTGCTGCTGATGTGGCTGATCTTCCTGGCGCCGTGGCCGTTGTTCCGCTGAGCAGTCACATCGCGTGAGTGGCGCGCGTCCTTGATCAGGATGCCTCAACCGAGAACGCCATGGACCCGCAAACCGCCCTGTTCCAGCAACACCGCCCCCGCCTGTTCGGGCTGGCCTACCGCATGCTCGGCACGCCCGCCGACGCCGAAGACGTGCTGCACGATGCCTGGCTGCGCTGGCATGCGCAGGACACTGCCGCGCTGGACGATCCCGAAGCATGGCTGGTGACCGTCACCACCCGGCTGGCGCTCGACCGCCTGCGACGCGCCCGGACCGAGCGCGAACACTATCCTGGCCCCTGGCTACCCGAGCCGCTGCTGGTCGACGCCGACCAGCCCGAGGCGCAACTGGAGCGGGCGGAAAGCCTGACCCTCAGCTTCCTGCTGCTGCTCGAACGGCTCAGCGCCGAGGAGCGCGCCGCCTTCCTGCTGCGCGAGGTGTTCGATTACAGCCACGCCGAGGCCGCGGCGATGCTCGAGATCAGCGAAGACGCCTGCCGCCAGCGCGTGCACCGGGCGAAACAGCGTCTGCGCCAGGAACGGCCGCGCCCGGACGCGCCCGATACCGATCGGCAGCACCGTTTGCTGGAGCGCTTCGCCGAGGCCCTGCAACAACCGGACATGGACACCTTGCGCGCGCTGTTCGCCGAGGACGCGGTGCACATCTCCGACGGCGGTGGCCTGGTCACCGCCACCCTGCGCCCCCTGCACGGTGCCGAACGCCTGGCCCGGCTGTATCTGCAGATCGCCCTGCATCAGCGCGGACAGGGCGTGCGCCATGAAATCCATCGGCTCAACGGCACGCCTGCCCTGCTCAGCTGGCAGGGCGACACCCTGATATCCGCCAGCTGGATCGACGAAGACGAAACGGGAATCAGCGCGATCCACGCCTTGCGTCACCCCGGAAAGCTGGCCCGGCTGGCGGCTGTCACGAAATCGCCCGGCCCTGCGTCCTTGCATTGAACGGCCACTGCGGCCGCACCACAGAAAGGAGTTCCCCCATGTCATCCCGTCAATCCTCGGTCCCCACCCAGGAAGCCATGAAGCCACTGTTCGCCCTGAACAAATACGTGCACTCGGGCAGCCTCGAACCGGCCCTGATCGAGCTGGTGCTGATGCGAGCCTCCCAGCTCAACGGCTGCGCCTACTGCCTGGACATGCACAGCAAGGATGCCCGCGCTGCCGGCGAAACCGAGCAGCGGCTGTATGTGTTGCAGGCCTGGCGCGAAGCGCCGTTCTACAGCGATCGCGAGCGCGCCGCGCTGGCGTGGTGCGAGGCAGTCACGCGGCTCGATCCGGTCCACGGGGTAGCCGACGACGTCTACGAGCAGGCCCGCGCGCAGTTCAGCGAAAAGGAACTGGGCGATCTCAACATGGCGGTGATCCTGATCAACGCGTGGAACCGCATCGCGATCCCGTTCCAGAACCCGCCGGGCGCGTACCAGCCCGCAAAGTACTGAACATCGCGCCCATGAAAAAAGCCGCGGCGGCCACCGCGGCTTTTTTTT
>NZ_LMHR01000042.1:0-31439 GCF_001428465.1 Rhodanobacter sp. Root179 | reverse complement strand
GCCACGTTTCTCTGGCCACTCAGAGAAAGGTGGCTCGGCTGCCGTAGGCAGACGAAAGCTTTTCGCTCTGAATGCCACAAGCAAAGCAAGAACATCGCGCACAGGGTGCGCTCCTACGGCGCCGCGCCAGTTACGACGCGGTGCCACCCACCGTCATCGAATCAATCTTCAGCGTCGGCTGCCCCACGCCCACCGGCACACTCTGCCCGTCCTTGCCGCACACGCCCACGCCTTCATCCAGCGCCAGATCATTGCCAATCATCGACACCCGATTGAGCACGTCCGGCCCGGAACCGATCAGCGTCGCGCCCTTCACCGGACGGGTGATGCGGCCGTCCTCGATCAGGTACGCCTCGGAGGCGGAGAAGGTGAACTTGCCGTTGGTGATGTCGACCTGGCCGCCGCCGAAGTTCGGCGCGTACAGGCCCTTCTTCACCGAGCGGATGATTTCCTGCGGATCGTGCTGGCCGGCCAGCATGTAGGTGTTGGTCATGCGCGGCATCGGCAGCGCGGTGAAGGATTCGCGGCGGCCGTTGCCGGTGGGGGCCATGCCCATCAGGCGGGCGTTGAGCTTGTCCTGCATATAGCCTTTTAGAATGCCGTCCTCGATCAGGGTGGTGCACTCGGTCGGGGTGCCTTCGTCGTCGATGCTGAGCGAGCCGCGGCGACCGGCCAGGGTGCCGTCGTCGACGATGGTGACGCCTTTCGCCGCCACGCGCTGGCCGATGCGGCCGGAGAACGCGGAGCTGCCCTTGCGGTTGAAGTCGCCTTCGAGGCCGTGGCCGATCGCTTCGTGCAGCAGCACGCCGGGCCAGCCGGAGCCGAGCACCACGGTCATCTGGCCGGCGGGGGCGTCGACGGAATCGAGGTTGACCAGGGCCTGGCGCACCGCCTCGTCGGCGAAGGCGAGCGCGCGGCCGTTCTCGATCAGTTCGCGGTAGCCGTAGCGACCACCGCCGCCGGAATAGCCCTGCTCGCGGCGGCCGTTCGCTTCGGCGATGACCTGCACGTTGATGCGCACCAGCGGGCGCACGTCGGCGGCCAGGGTGCCGTCGGAGGCGGCGATCAGGATGGTGTCCATGGTCGCGGCGAGGCTGACGATGACCTGCTTGATGCGCGGATCGCGCGAGCGCGCATACGCGTCGACTTCGCGCAGCAGGGCGATCTTGTCGGGGTTGGGCAGGCTCTCGACCGGGTCGATCGCCGGATACAGCGCGCGCGCGTTGTGCAAGGCCAGC
Organism: Rhodanobacter sp. Root179; assembly: GCF_001428465.1. Taxonomy (NCBI): domain Bacteria; kingdom Pseudomonadati; phylum Pseudomonadota; class Gammaproteobacteria; order Lysobacterales; family Rhodanobacteraceae; genus Rhodanobacter; species Rhodanobacter sp. Root179. The sequence continues at coordinate 30,201 of NZ_LMHR01000042.1, read as the reverse complement.
GGCTTGCCGGCGCCGTTGCCGTCGTGGGCGATCGCGCGGGCGGCCTTCGAGGCTTCCAGCAACTGCGGCAGCACGATCTCGTCGGAATAGGCGAAGCCGGTCTTTTCACCGGACATCGCGCGCACGCCCACGCCCTGCTCGATCGAATGGCTGCCGTCCTTGACGATGCCCTCTTCCAGCGTCCACGACTCGCTGCGCGAATGCTGGAAGTACAGGTCGGCGGCGTCGATGGACGGGCCCATCAGCTGGGCGAACACGCGGTCGAGGTCGCCGGTGGCGATGCCGCCGGGGGACAACAGCTTGCTTTCGGCGAGGGCGATCAATGAATCCATGGGATGCGGTCGGTCTGCGGGAATTCCGGAACTATCCCACATGGGGCTGTGGCGCCGCGCTTTAAAGCCTGCGCCGCCGTCTTCCACTACCATGCGGCAACGCCAGTCGGCCCATCAGTGAAGGATCACCCGTGAGCGAACATTCCAAGCGTGAGGCGGCCCGCGAGGCCATCGAGCGGGCCGTGCAACCGGTGGCCGAGACCCGCGAGCTGCTGCATCGCGACGGCGAGCTGAAGCCGGGGCTGGGCAAGATCAGCGGCGTGATCGCCTTGTCGCTGGGCTTCCTGTGCCTGTTGGCGGTGGTGGCGTTCCATTTTCCGCAGTACCTGACCACGCCGGACCTGCGCCACAAGTATTCGGTGGACGTGCTGCGCCAGGTGCTGCTGGTGGGGCTGCTGGTGGCCGGCGGGATGTCGCTGGGCAACGTGATTCTGGGCCGCCAGCGCAACCTCAACATCATGGCCTTCTTGCTGGTGATCGCGGCGGTGGCGCTGGGCGGTTCGCGGGTGCCGGTGGGCGAGTTCCCCGACCACACGCCGTACATCGGGCTGGACTGGTTCATCCTGGATTTGCTGGGCTCGACGCTGATCTTCGTGGTGATCGAGAAGCTGTTCCCGCTGTACAAGGGCCAGGCGATTTTCCGCAAGGAGTGGCAGACCGACCTGAAGCATTTCGCGGTCAATCATTTCATCGTGGGGCTGGCGCTGCTGACGGTGAACTTCCTGCTGCACCACCTGTTCGGCTGGCTGGTCAGCAGCCACTTCCAGCAGACCGTGCGCGACATCCCGTTCCTGCCGCAGTTGCTGTTGTGCGTGCTGGTGGCCGACCTGGCGCAGTACTGGACGCATCGTGCGTATCACGAGGTGCCGTTCCTGTGGCGCTTCCACGCGGTGCACCACAGCGTGAAGACGATGGACTGGCTGGCCGGCTCGCGCCAGCACATGCTGGAGCTGATCTTCACTCGCGTCTGCGTGCTGGCGCCGCTGTACATCCTCGGTTTTTCCGAGGCGGCGATGAACGGCTACATCCTGATCGTGGGTTTCCAGGCGGTGTTCAACCATGCCAACGTGCACCTGCCGTGGGGGCCGCTGAAGTACGTGCTGGTGACGCCGGATTTCCACCACTGGCACCACGCCTCGGATGACGAGGCGATCGACAAGAACTACGCCGCGCACTACGCGTTCCTGGACTACCTGTTCGGCACCGCGGTGAAGTCGAAGAACAAGTTTCCCGAGCGCTACGGCGTGGTCGGCGACTACATGCCGGACGGCTTCGTGAAGCAGCAGCTGTTTCCGTTCCGGGGCAAGCAAGCCGACGACAATCCGGCGGCCTGAAACCCGCCCGCCGCTTCAGTGCTGCACGGATGAAGAGACCGCCGGCGCCGCAACGCTGGCAGCGGCCGCGGGCGGCAGCAGGATCTGCGGTGTCGTCGGCGGCGCGATCGCGCTGCCCGCTGCCGCCGGCTGGCCGGCCGGCGCGTTGAGCAGGGGCGCGGGCGGTGGCGCCGCGGCGCCGTGCTTCTCGACCAGGGTGATCACCGGCTCGTCCCAGCTGCCGGTGATCTTGTAGCGGGCGCTGGCGGCCTGGTTCAGGCCCTTGCCCAGCAGGCCCTGCACGGCGAAGCCCGCGGCCGCGCCGATCGGGCCGCCCACCACCGCACCGACCAGCGGCAGGCTGTTGCCGACATGCGGCACCACCAGCATCTGCTGGTCGTAATCCTTGCTGCGCAGGCCGGTGCGACCGGTCACGCTGATGTTCGCGGCCGGCCCCTCGATGCGCAGGTTGTCGGTGGTCGCGTTGCCGTCGGCGAGCCTGAAGTCGCCGCTGATCGAGTCGAATGCCAGCCCCTTGCCGAACACGTCGCCAAAATCCAGGGTGAGCCGGCGCGGCAGTTCGGCCAGCGAAACCAGTCCCAGCAACCGACCCACGCCGGGCGAGGCGGCTTCGGGAATGCGGCCGTCGTTGACCTGGATGCTGAGCGTGCCGTCCATGGTGGCCAGCGACAGCCCGCTGGGCGAACCCGGCCAGCTCGCATCGAGCTGGTCGCGGGTCTTGCCGCCATTGACCAGTCCGTCGAAACCCAGCGCGCCCAGCATGTCGCCCAGGTCCTCGGCGGCGAAGTTGATCCGCATGTGGGTGTGGCTGGAGCTGGCGTTGCCGTTCCAGTCACCGCTGCCGTTGATCTGCACCCGGCTGGACAGCGCACGCAGCTGCTCGATGTGCATGCCGTCGGCGGTGGGCCAGGATTCCAGCCGCGCCTCGCCGAGCTTCGCGTCGCCCAGGCGCAGGTCGCCCACCCAGACATGGAACGGCGGCAGCGCGGCGGGATTGACCCCGGTATTGGCCGGGTCGGGCGGCGGCACGACGGGTGTGGCGGGCGCCGCGGCCGGAGTGGCCGCCACCGTCTTGCCGGCGGCTTTGTGCTTGCCGGCGGTGGTCTCCGGCGCGGCGCTCTTGGGCCAGTACATGCGGGCCAGTCGCGCGGTGACGCCGCGCTTGTCCAGTTCGCGCGTGGGCACGCTGTAGTTGCCGACCATCGCCGGACCGTCCACGTCCACGCTGAGCAGGTCGGGCTGCGGCTTGGCCTGCAGCTTCAGCGGGCCCAGCCGGCTGTCGAACCACTCGGCCTGGTCGGTGCTGATGTCGAGGCTTTCCAGCCCCGGGCCGCCACCGCCGCTGCCCGCCGCCACGTGCTGCACCCAGCCGGTGACGTCGAGCTGGCTGGCGTGGCCGCGAATGCGCAGGTCGCGATCGGGCAGCGTGGTCGGCATCTGCGTGCCCAGCGCCAGGGTGCCGGCCAGCGGACGCTGGTCGCCGTCGGCCAGTCGCAGGTAACCGCGCAAGGTGTCGCCCAGGCTGAAGCGCAGCGCGCTGCCAGCGATCGGCAGGGTCAGCGTCAGGTGCAGCGGCAGGTCGTCCGCGGCGGGCTTGTGCAGCGGCGCGGGCAGGTTCAGCGCGATGCCCTGCAGCGGCGAATCGACGCTGAGGGTCTGGCTCAGCGCGTCGCTGCCGGCGACATGGGCGATGCTGAAGCCGATGTCAAAGGCGCTGCGGCCGTCGGACAACTTGCCGAGCCAGTCCAGCGTCGGGTAGTCCGCCACCAGCTCGTCGATGCGGTAGTTGCCCTGCAACTGCGCCGACAGCACGGTGGCCGGATCGCTGTTGGCGCCGGCAATGGCCAGCTGCAGTTTCGATGGCTGGCCGCGGAAGCCGGCGTCCAGCGGACCGGCCTGCATGCCGTGCAGGTCGAACTTCAGCGGGCCGTTGAGCTTGTCCAGCTGGAGGTTCCACTCCGGCGCGCTGAGGTCGGCGTCCTTCAGCCGGGCCTGCCCGTCCAGTTGCGGCGTGGCGCCCTCGTCCTTTTTCAGTGGCAGCACCAGGTGGAAGCCGAAGCTGCCGCTGCCGCCCAGCTTCAGCTTGGCCAGCGTGTCGGCTTCGCGGCTGCCGATTGGGCTCTTGCGCACGAACTCCATCAGGCTGGCGCCGCTGCCACTGCCCTGCACGTTGAGGTCGAGCAGCGGGTCGCCGAAATCCGGGATCAGCGCCACCGCGCGCTCGGTCTTGACGCCCAGCGCATGGCCGCCACTGGCCTCGACCAGCATGCCGCCGTTGATGAAGCTGGCCACCGCGTCGATGCCTTCGGCATGCGGCCAGTCCTTGCCGTAGTCGAGGGTCAGGTCGCTGATCATCGCGCGCGCCTCGAAGCGCCCTTCGTTGTGGCGGAACGGCCAGTCGTGCAGGTCGCCGCGCACCAGCACCTGCGCCTCGTCCAGTCGGCCCGACAGCAGGCCGCGATCGAGCCACTCGACGGTGCCGGGCGACATCGACAGCGGCCAGAACTGGCGGGCGGCGGTCACGTCGGCGTGGTCCAGGCTGGCGTAGAGATCCAGGAACGGTGCACCGCCCCCGGCCGGCAACACCAGCTCGCCCCGGGCCTGCCCGGCGTAACCGGCACCGGCGAAGTCCAGCGCGTCGACGCCGATGTGCGACTGGCCATCCTGCGACCAGAACGCCAGCGTGCCGCCCAGCGAGGACAGCGCAAACGGCTGGTGGAAGGCTTGCGGCAAATTCAGCGTGGTGGGCTGGCTCGGCAGGGTCAGCGACAGCGCTTCGGCGTCGCCCCGCAATTGGCCGTCCAGACGGCTGATTCCCGGAAGCTTGCCGACCGCCTCGATGCCCACCTCGGCAAAGGCGAGATCGAGCGCGCGCAGGCCGGCGCGGCGACTCCACTGCAGGCGCAGCCGGTCCACCACGCCATGCGGCCGACCCTTGCCCAGCCACTGCGACAGCGCCGGCGCCAGCCCGGGCTTCAGCGCCAGCCAGGGCAGCAGCGGCGCCAGTTGCAACTTGCGCGCGACCGCGTTCACCGCAAGCCCGGCGCTGCCCGGCTGGTGCAGGCTCATCGCCAGCGCGCTGCCGTCGTCGCCGGCCCAGCGCAGTTCGTAGCCATCAGCGGTCTGATTCACGCCGGCCAGCCCGTGCAGGGCGCTGACGCTGGCCTGGCCGTCGCCGGGCGCGCTGACGGCCAGCGTGTCCAGGTCGAAGCGGACCAGGCTGCGGGTCAGTTGGCCCTGCCGCCAGTCCATCCAGGCGCTCAGCTTGCCGTGGCCCTGCTGCACCGCGTAGCCGCCCATGTCGATGCCGTCCAGCAGGGGCTTCAGTTCGGCGCCGTCGACGCTGACCCAGACCTGGCCGGCGCTGCCATCCTCGCGGAAGCGGCCGGCGCTGCGCACGGCGGCGTTGACGCCCTCACGTCGCAGCACGCCGCCAAAACGCAGCTGGTGGCCCTGGTGACTCAGCCGCAGCTGCTTGGACAGCAGCGTGTAGTGCTTGTCCAGCACCGCGTCGGTGACCGACACGCGCAGGTCCTCCAGCCACAGGTCGGCCGACATCCGGCCCAGCGACAGCGGCTGGCGCTGGTCGCCGCCGGCCACGCCGATGCCGTTGACATGCCAGCCATCGGCCTGGCGCAGCAGGTCCAGCTGCAGGCCGCGCACGTGCAGGTTGATCAGGTGCCGCGACGGCAACAGCCAGCCGCCGAAATCGAATTTCAGCTCGGACTCGGGCAACTGCAGCACGGCGCCGGCCTGGCCCGCCGCCGCGCCGATCTTCACCCCGTGCATCACGAACTCGGGGCCCGACGGCGTCCAGCGACCTTCCATCGAATCGAAACTCACCGGTCGCTGCAGCCGCGTACCGAGCTGCGCCGCCACCCATTCCGGATGCCGCGCCAGCAGCGGCAGCAACAGCTGCGCCAGCGCCGCCACCACGGCAAGCAGGATCAGCGCGATCCCGGCCACCCAGCCCGACGCGCGGGCGCAGCGATGCAGCCGCCGCTGCCACGACACGTTCACGCGCGGCGATCCAGGCCGGAGGTGCAGCCGCCGGATTTACAGCAAGACGACATCAAACTGTTCCTGCGAGTAATGCTCTTCGGCCTGGAAGCGTATGCTTTTGGAGATGAACTCTTCCAGTTCGGCCACCGCGCTGGACTCCTCCTCGAGGATCCGGTTGACCACCGCGGGGCTGGCCATCACCAGCAGTTGCTGCGCGTTGAACTGGCGCACCGCGCGGGTGATTTCGCGGAAGATCTCGTAGGTCACCGTCTCGGCGGTTTTCAGCAGGCCGCGGCCGTTGCAGGCCGGGCAGGGTTCGCAGAGCTGGCGCGCCAGGCTTTCGGTGGTGCGCTTGCGGGTCATCTCGACCAGGCCCAGCGCCGACATCGGATAGACCGTAGTCTTGGCGTGGTCGCGCGCCAGCCCCTTGCCCAGCATGCGCAGCACCTGGCGCTTGTGCTCCTCGTCGACCATGTCGATGAAGTCGATGATGATGATGCCGCCCAGGTTGCGCAGGCGCAGTTGCCGCGAGGCGGCCTGCGCCGCTTCCAGGTTGGTGCGGTAGACGGTTTCTTCCAGGTTGCGGGAGCCGAGATAGGCGCCGGTGTTGACGTCGATCGTGGTCATCGCCTCGGTCTGGTCGACGATCAGGTGGCCACCGGATTTCAGCGGCACCTCCTTCTTCAGCGCGCGCTGCATCTCGTCCTCGACGCCGTACAGGTCGAAGATCGGCCGCTCGCCGTCGTAGTGCTCGATGCGGTCGTCCAGGCTGGGCATGAACTTGTGCACGAACTTCACCACGTTGTCGAAGGTGAGGCGCGAATCCACCCGCACCTTCTCGATGTCGTCGTTGAGCATGTCGCGCAGGCTGCGCAGCGGCAGCGACAGTTCTTCGTAGACGCGTTCGCACAGCTTCGCCTTGGCGATGTTCTCCTGCACCACGCGCCAGACCTTGCCCAGGTAGGTCACGTCGAAGGCCAGCGATTCGGCGCTCTGCCCTTCGGCATTGGTGCGCACGATGTAGCCCAACGGATTTTCGCCGATCAGCGGATTGAGCACGTCGCGCAGGCGCTGGCGTTCGGCCTCGTCCTCGATCCGGGCGGAGATGCCCAGGGTGCGCGCATACGGCAGCAGCACCAGGTAGCGCGAGGGGATCGACAGGTGGGTCGACAGCCGGGCGCCCTTGCTGCTGATCGGGTCCTTGACCACCTGCACCACGATCTCCTGGCCTTCGTGCACCAGTTCGCTGATCGAGGGGACATGGCCGTGGCCATTGCCTTCGCTGCCGTCGGCCGCGGCGGGCCGCACGATGTCCGAGGCGTGCAGGAACGCCGCGCGCTCCAGTCCGATCTCAACGAACACCGCCTGCATGCCCGGCATCACCCGCTGCACGCGGCCCTTGTAGATGTTGCCGACATAGCCCCGCTTCGATGCCCGTTCGACGTGCACTTCCTGCAACATGCCGTTCTCGACCACCCCGACCCGCGTTTCGCGCGGGGTCACGTTGATCAGGATTTCTTCGCTCACTGCATACTCCCCGGACAGAGCATCTTTATAGCGGTGCGGCCGCGGGCTGTCGATGAACCACGCCATGGAATCCGCCCTGCCGGCGCGGATGACGCAAAATGGACATCCGCCCTCCCCCGGAGCTGAACGCATGACGACACCCATTCTGCTGGCCTGGAGCGGCGGCAAGGACTGCCTGCTGGCGCTGCAGCGGTTGCGGGCGGACTCGCAATGGCAGCTGGTCGGGCTGCTGACCACGCTCAACCGCAACTACCAGCGGGTGGCCATGCACGGCACCCCGCGCGAAGTGCTGCTGGCGCAGGCCGATGCGCTGGGGCTGCCGGTGCTCGAGGTGATGCTGGACTGGCCCGGCAGCAACGAGGCCTACGAGCAGGCCCATGCGCAGGCGCTGGTCGAGGCACGCATGCGCTGGCCGGGCATCCGCCACTGCGCCTTCGGCGACCTGTTCCTGGAGGACGTGCGCGACTACCGCGTGCGCCAGCTGGGCCGCGAGAACTGGCGCGCCGTGTTCCCGCTGTGGGGCGAGGACACCGCGACCCTGTCGCGGCGCTTCGTCAGCGAGGGCCATCGCGCCGCGCTGTGCTGCGTGGACACCCGGCAGCTGGACGCCGCCTTCTGCGGCCGCGACTACGACGCGGCCCTGCTCGACGCGCTGCCGGCCGGGGTCGATCCCTGCGGCGAGCGCGGCGAATTCCACACGCTCAGTTACGCCGGCCCGCTGTTCCGCCAGCCGCTGAAGCTGCGCCGCGGCGAGTCGGTGCTGCGCGACGAACGCTTCCAGTTCACCGACTTCCTGCTCGACGACCATGCCGCGACGGACTGATCCCATCCTGCCCGACCTGCTGCAAGCGGGCCTGGCGCTGGTGTTCTGCGGCACCGCGGCTGGCCGGCGCTCGGCCGCCGAACGGGCCTACTACGCCCACCCCGGCAACCTGTTCTGGCGCGCCCTGTTCGAGGCCGGGCTGACGCCCCGCCTGCTGGCACCGGCCGAATTCCCGCTGCTGACGGGCTACGGCATCGGCCTCACCGACCTGGCCAAGCGCCACAGCGGCAACGACGCCGACCTGCCACGCGATGCCTTCGACGTGCCGGCGCTGCGCGCCAGGATCGAACGCCATGCCCCGCGCCTGCTCGCCTTCACCAGCAAGAACGCGGCACGCGCCGCGCTCGGCCACGCGGTCAGCTACGGCATGCAGGAGGAAACCCTGGGCCAGACCCGGCTGTTCGTGCTGCCCTCCCCGTCCGGCCAGGCGCGCGGGCACTGGGACATCGTGCCGTGGCGGGCCTTGGCCGCGCACTACCGCGCGGCTCGCGCCGGCGGTTGAGCCGGCCGGTCAATCGACGGGCGTGTGCCGCGAAGCCCGCACCTGCTCGGCGCGCACGATCGAAGCCTGGTTGCTCCAGCTGCGGCGCAGGTAGGTCACCACGGCGGCCACTTCCTGGTCACTCAATTGCTGCGCGAACGGCGGCATCGAGTACGGCCGCGGGTTCGCCGTGGTGGCCGGGGCAAAGCCGCCGAGCAGGACCATCCGCGTGGCGTTGATGCCGCTGGGCTCGGTCACCGAGGAGTTGCCGTCCAGCGGCGGATAGATGCCGGCCACACCTTCGCCGCGCTTGCCGTGGCATTCCGCGCAATGCTGCGTGTAGACCTTCTCGCCCTGCTCGGTCAGCGCCTTGGCATCGAACAGCACGGGTTGTTCCGCGGCCGCGGCGCGGGGTGGCAGCGATTGCAGGTAGCTGGCGATCGCCTGCAGGTCGGCATCGCTCATGTGCTGGGTGCTGCCGGAAACCACCGCGGCCATCGGCCCGAAGGCTGCGCCTTTCGCCGACTGCCCGTTCTTCAGCAGGTCGACGATGTCCTGTGCGCTCCAGCCTTCCAGGCCACCGTGGCGGCGGGTGCTCAGATCCGGCGCGTACCAGTTCTGCACCGGGATCTGGCCGCCGGTGAGGTGCACGTCCGCCGGCGTGCCGCCCAGCGAGTCGCGGGCCGCATGGCATTCGTTGCAATGGCCCAGTCCCTGCACCAGGTAGGCGCCACGATTCCACTCGGCCGATCGCGCCGGGTCGGGCGTGTACCCGCCTTCGCGGAAGTACAGCGCGCGCCAGGCCTTCAGGCTGTTGCGCACGCTGTACGGGAAGGCCAGCGACGACTTGCCGTCGGGCTGGTGCACCGGCGGCAGCGACTGCAACCAGGCAAACATCGCCAGCGCGTCGTCGCGACTCACATGGGTATACGAGGTGTAGGGGAAGGCCGGATACAGCAGCTCGCCGTGACGACCCTTGCCGGCGTGCAGCGCCTGCCAGAAGTCCTCGAAGCTCCACTCGCCCAGGCCGGTCTCGCGATCGGGCGTGATGTTCGGCGCCGGGATGTCGCCAAAGGGCGTGACGATCACCCGACCGCCGGCCAGCGGCGCCCCACCCTGGGCGGTGTGGCAGCCGGCGCAGTCACCGACGATGGCCAGGTACCGGCCTTGCGCGAGCAACTGCGGGTCCGCCAGCGTGGCCGCGGAAACCTTGCTGGCCGAGCGCGGCGTGGGCGCATGGCCGCCACCGAACCACCACCAGGCCAGCAGCGCCACGATCAGCAGCACGACCGCCAGCAGCAGCCAACGCAGCGCTTTCATGAGTCGTCCCCGGTGGCGCCGAGCACCCCGCACGCCAGCGGCGGGGTCACCGAACCGGCCGGCTGCGCATGGGTGTCGGCGGGCAGCTCGCGACTGGCCAGCGCGGCGGCCACCGCGGTGATGTCCGCGGCGCTGAGCCGGCTCGCCACCGTGGCCATGCAGTCCGGCGCCACGGTGGAGCGGGTATGCGTGCGCCACGAGCCCAGTTGCGCGCTGAGGTAGTCATACGGTAAGCCGACCAGTCCGGGCGTGGACGGCTCCACGCCGGTCAGCTGGCTGCCGTGGCAACTGCTGCAGGCGGGAATCCTGCGGGCCGGGTCACCCTTGCCGATCAGTTCCTCGCCACGCTGCAGCGCCGCCGCCGACACCGGTGGCAGCGGCGAGCGGCTGTACGGCACCTGCTGCGCCGCGAAGTATTCGGCGATCTCGCGGATGTACGCCGGCGGCAACTGGCGCACCGTGTATTCCATCGGTGCGTACTTGCGCAGGCCGTTCTGGAAGTCCTGCAGCTGCCGCGCCAGATACGCGGCCGGCTTGCCCGCCAGCCGCGGGAAGTAGCCGCTGCCGGGGGTGCCTTCGCCGTGCACGCCGTGGCAGCTGGTGCAGGCGGCGATGCGCTGCTGCAAGGTGTCGGGAATCGCCGGCGCGTCGGCGGCGCGACTGGCGCTGGCGCCGATCAGCGCGAATGCAAACAGGGAGGCAACGGCAAACCAGCGGGGACGGAGCGGGCGACGGGTCTTGGTCATCCGCCCATTGTACGCGCGCCGCCGCGACGTCCAAGCCGCAGCGGCGCTAAGCTGCAGCCTTGCGACAGCAGCCGCTTCCACCAGACCGGGGGTTACCGTGAATCGTTCAGCCGTCCATCTCGCCGCGCTCGTCACCGCCCTGCTCGCCGGCCCGGCGCTGGCCGCAGAAGTTCCGGCGGCGCCGCCCGCCGACACCGCCTACGCCTCGATCGATCAGCTGCAGCAGCGCATGGAGGCCGGCACGCTGGACAGCCGCCAGTTGACGGGCCAGTTGCTGCAACGGATCGAACGGATCGACCGCGCCGGCCCGAGCCTGCACGCGGTGATCGAGACCAATCCCGATGCGCTGCAACTGGCCGGCACGCTGGACGCAGCCCGCGGTGCTCATGACAAGCGCGGCCCGCTGTACGGCATCCCGGTACTGCTCAAGGACAACATCGACACCGGCGACCGCATGCTGACCACGGCCGGCTCGCTGGCGCTGGCCGGCGCGCCCGCGCCGCGAGACGCCGGCCTGGTCGAGCGGCTGCGCAAGAGCGGCGCGCTGATCCTGGGCAAGACCAACCTCAGCGAGTGGGCGAACTTCCGCTCCAACCACGCCAGCAGCGGCTGGAGCGCCCGCGGCGGGCAGACCAAGAATCCCTACGTGCTCGACCGCAATCCCTGCGGTTCCAGCGCCGGCTCCGCGGCGGCGGTGGCGGCCGGGCTGACCACGGTGGCGATCGGCAGCGAGACCGACGGTTCGATCATCTGCCCCGCGGCGATGAACGGCATCGTGGGCATCAAGCCGACCCTGGGCCTGGTCAGCCGCAGCGGCATCGTGCCGATCAGCCACCGCCAGGACACGGCCGGCCCGATGGCGCGCAACGTGGCCGACGCCGCGGCCCTGCTCTCGGTGATCGCCGGCAGCGACCCGCGCGATCCGGCCACCCGCGACGCGGACAGGCACGCCACCGACTACACGAAGTTCCTCGATCCGAACGGACTGAAGGGCAAGCGCATCGGCGTGGTGCGCCAGCTGGCCGGGGCCGAGCCGAATGCCGATCGCGTGCTCGAAGAGTCGATCGCGTTGATGAAGGCGCAGGGCGCGATCATCGTCGACCCGGTGAAGCTGCCGCACCTGGCCGAGCTCGGCGCCCCGGAAATCACCGTGCTGCTGTACGACTTCAAGCACGACATCAATGCCTACCTCGCCACCCGGCAAGGCCTCGGCGTGAAGACGCTGGCCGACCTGATCGCGTTCAACCGCACGCACGCCAGCGAGGAGATGCCGTGGTTCGGCCAGGAGCTGTTCGAACAGGCGGAAAAGAAGGGCGCGCTCGGCGACAAGGCATACGTGGATGCGCTGGCCAGGGCGAAGCGGCTGTCCGGCCCGCAAGGCATCGATGCGGCGCTGCAGGCGCAACATCTGGACGCGCTGCTGGCGCCGTCGTGGGGGCCGGCCTTCATGACCGATCCGGTGCTGGGTGACCACATCGTCAGCGGCGACCCGACCGTGGGCGGCGCCTCGCAGCCGGCGGCCGTCTCGGGCTATCCGTCGATCACCGTGCCGGCAGGCTTCGCCCATGGCCTGCCCGTCGGCATCGTGCTGTTCGGCGCGAAGTGGAGCGAGCCGACGCTGATCGCGATCGCCTATGGCTTCGAGCAGCACGCGCAAGCCTGGCAACCGCCGCGGTTCCTCGACACCGTGGACGGCAAGCCGGTGCCGCCGGGCCGCTGAAGCGCCGGCCGGAGTCGCGACCGATGGAACGCCAACCGCACATCCACTGTCCGCATTGTGCCTGGGAGCCGCGGGCGGACAGCCGATGGTGCTGCACCTCGCGCGAACCCGGCTCGGGCTGCGGCACCTTGTGGAACACGTTCTGGACGGCGGGCTGCTGCCCCGGCTGCGGCCACTACTGGGAAATGACCCAGTGCCTGTTGTGCCGGCGGGCCTCGCCACACACGCAGTGGTACCACTTCCCGCCGCCGGACGAAGGTCATGTCGGCGAACGGGAGCAGGCGCTGGAGACGGTGGACTGATCCCCCCTCAGCGCAGGTAGACCGTCGGCCCCAGCACCGCCGCGAAGGCCAGCGTCATCAGCACGCCTGCCACGAAGATGGCGTAGCTCCGGTCGATCACGAATCCCCGCGGCGGCTCGTTGCAGGGCTTCGCGTAGGCGACGTTGAACAGGCCCGCGGTGCCGCCGAACGACGAGGCGACCGCCGACATCAGGGTGATTACGATGCCCAGCGGGTTGAACAGGCTGACCAGCACCGCCGACACGCCGCCGATCAGGTAGATCGCCATGGCGATGTGCCACTGGGTGCGGCCGGCGACCTCGCCGCCACCGAGCATCGCCCGCAACATCCGGATCGACTGTTTCACGACTCCGATATAGACGGCCAGACCGATCGCGAACATCACTGCGCGCCACAGCCAGGGCCACGACAGCGGACCGATGCCGCCGCCGGCAGCCGGACCCCAGTCGCCCAGGTTGGAGACGCCGGAAAACATCCAGTAACCGGCGGCCACCATGCCCTTCACCGTGAACACGATCCACAGCACCAGCCGCGGCAGCGGCCGCCGCGCACGATGCCAGCCGAGCAGCGCCAGCACGGCCAGCACCACGTCCATGCCAGTGCCGGCCATCGCCACCAGGCGATGGGCCCACGGACCGGTGCCGGGACATTCGATGTAGTACGCGCCGAGCTGGCTGGGCAGATGCCCGCTGGCGACGCAGGTGAGCGCGTGGCCGCCCAGTTCGTGCGCCATGGTCAGCAGCGGCAACAGCAACAGCGCCAGGCCGGCCAGCGTCCAGGGATCGACTCGCGGTGTGGTGCCCGTGGATTCGCTCATCGCTCGCGCCTCCGCTGTTCGTTGGAGGCATTATTCGCGCGTTTGGCAGGCACCGATCAGTGCGGACTGCCAGTTCCGCGCCATGACAACTGTCAGGCGCTCAAGCGCCGGCGTGCGCGGAGGAGCCGGCCGACTTGCGCACGATCAGCATGGCCAGTTCCAGCGACTGCTCGTAGTTCAGACGCGGATCGACCATCGACTTGTAGGCGCGATCGAGGTCGCTCTCGGACAGGTCGCGGGCGCCGCCCATGCATTCGGTGACATCTTCGCCGGTCAGCTCCAGGTGCACGCCGCCCAGCCGGGTGCCGGCCGCCGCGTGGAGGTCGAAGGCCTGCTCCAGCTCGCCGCGGATGTTGTCGAAACGCCGGGTCTTGTGGCCGTTCGAGGTGCTCTCGGTGTTGCCGTGCATCGGATCGGCCACCCACAGCACGCGACGACCTTCGCGCTTCACCGCCTCCAGCAGCGGCGGCAGCGCGGCGGCGATCTTCGCGTTGCCCATACGATGGATCAGGGTCAGCCGGCCCGGCTCGTCGTGCGGGTTCAGCGCGTCGATCAGCGGCAGCAACTGCTCCGGGGTCACCGAGGGGCCGACCTTGACCGCGACCGGATTGCGGATGCCGCGGAAATACTCCACGTGGGCGCCATCCAGTGCGGCGGTGCGCATGCCGATCCACGGGAAGTGGGTGGACAGGTTGAAGAACCCGGGATGGCGTGGCACCTGGCGAGTCAGGGCCTGCTCGTAATGCAGCAGCAGCGCCTCGTGCGAGGTGAAGAAATCCACCTTGGAGAAGCCAGCGATCGGACCGGCCAGGGTCTCCATGAAGCGCAGCGAATCGCCGATGCCGGCGACCATCTGCCGATACTCGGCTGCCAGCGGCGAATGCTCGACCCAGGCCAGATCCCAGTATTCCGGGTGGTGCAGATCGGCGAAGCCGCCGTCGATCAGGGCGCGCACGAAGTTCATGGTCAGCGCCGAATGCGCATGCGCCGTGATCAGTCGCTGCGGATCAGGCCGACGCGCCGCGACGGTGAATTCCGGACCGTTGACCACGTCGCCGCGGAAACTCGGCAGGCTCACGCCGTCGCGGGTTTCCATGTCGGTCGAACGCGGCTTGGCGTACTGGCCGGCAAAGCGACCCACGCGCAACACCGGTTTCTTCAAGCCGTGCACCAGCACCAGGCTCATCTGCAGCAGCACTTTCAGCCGGTTCGAGATCACCGGACTGGTGCAGTCGGCGAAGCTCTCCGCGCAATCACCGCCCTGCAGCAGGAAGCGTTGGCCTTCCTGCGCCTCGGCCAGCGACTGCTTCAGCGCCAGCACCTCCCACGAGGTGACCAGCGGCGGCAACTGCGCGAGGTGGGCGCCGGCAGCGGCCAGCTCGGCCGCGTCGTCGTACTGCGGCTGCTGCAGGGCCACGCGCCGCTGCCAGGAATCGGGGGCCCAGTGATCCGGGATGTGGACATCAGACACGACGGGATTCATGGCATGGCCTTCGGCGGCGACAAGAGCATTCACCTGGACGACGTCACCCGACGGGTGGCGACGACCGCCAACACGGCCAGCAACGCGAACCACAACAGGGTCCAGGCCGGCATCGGCAAGCCCAGGATCGGTTCCACCTTGGCGCACTCGCCGGAACCGGTGAACACCAGCTTCAGCATCTTCGCGAACGGGAACGCGTCCAGCATGTAACCCAGGCCGGGGCCGCAGGAAGGCACCTGGTCGGCAGGCAGGCTCTGCAGCCACAGATGGCGGCCGGCGGTGACGATGCCGCCCACGGCGCCCGCCAGCACCAGTCCCGTATACACCCAGCGCCCCCTGCCCTTCGGCGCGTGGATGGCGCCCAGCAGGAAGAACAAGGCCATCATCAGGAAGGCGATGCGCTGGAAGATGCACAACGGGCACGGCGTCATGCCCAGCCCGTACTCGGCGTACAGGGCGAACGCCAGCAGCGCCGCGCAGACCAGGAAGCCGACGAAGAAAGTGACGCGATACGACCAGCGGAATGGATTCATGACGGATTGTTGCGTTGCGGAACCCGTGACATTACCGGTTCGCCGGGGCGCTGTCAGCCCATCCCGGCATTTGGCGGAAAAGCGCGATCCCGCGCCCGGCCGTATCGCACAAAAAAACCCGGCGGGTTGCCCGGCCGGGTTTTCACTTTGCATGCCACGGCTGCTCAGCCGAGGCGACTTACTCGGCGTCGACGGCCTCGACCTGAGGACGGCCGACCAGCTCGACATACGCCATCGGCGCGTTGTCGCCGGCGCGGAAGCCGCACTTGAGGATGCGCAGGTAACCACCGGGACGCTCCTTGTAGCGCGGTCCCAGCTCGACAAACAGCTTGCCGACCGCTTCCTTGTCGCGCAGGCGCGAGAAAGCGAGACGACGATTGGCGACGCCATCGACCTTGCCCAGCGTGATCAGCGGCTCGGCCACGCGACGAAGTTCCTTCGCCTTGGGCAGGGTGGTGCGGATCAGCTCGTGCTTGATCAGCGACGACGCCATGTTCTTGAACATCGCTTCGCGATGCGAACTGGTGCGATTGAGTTTGCGTCCGGATTTTTGATGGCGCATGACTGGATACTCTTGAAGGTCTGTTGTTATGAAAAGCCGGCACGCATGTCCGGATTCCCGCGGTTACCCGCTATGAGGAGCCTTTTTGAACCGGGCTCTTGTTCGAAAGCACGGTCGTCATGGACGACCGTCTCTGGCGACCGGCGGAGCAGGCAGAACCGTGCTCGCCAAGCGCAACGACCGGCGATCAAACGGGATCGCCAAAAAAACAACGCGACCATGACGGCCGCTGGTGGTGTCTGGCGAGAGAGCCGAAACTCGACCTCGCCAGTGCACCGGCATCGTTCGCGATCACGAATGATCGCGACTCGACGATCAACCCAACTGCATGCCGTGCGACAGACCCGGCGGCGGCCAGTTCTCGAGCTTCATGCCCAGCGCGAGACCACGCCCGCCCAGCACGTCCTTGATTTCCGTCAGCGACTTCTTGCCCAGGTTCGGCGTCTTCAGCAACTCGACCTCGGTCTTCTGCACCAGGTCGCCGATGTAGTAGATGCTCTCGGCCTTCAGGCAGTTCGCCGAACGCACGGTCAGCTCCAGATCGTCGATCGGACGCAGCAGCAGCGGATCGAAACCGCTCTTCTCGGCCTTGTCGGTGGCGCTCTCGCGACGCGAGAAGTCACCGAACACGGACAGCTGGTCGTTGATGATCTCGGCGGCCTTGCGCACCGCGTCTTCCGCACCGATGGTGCCGTTGGTTTCGATGTCCAGCACCAGCTTGTCGAGGTTGGTGCGCTGCTCGACACGAGCGGCGTCCACTTCGTAAGCCACGCGGAGCACCGGCGCGAACGACGCATCCAGCTGCAGGCGACCGATCGGGCGCGCCTCGTCATCCGGATGCTGACGCGTGCTGGCCGGCTGGTAGCCGACGCCGCGACGCACCTTCAGGCGCATGTTGAGCGCGATGTCCTTGGTCAGGTGGCAGATCACGTGCTCGGGGTTGATGATTTCCACCGAGTGGTCGACGACGATGTCGCCGGCCGTGACCACGCCCTTGCCCTTCTTGGACAGGGTCAGGGTGACTTCATCACCCGTGTGCTGGCGAATCGCCACGTCCTTCAGGTTGAGCAGGACTTCGATAACGTCCTCCTGCAGGCCTTCCAGGGTGGTGTATTCGTGCAGCACGCCATCGATTTC
This sequence comes from Rhodanobacter sp. Root179, assembly GCF_001428465.1. NCBI lineage: Bacteria > Pseudomonadati > Pseudomonadota > Gammaproteobacteria > Lysobacterales > Rhodanobacteraceae > Rhodanobacter > Rhodanobacter sp. Root179. The sequence continues at coordinate 13,082 of NZ_LMHR01000042.1, read as the reverse complement.
AACCTCGACGATGGCGCTGCCAGGGATCGAGGAGAGCAGCACGCGACGCAGCGCGTTGCCCAGGGTATGGCCAAAGCCACGCTCGAGCGGCTCGACCACCACCTTGGCGCGGTTGGCTCCGAGCTGTTCGACGCTGAGGCCACGAGGCCGCAGCACGCTAGTTGACGAAACTGCCATGCAGAACTCCGGTAATTACTTCGAGTAAAGCTCGACGATCAATGCTTCATTGATGTCGGACGGCAGATCACCGCGATCCGGCACCGACTTGAACGTGCCTTCGAACTTCTTGGCGTCGACTTCGACCCAGATCGGACGCAGATCCATGGTGTCGAACACGGTCGCGGCTTCCTGTACACGCAGCTGCGTGCGACCCTTCTCGGTCAGCGCGATCGCGTCGCCGGGACGAACCTGGTAGGAAGGAATGTTCACCTTCTTGCCGTTGACCAGGATCGCCTTGTGGGCAACCAGCTGGCGGGCCTGGGCGCGGGTGACCGCGAAGCCCATGCGGTAGACGACGTTGTCCAGGCGGCTCTCGAGCAGGCGCAACAGGTTTTCACCGGTGTTGCCCTTGGTCGTCGACGCCTTGGTGTAGTAGTTGCTGAACTGGCGCTCAAGCACGCCGTAGATGCGTTTGACCTTCTGCTTCTCACGCAGCTGCACGGCATAGTCGGACATGCGCATGCGCTTGTTCGCGCCATGCTGGCCGGGCTTGTTTTCCAGCTTGCACTTGGAATCCAGCGCGCGCGCCGGGCTCTTCAGACTGAGATCCGCTCCCTCGCGACGGGCGAGTTTGCAGGTAGCTCCACGATAACGGGCCATGGGTTACTCCTTAGACTCGACGCTTCTTGGGGGGACGGCAGCCGTTGTGCGGAATCGGCGTGACGTCGATGATGTTGAGCACCTTGTAGCCCAACGCGTTCAGCGAACGCACCGCCGACTCGCGGCCCGGGCCGGGGCCCTTGATGCGCACTTCCACCGTCTTCACGCCGTAGTCGCCGGCAGCGCGGCCAGCCTTCTCGGCGGCAACCTGCGCTGCGAACGGGGTCGACTTGCGCGAGCCACGGAAACCGGCGCCGCCGGCAGTAGCCCACGACAAGGCATTGCCCTGGCGATCGGTGATGGTGACGATGGTGTTGTTGAAGGAGGCCTGCACGTGGGCCACGGCATCCGTGACAACGCGCTTGATCTTCTTCTTGGTTTTAACCGGCTTAGCCATAATTTTTGAGGCTCTTAGTAATCAGTGCGACCATGCAAGGCCGCTTTTTGATCGTCGCGATCAGGAATGATCGCACTGTTCAATTACTTCTTGATCGCGCGACGCGGACCCTTGCGGGTACGTGCGTTGGTACGCGTGCGCTGACCGCGCACCGGCAGGCCACGACGGTGGCGCAAGCCACGGTAGCAACCCAGGTCCATCAGACGCTTGATGGCCATGCCCACCTCGCGGCGAAGATCGCCCTCGACGGTGTACTTGGCGATCTCGTGGCGGATCTTCTCCACCTCGCCTTCACTGAGGGACTTGATCTGGGTGGTCGGAACCACGCCAGCATCCACGCAGACCTGTTTGGCTCGGCTGCGGCCGATACCGTAAATGCTCTGCAGACCAACCCAGACATGCTTCTGGACCGGCAAATTGACACCCGCGATGCGCGCCATGATGTACTTTCTCCGATGCGTTTCGTGCGCGGTAAACGCGCAATTTTAACCTGAATTACCCTGACTGGAAAGCCCTGCGGCACCGAGGCGCCGCCAGCTTCCTACCTTTGACCAAAACCGCGTCCACACCAGCAGCCACTAGTTGCGACGAAGATTGGCCTTCTTGAGCAGACTTTCGTACTGGTGACTGACCAGGTGCGCCTGCACCTGAGAGGTAAAGTCCATCACCACCACCACCACGATCAGCAGCGACGTGCCACCGAAATAGAACGGAACATGCCAGGCGCTCTGCATGAACGACGGCACCAGACATACCAGTACCAGATACAACGCACCGACACCGGTCAGACGAGTCATCACCGCATCAATGTAGTTGGCCGTTCCCTTGCCCGGGCGGATACCCGGAATCAGGGCACCCGACCGCTTGAGGTTGTCGGCGGTCTCGTCCGCGTTGAAAACGATCGCGGTGTAGAAGAACGCAAAACCGATCACCAGTACCGAAAACACGATTTCGTACAGCGGATTGCCAGGGCTCAGCGCCTGCACCAGATCCTGCACCCAGCGCGACTGCTGACCGGTGCTGAACCAGCTCACCGCGGTCGCCGGGAACATCAGCAGACTCGAGGCGAAGATCGGCGGGATCACGCCCGACATGTTGATCTTCAGCGGCAGGTTCGAGCTCTGGTTCATGTAGGCCTTCTGCCCACCGGACCGCCGTGCGTAGTTCACCGTGATCCGCCGCTGCGCCCGCTCCATGAACACCACGAAGGCAGTCACCGCCAGCGCCAGGCCGAACACCATCAACAGCTTGATCAGCGACAGCTCGCCGTTGCTGGCCATGCCCAGGGTATGCACCACCGCCCCTGGCAGACCGGCCACGATGCCGGCGAAGATCAGCAGCGAAATGCCGTTGCCGACACCGCGCTCGGTCATCTGCTCGCCCAGCCACATCAGGAACATCGTGCCGGCGGTCAGACCCACCACCGACGACAGGACGAAACCGAAGCCAGGCGTATAGACGACCGGAGCACCGCCCGCCGCGACCTGACCCTGCAATGCCACCGCGATGCCGAACGACTGGAAAGCCGCCAGCGCCACCGTCGCATAGCGCGTGTACATGGTCATCTTGCGCTTGCCGGACTCGCCTTCCTTGCGCAAGGCCTGCAGGCTTGGCACGACCGCTCCCATCATCTGGAACACGATGGATGCCGAGATGTACGGGATCACGCCCAGCGCAAACACCGAGAACCGCGCCAGCGCACCACCCGAGAACATGTTGAACATGTCCATCAGGCCGTTGCCGCTGACCAGGCTGGTCATCGCCTCGGGGTTGACGCCGGGAACCGGAATGAACGAACCGAGCCGGAACACCACCAGCGCACCAATCACGAAGAAGATGCGCTGGCGAAGCTCCGTGAGTTTGCCGAGCTTGCCGAGTGCGTTGCCCTTGGCTGCTGCCACCGGCCTTACTCCACGCTGCCGCCGGCCGCCTCGATGGCTGCCTTGGCGCCGGCGGTAGCCAGCAGACCAGACAACTTCACCGCGCGACCGATTTCACCCTTGAGGACGACCTTGACCCGCTTCGCGCGGCTGTTGATCAGGCCAGCCTGATGCAGCACGACGACGTCGATCACGTCAGCCTTGAGGTTGGCCAGCTGGTACAGGAACACTTCCTGGCTCGCGACCAGCTTCTTGGAACGGAAACCGATCTTCGGCATCCGGCGGTTCAGCGGCATCTGGCCGCCTTCGAAACCGAACTTGTGGGTGCCGCCCGCGCGGGCATGCTGACCCTTGTGACCGCGACCGGCGGTCTTGCCCATGCCCGAACCGATACCGCGAGCGACGCGCAGACGCGACTTGCGGGAACCGGCGGCCGGCTTGATGTCATTCAAACGCATGATGATTACTCCTCGACCCGGACCAGGTAGTAGACCGTGTTGATCAGGCCACGAACCTGCGGACTGTCCTTCAACTCGCGGACGTCATTGAGCTTGCCCAGGCCCAGCGCCTTGACGCTGAGGCGATGACGAGCCTGCACGCCGCGCAGGCCCTTGACCAGGCGCACGCGCACCGTGGCGGCGGCGGTTTCGTTCTTCTTAGCCATTACCCAACACCTCATCCAGGGTCTTGCCACGCTTGGCGGCGATCTTCTTGGGCGAGGCGACCGCCTGCAGGCCCTTGATGGTCGCGCGCACCAGGTTGATCGGGTTGCGCGAACCCACGGCCTTGGCCAGCACGTTCTTCACGCCGACCACTTCCAGCACGGCACGCATGGCGCCGCCGGCGATCACGCCGGTACCTTCGGAGGCCGGCTGCATGTAGACGCGGGCCGCGCCGTGATTCGCCTTGACGGCATACCACAACGTACCGTTGTTCAGCTCGATGTCGACCATCTGGCGACGGGCGCGCTCCATGGCCTTGGAAATGGCCACCGGCACTTCACGCGCCTTGCCATAACCAAAACCCACCTTGCCCTCGCCGTCACCGACGACAGTCAGTGCGGTGAAGCTCATCTGGCGGCCGCCCTTGACGGTCTTGGCCACACGGTTGACGGCAATCAACTTTTCCAGCAGGCCGTCGGAATTTTCGCGATCGGTAGAAGACATGTTCTTTTCCATGTGCCCGGAATACCGGGACTTTGCTTGCGGCTGAGCCGCTTGGAGTTGTAGGTGACGCAGTGGAAATCGGGATGACCCGACCCGGTGCTACTCAGAACTTCAGACCGGCCTCACGGGCGGCTTCGGCCAGCGCCTTGATGCGACCGTGGTAGCGGAAGCCCGAACGGTCGAAGGCGACCGACTCGATGCCCGCTGCCATGGCGCGCTCAGCGACGGCCTTGCCCACTGCCGCGGCGGCGGTGAGATTCTTGGTGCCCCTGAGCCCCTCGGAGACCGACTTCTGCACGGTGGAAGCGGCAGCCACCACGTTCGTGCCGGAGGCGTCGAACACCTGGGCGTAAATGTGCTGGCCCGTGCGATGCACCGACAGGCGGGCGACGGCCAGCTTGCGGATGTGCGAACGCGTGGACTTGGCGCGGCGCAGGCGATTTTCGTTCTTGTTCATTTCTCAGTTCCTCGAAAGCGGATCGGCAAATGGCTGGTAACTGCTCTTGGTGAAGAGTCCAGCCATGGATGGCCGGTCTTCGCGCAGGGACAGCGCCTTTATGCCTTCTTGGCTTCCTTCAGGGTGATCTTCTCGCCGGAGTAGCGCACGCCCTTGCCCTTGTAGGGTTCCGGCGGACGGAAACCGCGAATCTTGGCAGCAACTTGGCCCACCACCTGCTTGTCCGCGCCCTTGATAAGGACTTCGGTCTGCGTCGGGGTTTCGATGCTGATGCCTTCCGGCGCCTCGAAGACCACCGGGTGCGAGAAGCCCAGGCTCAGGTTCAGCGACTTGCCGGCCATGGAAACGCGATAGCCGACGCCGACCAGCTCGAGCTTGCGCTCGTAGCCGGTGGACACACCGGTGACCATGTTGGCCAGCAGCGCACGAGCGGTACCGCCGAACTTGTCGTCGGCGCCCTCGTCCAGGCTGATGTTCGCCACACCGTTTTCGACTGCAACGGTGACGCCCGGCAGGTGATGCACGGACAGGGTGCCCTTCGGGCCTTTCACCGAGATCTGGTCGTTGCCGACGGTCAGCTCGACGCCCTTCGGCAGGGAAATGGGTTGTTTGGCAACACGTGACATCGAAGGACTCCTTATGCCACTTGGCCGATGACTTCGCCGCCCAGACCCTTGGCACGGGCCTGCGCATCGGTCAACAGACCAGCGGAAGTCGAGATGATCGAGATACCCAGGCCACCGAGGACCTTCGGCAGCTCGTCCTTGCCGCGGTATACACGCAGGCCGGAACGGCTGACACGGGAAATGCGCTCGATGGCCGGCTGGCCCTCGAAATACTTGAGCTTGATCTCGAGCACCGGCTTGCCTTCCTCGGCGGAAGTCTTGGCGTCGAGGATGTAGCCCTCGTTCTTGAGAAGGTCGGCGATCGCCACCTTCAGTTTCGACGACGGCATACGCACGGTCGGCTTGCCCATGGCCTGGGCATTGCGGACGCGCGTGAACAGATCGGCGATGGGATCAGTCATGCTCATGAAAACATCCTTCAGAGTGCACCGATATCCGATAAAACCGGAAATCAATCAGATTGTGAGCTGGCAAGACGCCAGCCTGCGTTGCGCAGACCGCCGACTATAACAGCAATTTCAGGTTTTGGCGAATAGCGATGCGGTAGTCGCATCCGGCAGCCGCAACAACCGTTGCGGCCGACCACGACGAGGCGGGCAATCTGCCCGCCCGCCAGTGCGGAACGTTGTTGGGTTACCAGCTGGCCTTGCGCAGACCCGGCACGTCGCCGCGCATGGTCGCTTCACGCAGCTTGTTGCGGCCCAGGCCGAACTTCGCATAGACCGCACGCGGACGACCGGTCAGCGCGCAACGGGTACGCTGGCGCACCGGACTCGCATCGCGCGGCAGCTTCTGCAGCTTGGTCTGAGCTTCCATCTTCTCCTCGTAGGAGGCCTTGGGGCTCAGCACGATCGCCTTCAGCTCGGCGCGCTTGGCGGCGAACTTCTCGACGAGTTTGGTCCGCTTGATATCGCGGTTCACCATTGATGTCTTGGCCATGGATAACGCCTATCAGTTGCGGAACGGGAAGCTGAACGCTGCCAGCAGGGCTTTCGCCTCTTCGTCGGTCTTGGCGGTGGTGGCGATGGAGATATCCATGCCGCGCAGCGCGTCAACCTGGTCGAAGTCGATCTCAGGGAAGATGATCTGTTCCTTGATGCCGAAGTTGTAGTTGCCACGGCCGTCGAAGGCCTTCGCCGAGACACCACGGAAGTCGCGCACGCGCGGCAGCGAGATGTTGATCAGGCGATCCATGAACTCCCACATCTGGGCGCGACGCAAGGTGACCTTGCAGCCGATCGGCCAGCCGTCGCGGATCTTGAACGAGGCCACCGAAACGCGGGCCTTGGTCGTGATCGGCTTCTGACCCGAGAGCTTGGCCATGTCGGCCACGGCGTTCTCCAGGATCTTCTTGTTGCCGGCAGCTTCACCCACGCCCATGTTCAGCGTGATCTTGGTGATGCGGGGAACCTGCATCACGTTCTGGTAGCCGAACTGCTCGGTGAGCTTGGCGACTACCTTCTCTTTGTAGAAATTTTCGAGGCGGGTCATGATCGTGATTCCTTACGCGTCCACGACCTCGCCATTCGAACGGAACACGCGGACCTTGCGCCCATCTTCGAGCGTTTTGGTGCCGACGCGTTCACCCTTGTTCGTGGCGGGGTTGAACAGCTGCACATTGGAGAGATGGATCGAGGCCTCACGCTCGACGATGCCACCGGCCTGATTGGCCTGCGGATTCGGCTTGGTGTGGCGCTTGACCAGGTTCACGTTGGAGACGAATACACGCTCGCCTGCAACACGCAGCACGTCGCCGCGCTGACCCTTGTTCTTGCCGGTGATCACGAGGACCTGATCACCCTTGCGGATACGGTTCATATCTTGACTCCGCTCAGAGCACTTCGGGCGCAAGCGAGACGATCTTCATGAACTTCTCGCTGCGCAGCTCGCGGGTGACCGGCCCGAAAATACGGGTGCCGATCGGCTCGAGCTTGTTGTTGAGGAGGACCGCTGCATTGCCGTCGAAACGGATCAGCGAACCATCGGGACGGCGGACACCCTTGGCGGTGCGAACCACCACGGCATTGTACACCTCGCCCTTCTTGACCTTGCCGCGGGGAATCGCATCCTTCACGGTGACCTTGATGACGTCACCGATCGCGGCGTAACGACGCTTGGAGCCGCCGAGCACCTTGATGCACATCAATTCCTTCGCGCCGCTGTTGTCCGCTGCGGAAAGCGTGCTTTGCATCTGGATCATGTCTGCACCCTCCCTTAGACGTTGGCGCGCGTGATGATCTCGACCACGCGGTGATGTTTGGTCTTGGACAATGGACGGCACTCGGCGATACGCACGAGGTCACCCTCGTTCGCACCCAGGTCGTCCTGCGCATGCAGCTTGGTCGACCGGCGGATGATCTTGCCGAGCAGCCAATGCTGCTCCTGACGCTCGACCAGGACGGTAACCGTCTTGTCCATCTTGTTGCTGGTGACGCGACCTTCGAGGGTACGCGTCTGCTTCTTGTCAGATTGAATCTGGTTGTCGCTCATGTCGGCCGTCCCTTACTTCTTGCTGCCGAGCACGAACTTCGTGCGGGCGATGTCGCGCCGAACGCGGCGCAGCTGGTGCGGCTGGGTAAGCTGGCCGGAACCCTTCTGCATGCGCAGATTGAACTGCTCCTTGCGCAGGTCCAACAGATGCTGCTTCAGCTCGTCGGCCGACTGGTTGTTGATATCTTTGCTGGCCATCACATCACCGCCCGGGTCACAAACTGGGTCTGCACCGAGAGCTTGGCGGCGGCCAGGCGGAACGCCTCGCGTGCCGTCGTCTCGTCGACGCCCTCGATCTCGTAAAGCATGCGACCAGGCTGGATCGGAGCGACCCAGAACTCGACGCTGCCCTTGCCGGCGCCCATGCGGACTTCGATGGGCTTCTTGGTGATCGGCTTGTCGGGGAACACACGGATCCACAACTTGCCGCCACGCTTGACGAAGCGGGTGATGCAACGACGGGCGGCTTCGATCTGGCGCGCGGTGAGCGCACCGTGGGTCGTCGCCTTCAGGCCGTACTCGCCAAAGCTGACGAGGTTGGAGCACTGAGCCAGACCGTCGTTGCGGCCCTTGAACTGCTTGCGGTATTTGGTTCGCTTAGGTTGCAACATGGCAACTCTCCTTACTTCGCAGACCGCTCGCGGCGGCCGTCACCGGCCTCGCGACGCGAATCGTTACGACGACCTTCGCCACCTTCGCGGCGCGGCTGCGACGGCTCGTCCTTCGACTCCTGGCTGGCAGCGGCCAGATCGAAGATCTCGCCCTTGTAGACCCAGACCTTGATGCCGATGATGCCGTAGGTGGTTTTCGCCTCGGCCGTGCCGTAGTCGATGTCGGCGCGCAGCGTGTGCAGCGGCACCCGACCTTCGCGAGCCCACTCGGAACGGGCGATCTCGGCACCGTTCAGACGACCGGAAACGTTGATCTTGATGCCCAGGGCGCCCAGGCGCATCGCGTTGCCGACCGAGCGCTTCATCGCGCGGCGGAACATGATGCGACGCTCCAGCTGCTGCGCGATCGACTCGGCAACCAGCTGCGCGTCCAGCTCGGGCTTGCGCACTTCATTGACGTTGATGTGCGTCGGAACGCCCATCATGTCGCTGACTTCCTTGCGCAGCTTCTCGATATCCTCGCCCTTCTTGCCGATCACCACGCCCGGACGGGCGGTGTGGATCGTCACGCGTGCGGTCTTGGCCGGACGCTCGATCTGGATCTTCGAGATGCCGGCGGCAGCCAGCTTCTTCTTCAGCATGTCGCGGACCTTGATGTCGGCCACGAGATACTTCGCGTAATCGCCCTTGTTGGCGTACCACTTCGAGTTCCAGTCCTTGGCAATGCCGAGGCGGATACCGGTGGGATGAACTTTATGACCCATCGTCTATGTCCCCGGTCAGTTACCAACAACCACAGTGATGTGGCTGGTGCGCTTGAGAATGCGCGAACCGCGGCCTTTGGCGCGGGCATACATGCGCTTCATCGCCGGACCTTCGTCGACGAAGATGCTGGCCACTTTCAGCTCGTCGACGTCGGCGCCGAGATTGTTCTCGGCGTTGGCGACGGCCGACAGCAGCACCTTGCGGACAAGGTGTGCGGCCTTCTTGTTGGTATAGGTGAGCACGTCGCTGGCCCGGCCCACGGGAAGCCCGCGGACGAGATCAGCCACCAGGCGTGCCTTTTGCGCCGAAATGCGGGCGCCGCGCAGGATCGCTTTGGCTTCAGTGCTCATCACTTGCCCTTCTTGTCGCCGACATGGCCTTTGAACGTGCGGGTCACCGCGAACTCGCCGAGCTTGTGCCCGACCATGTTCTCGTTGATCAGGACGGGCACGTGCTGACGGCCGTTGTGGATGGCGATGGTCAAGCCGACCATTTCCGGCAGGATCATCGAGCGACGCGACCAGGTCTTGATCGGGCGCTTGTTGTTGGCGGAAACCGCAGCTTCCACCTTCTTTACGAGGTGAAGGTCGACGAACGGACCTTTCTTCAAAGAGCGAGGCATGTCGGCTTCCTGTTACTTGGTACGACGACGCACGATGAACTGCTGCGTGCGCTTGTTGTTACGGGTCTTGTAACCCTTGGCCGGCGTGCCCCACGGGCTGACCGGATGACGACCGCCGGAGGTCTTGCCTTCACCACCACCGTGCGGATGGTCGACCGGGTTCATCACCACACCGCGAACGGTCGGGCGAATACCCAGCCAGCGCTTGGCGCCGGCCTTGCCGAGCTTCTTCAGGCTGTGCTCGCCGTTGCCGACTTCACCGATGGTGGCGCGGCAATCGACCGAGACGCGACGCATCTCGCCGGAGCGAAGACGCAACGTGGCGTAGCCGGACTCACGGGCCACCAGCTGCACGGAGGCGCCGGCGCTGCGGGCGATCTGCGCGCCCTTGCCCGGACGCAGTTCGATGCAGTGAATGGTGCTGCCCATCGGGATGTTGCGCAGCTGCAGGCAGTTGCCAGCCTTGATCGGCGCGTCACGACCGGACACCAGGCGATCGTCCACCTGCACGCCCTTCGGCGCGATGATGTAACGACGCTCGCCGTCGGCGTAGCACAGCAACGCGATGTGCGCGGTGCGGTTCGGATCGTATTCGATGCGCTCGACGCGGGCGGCGATGCCTTCCTTGTCGCGCTTGAAGTCGATGATGCGGTAATGCTGCTTGTGACCGCCGCCACGATGACGCACGGTGATGCGACCGTGGTGGTTGCGGCCGCCGGTGCGGGACTGTGACTCGGTCAACGCCGCGTACGGCGCGCCCTTGTACAGGCCTTCCGTCTTGACGCTGACTGCGTCGCGACGACCCGGCGAGGTCGGCTTGTGGTTGATTAGTGCCATCTCACAGAACTCCTGGCTCAGGCCTTGGCGGCGACGTCGATGGTCTGGCCATCGGCAAGACGCACGTAGGCCTTGCGCTTGCCCTGGCGGCTGCCAGCGCGTTGACGAAAGGCTTTGACCTTGCCCTTGGTGTTGACGAGGTTCACCTGTTCGACCTTGACGTCGAACAGCTTCTCCACGGCAGAACGGACATCGGCCTTGGTTGCCGTGGGGGCGACCACGAATACGTACTGGTTGTGTTCGGCGAGACGCGCCGATTTCTCGGAGATGTGCGGCGCGCGCAGCGTGTCGAGAATGCGTTCGTTGTTCATGCCAGCCACTCCTCGACCTTCTTCACGGCGTCAACCGTCATCACCACATGGTCGGAACCGACCAGGCTGACCGGGTTCAGACCCATCACATCCAGCACATGGATGTAGGGGATGTTGCGGGCAGCCAGGAACACTGCCTCGGAGGCGTCTTCGGACACCAGCAGCACGCGACCGGAAACTTCCAGCTCGGCCAGCTTGGCAACCATCAACGAGGTCTTCGGGGACTCGACGCCGAAGCTCTCGACGACCTTCAGGCGACCCTGACGGGCCAGCTCGGAGAAGATCGAGCGAATCGCGACGCGGTAGGCCTTGCGGTTGACCTTCTGCTCGTAGCTGCGGGGCTTTGCCGCGAACGCACGACCGCCGCCGACAAAGATCGGAGCGCGATAGTCGCCGTGACGGGCGCCACCGCCCTTCTGCTTCTTGAACTTCTTGGTGGTGCCGGACATCTGGCCGCGCGACAGCTGCGACTGGGTACCTGCACGACCGGCCGCCTGGTAGGCGATCACGACCTGGTGGACCAGTGCCTTCTTGTACTCGCCGCCGAACACTTCGTCCGACACGCTGAGCGGCTTGGCGCCAATAACATTGAGTTCCATGGCGTCTCTCCTCAGCTCTTCGTCGTCGGGCGGATGATGACGTCGCCACCGGTTGCACCCGGCACCGCGCCCTTCACCGCAATCAGATGACGCTCGGCGTCGACCTTGACCACTTCCAGACCCTGCTGCGTGCGGTTGACCGCACCCATGTGGCCGGACATCTTCTTGCCCGGGAACACGCGGCCCGGGGTCTGGCGCTGGCCGATGGAGCCCGGCGCGCGATGCGACAGCGAGTTACCGTGGGTGGCATCACCCATCTTGAAGTTCCAGCGCTTGATCGTGCCCTGGAAGCCCTTGCCCTTCGACACGCCGGCGACATCGACGATCTGGCCAACGGTGAACACGTCGTCAGCCTTGATCTCGGCGCCCACTTCGTACTTGCCGAGGTCATCGGCAGACACGCGGAATTCCCACAAGCCACGACCCGGCTCGACCTTCGCCTTCGCGTAGTGACCCTTCAGCGGCTGCGTCAGGAGGTTTGCGCGCTTGCTGCCCGCGGAAACCTGGACGGCGCTGTAGCCATCGTTATCGTCCGTCTTCAGCTGGGTCACCCGGTTCGGCGTCGCTTCGATCAGCGTCACCGGAATCGAGCGGCCATCTTCAGTGAAGAGCCGGCTCATGCCGCATTTGCGGCCAACCAATCCGATACTCATATTCGTATCCTGTCTGTCGCTCAACCGAGCTTGATCTGAACATCGACGCCAGCGGCGAGATCAAGCTTCATGAGCGCGTCCACGGTCTTGTCGTTCGGGTCGACGATGTCGAGCACACGCTTGTGGGTACGGGTCTCGTACTGGTCGCGTGCATCCTTGTCGACGTGCGGCGACGTCAGAATGGTGTAACGCTCGATCTTGGTCGGAAGCGGAATCGGGCCGAGTACCGTGGCACCCGTGCGCTTTGCCGTCTCGACGATCTCGCTGGCGGAGCGGTCGATCAGTCGATGATCGTACGCTTTCAGCCGAATCCGAATCTTCTGGTTCGCCATAACCGTGTCCTGTTGTCTAAAGAACGTAATGTGAAACGAAGCGGCTTCTCACCGCCCCGCACTACCTTTTGCCACTGCATCGGCGTCGCGCGGTGAACTGCATGACCCCTCTGAAAAACGCCAGGCGAGCAACGGAACGCTCGCCTGGCACAATCCGAATCTCGCGCAAAATGACGTGTCGACAGGATTTGCCCTGTCATCACGTCGACTTGCGAGGGCCGATCCACGGCCAGCGAACTCGAAACACATCCTGTGTCTCATTTCGCGGTAGGTCAGCCAAAACATGTCTGGCTGACGAGTGAGCTGCCAAGTATACCGACAAAACTTCGACAAGTGAAGGGGGTGTAGCGCGATCCGGAGATCACCGCCTTGCCGATCGGGTTACTGGCTTACAGGTGCCGGGGAACGGGGAACGCGGCTTTGGCTCGCTCCGTTCCCCGTTCCCCGCTTTTTCTTACTTGATGACCTTGGCCACCACGCCGGCGCCGACGGTGCGGCCGCCTTCGCGAATGGCGAA
>NZ_LMHR01000041.1:0-31322 GCF_001428465.1 Rhodanobacter sp. Root179 | reverse complement strand
TGGTTTTGCTCGGGCGGGCGGGGAAGATCAAGGGCCGACCCCACCCCAACCCTCCCCTGCTGCGCAGGGGAGGGAGCGGAGCGCGTGCGCGCGGGTCAGTCATGGGCGCGCTCCAGCGGCAGGTACAGCGAGAACACGGTGTGGCCGGGGCGGCTGGCGCAACGCAGTTCGCCGCCGTGTTCGTGGGCGATCTCGCGCGACAGGGCCAGGCCCAGGCCGGTGCCGTCGGCGCGGCCGGAGACCAGCGGCTGGAACAAGGTGTCGCGCAGCGCCGCGGGCACGCCGGCGCCGTCGTCGATCACGTCCACGCGCAAGGCCATGCGCAGCATCCGCTCGCCGACGCGCAGGCCGTGTTCGATCCGCGTACGCAGGGTCAGCGTCTGCGCGCCGGCTTCCATCGCGTTGCGGGCCAGGTTCAGCAGCAGCTGTTGCAGGCGATCGGCGTCGCCCAGCAGATCGGGCACGCTGGGGTCGTAGTCGTGACACAGCCGGGGCGGTGCGGGTTCCGCCTGCAACAGATCGCACAGGCGTTCCAGCAAGCGATGGATGTTGACCGGGCCGAGCTGGGGCGCGCCGTCGTGATGCAGCAGGCGATTGGCCAGCACGCCGAGCCGGTCGGCCTCGTCGATGATCAGCCCGGCCAGCGCGCGCAGGTCGTCACTGTCGACCCGACGCTGCAGCAGCTGCGCCGCACCGCGCAGGCCGGCCAGCGGATTCTTCACCTCGTGGGCGAAACCGCGCAGGGTTGCCGACAGCGGCGAACTGCTCGCCGGGGGTTCGGCCAGCGCATGCACTTCCAGCAGCAGGCCGTCGTCGAACGGCTGCAGCGCGATGTCCGCCCGGATCTCGCGCCCGTTGGTCGCGGTCAGCGGTACCCCGCGGCACTGCGTCGGCCGCTGCTCGGCCAGCACCCTGGCTGCCTGCGCCAGGGCTTCCGGCGCCTCGCCCAGCAGCACGTCGAGCGGCTGCCCCAGCGGACTGCGCAAGCCCAGCTCCAGCCATTCGGTCAGCGCCGGATTGACCCAGCGCAGGCGCAGCTCCGCATCGACCAGCACCAGCCCGGTCGCCATCTGCTCCGCCCACGTTCGCCACGCCAGCTCGTTCATTGCACCATCATGGACAATGTTCCGCTTTGGTGCAATGCCATTGATCAGGGCGTGCCGCCCTCACCTGCGAAGGATCACCGTGGAGTAGCTTTCAACGATCGACCAAGGAACCCGGGCCATGAACGAGAAACCGACGACACCTGCCACCGAATCCCTGCCCGGCAACCTGCAGGACCTGCTGCCGCAACTGGAAGCGCTGTACACCGACATCCACGCGCATCCCGAACTCTCGATGCAGGAGACCCGCACCGCGGGCCTGGCCGCCGAGCAGTTGCGCAAGGCCGGTTATGAAGTGACCACCGGCGTCGGCAAGACCGGCGTGGTCGGCTTGCTGCGCAACGGCGACGGGCCGGTGGTGATGTTGCGTGCGGACATGGATGCGCTGCCCGTCGAGGAGGCGACCGGCGCGGCCTATGCAAGCAAGCTCACGGCGACGGACCACGCAGGCAACAGCGTGCCGGTGATGCACGCCTGCGGCCACGACATGCATGTCGTCTGGCTGGTCGGCGCCACCACCTTGATGGCACAGACGCGGGACACGTGGCGCGGCACCTTGATGGCGGTGTTCCAGCCCGCGGAAGAGACCGCCGAAGGCGCCCAGGCGATGATCGACGACGGCCTGTTCCAGCGCTTTCCCAAACCCGCCGTGGTGCTCGGCCAGCACGTGATGGTCGGCCCGGCCGGCGCGATCGGCGGGCGCAAGGGGGTGATCACCTCGGCCGCCGACAGCCTGCAGATCCGCCTGTTCGGCCGCGGCGCGCACGGCTCGATGCCGCAGGCGAGCATCGATCCGGTGGTGATGGCGGCGGCCACCGTGCTGCGGCTGCAGACCATCGTGGCGCGCGAGCTCGCGCCCACCGAGGCGGCGGTGCTCACCATCGGTTCGCTGCAGGCCGGCACCAAGGAAAACGTGATTCCCGACGAGGCCATCATCAAGCTCAACGTGCGCACCTTCGACGAGGGCGTGCGCACGCGCGTGCTCGCCGCGATCACCCGCATCGTCAACGCCGAGGCAGCGGCGTCGGGCGCGCCGCGACCACCGGAGATCACCCCGCTCGACAATTATTCGCTGGTGAGCAACGACGAGGCGGCGACCACCACGGTGGCCGAGGCCTTCCGCCGCCACTTTGGCGCCGAACGCATCCACCAGACCGGGCCGACCTCGGCCAGCGAGGACTTCGGTTCGTTCGGCGCCGAGTGGGGCGCGCCCTCGGTGTTCTGGTTCGTCGGCGGCACCGACCCGGAAACCTACGCGAAGGCGAAGGCGGAAAATCGCCTCAACGAGATCCCCACCAACCACAACCCCCGCTTCCTGCCGGTGCTGCATCCGACCCTGGAAACCGGCGTGCAGACGCTGATGGTGGCCGCGCGGGCGTGGCTGGCGAACGGGGCCGGCGACTGATCCCTGCGGCGGACGACTCAGCCGAACTGCACGCTCAGCATCGAGATCGAGCCGCCGTCCATGCCTTCGACCGGGAAGCTCACCGCGTCGCCCTCGTCGCTGGCGCCGAGCACGTACAGCAACGGCAGGTAATGGTCCGGCGTGGGGATCGACAGTTCGGCATCGCGGCCCAGCGCGGGGTAGTCCACCAGCGCGTGATGGTCACCCTGCAGCATCAGCTCGCGCGCCTTCGCCTCGAAGCGCAGCGCCCAGTCGAACGGCTCGGCCGGGTGGCGGCCCCAGGCATAGGCGTGCAGGTTGTGCACCACGTCGCCACTGCCGATCAGCAGGATGCCTTCGTCGCGCAGCGGTCGCAGCAATCGGCCCAGGCCGTAGTGGAACGCCGGCGGCTGTGATTCATCGATGGACAGCTGCACCACCGGCACGTCGGCGTCGGGATAGACGTGGCGCAGCACCGACCAGGTGCCGTGGTCCAGCCCCCATGAGCGGTCCTCGTCCACGTCCAGCGGCTGCAGCAGGTCGCGCACGCGATGCACCAGGTCGAGGTCGCCCGGCGCCGGATAGTGCACCTCGAACAGTTCGCGCGGGAAGCCGCCGAAGTCGTGGATCGTGGGCGGCCTGGCCATCGCGGTGAGCAGGGTGGCCGGCAGGTACCAGTGCGCCGACACCGACAGCACCGCGCGCGGGCGCGGCAGGCGCTGGCCGATCGCGGCCCAGCCGCGACTCCAGTCGTTCTCGTGCAGCGCGTTCATCGGATTGCCGTGGCCGAAGAAGATGGTCGGCATCCGGGGCGAACTATTCCGGTCTGGCATTGCGGCGTCCATCTGTGTCCGTCATCCACGCATTGCTTACATTGGCGGCGTTAGTCTCGCGTGATCATCGACGCGGCGCCATCGGCAAACCGCGCATGGCCGGCACAGGAAAACCATCATGAACATCGCCCTGCTTGGCGTCAGCGGACGCGTCGGCTCGCGCCTGCTGGCCGAACTGCTGCGCCGTGGCCATCGCGTCACCGGCATCGCCCGCGACACCGGCAAGCTGGCCGGCCAGCCGGGTCTGGTGCTGAAGAACGCCGATGCCGGCCAGCCCGCGCAACTGGCGCCGCTGCTGGCCGGCCACGACGCGGTGATCAGTGCGCTGAAGTTCGCCAGCACCGACGCTGCCGCGTTGCTCGCCGCGGTGAAACAGGCCGGGGTCACGCGGCTGCTGGTGGTCGGCGGCGCCGCCACGCTGGAGGTGGCGCCGGGCCACATGCTGCTCGACGCGCCCGGCTTTCCCGCGGCCTATCGGCCGGAGGCCGAAGGTGGCCGCCGCTTCCTCGATGCCTTGCGCGGCGAGCACGAACTGGATTGGACCTTCCTGTCGCCGTCGGCCGAGTTCGTCCCCGGCGAGCGCACCGGCAAGTTCCGCCTCGGTACCGACCAGTTGCTCAGCGATGCGAACGGCAAGAGCTGGATCTCGATGGAGGACTATGCGATCGCCCTCGTCGATGAACTGGAAACCCCGAAGCACTCGCGGCGACGCTTCACGGTGGGCTACTGACCGTTCGACTCCGGCGTCGCGAGGCTCGGGCGGCCAGTCGCGGGCAGCCACTCGTTTCCAAAAAAAACGGGCGCCGCAGCGCCCGCTTTTTCGACACTCGCCAGCCTCGCTCAGAGCGAGTAGTACATCTGGAATTCCAGCGGATGGGTGCTGGCGCGGTACTTGGTGACTTCCTTCATCTTCACCTCGATGTAGGCGTCGATGAAGTCGTCGGTGAACACGCCGCCGGCCTTCAGGAACTCGCGGTCCTTGTCCAGCGCTTCCAGCGCGGCGTCGAGGCTGGAGCAGACCTGCGGGATGTTCTTCTCCTCTTCCGGCGGCAGGTCGTACAGATCCTTGTCGGCCGGCGCGCCCGGGTCGATCTTGTTGATGATGCCGTCCAGGCCGGCCATCATCAGCGCGGTGAACACCAGGTAGCCGGAGTTCATCGGATCGGGGAAACGCACCTCGATGCGGCGACCCTTGGGGCTGGCCACGTACGGGATGCGGCAGCTCGCCGAACGGTTGCGCGCCGAGTAGGCCAGCATCACCGGCGCCTCGAAGCCCGGCACCAGGCGCTTGTAGCTGTTGGTGGTGGAGTTGGCGAACGCGTTGATCGCGCGGGCGTGCTTGAAGATGCCGCCGATGTACCACAGCGCGGTCTGCGACAGGCCGCCGTAGAGATCGCCGGCGAACAGGTTCTCGCCGTTCTTGGCCAGCGACTGGTGCACGTGCATGCCGCTGCCGTTGTCGCCAACCAGCGGCTTGGGCATGAAGGTCACGGTCTTGCCGTTCTGGTGCGCCACGTTCTTGATGACGTACTTCATCGTCATCAGCTCGTCGGCCTTCTTCACCAGCGTGTTGAACTTCACGCCGATCTCGCACTGGCCAGCGTTCGCCACTTCGTGGTGATGCACTTCGACGGTCTGGCCGAGCGACTCCAGCACCTTGCACATGTCGGCGCGCAGGTCGCCCAGCGAATCGACCGGGCTGACCGGGAAGTAGCCGCCCTTCACGCCCGGGCGGTGGCCGGTGTTGCTGCCGTCGTACTTGTAGCGCGACGACCACGCCGCCTCTTCGGAACCGATCTCGTAGAACACGCGGCCCGGGTCGTTCTGCCAGCGCACCGAGTCGAAGATGAAGAACTCGGGCTCCGGCCCGAAGAACGCGGTATCGGCGATGCCGGTGGATTTCAGGAACGCTTCGCCGCGCTTGGCGATCGAGCGCGGATCGCGGCCGTAGGCCTGCATGGTGCTGGGCTCCAGCACGTCGCAGTGCAGGATCAGCTGCACGTGCGCGCTGAACGGATCGAGGTGGGCGGTGTCCGGATCGGGCAGCAGGATCATGTCCGACTCGTTGATGCCCTTCCAGCCGGTGATCGAGGAACCGTCGAACATCTTGCCGTCCTCGAACGTCGACTCGTCGATCGCGTGGGCCGGGAAGGTGACGTGGTGGTGCACGCCGAGCATGTCGGCGAAACGGAAGTCGACGAACTCGACCTCGTGTTCCTGGATCAGGTCGAGCACTTTGTTGGCGGACATGGAGCAACCTCGGCGATGGATGATGGACGGGTTTGAGCAAGCCCCGTGCCAATGGCCGGAATCCTTGCGGGACAAGGCCTGGCGGGCTTTCCTGGTATTCCGGGCGCACCAGAATGCAACGTATTGGTGCAACGGCCTTGGGCTGTTGCACCAATACTGACACTCATCCGGGCCGGCCGGCCAGCTCAGACATCGTAGGCGCTTTCGCCGTGGGTGGTGATGTCCAGCCCCTCGCGCTCGGCATCGCCGGGGACGCGCAGGCCGAACACGGCCTTGACCGCGAACCAGGCCAGTACCGAGACCAACCCGCTCCACGCCACGGTGATGCCCACGCCCAGCGCCTGCACGCCGAGCTGGTGGGCGATCGAAAAACCCGCCGCGCCGGTGCCGCCCAGCGCCGGTGCGGTGAATACGCCGGTCAGCAGCGCGCCCACGATGCCGCCGATGCCGTGCACGCCGAACACGTCCAGCGCGTCATCCGCCCGCAACAGGCGCTTCAGGCCGGTGACGCCCCACACGCAGCAGACACTGGCCAGCGCCCCGATCACGACCGCACCCATCGGACCCACCGTGCCGCAGGCCGGGGTGATGCCGACCAGGCCGGCCACCGCGCCGGAGGCGCCGCCGACCATCGAGGCGTGGCCGCGCATGATCGCCTCCACCGCCAGCCACGCCAGCACCGCCGCCGCCGCGGCCAGCAAGGTATTGATGAAGGCCAGCGCCGCGCCCGCGTTCGCTTCCAGGTTGGAGCCGGCGTTGAAGCCGAACCAGCCCACCCACAGCAGCGCCGCGCCGATCATGGTGAAGGTCACGTTGTGCGGCTTCATCGGCTCGCGGCCGAAACCCAGTCGCGGGCCGACCAGATAGGCGCCAACCAGACCGGCCACGCCCGCGTTGATGTGCACCACCGTGCCGCCGGCAAAATCCAGCGCGCCCTTCGCAAACAGGTAGCCGTCCGGTCCGTACCAGACCATGTGCGCGATCGGCAGGTAGGCGAAGGTGAACCAGATCGCCGCGAACAGCAGCACCGCGCGAAAACGCATGCGCTCGGCGAACGAGCCCACGATCAGCGCACCGGTGATGCCGGCGAAGGTGGCCTGGAACGCCACGAACACGTATTCCGGCAACGCCACGCCCGCGCTGAAGGTGGCGGCCAGCGTGTCCTTCGTGACGCCGTGCAGGAACAGCTTGTCGAAGTTGCCGATCAGCGCGCCGCCGCCGCTGAACGCGAGGCTGTAGCCGTAGGCCACCCACAACAGCAGCAGCAGCGAGAACACCGTCATCACCTGCATCAGCACCGACAACACGTTCTTCGAACGCACCAGGCCGCCGTAGAACAGCGCCAGCCCCGGCACGGTCATCAGCAGGACCAGCAAGGTGGAGGTGAGCATCCACGCCACGTCGCCCTTGTCGACCACCGGCACGGCGGCCTCGGCATGCAGCATCGGCGCGAGCAGGGCCAGCACCAGGCCCGCGGCGAGGCCGCGGGGGAACTTGATTTCTTTCATGGAAAACCTCACGCGGTGCGGGTCAGAGGGCATCGGCGTCGAGCTCGCCGGTGCGGATGCGGATCACCTGCTCGACGCCGGTGACGAAGACCTTGCCGTCGCCGACGTTGCCGGTGCGCGCGGCCTGCTGGATTTCCTCCAGCACGGCGTCGAGCAGTTCGTCGGGCACCACCACCTCGACCTTGAGCTTGGGCAGGAAATCGACGACGTACTCGGCGCCCCGATACAGCTCGGTGTGACCCTTCTGGCGGCCGAAGCCGCGGACCTCGGTCACCGTGATGCCCGACACGCCAGCGCGCGCCAGCGCATCGCGGACCTCGTCGAGCTTGTACGGGCGGATGATGCTGGTGATCAGTTTCATGGACAGCTCCGGGTGGCGGGATTCAGAACGACCGGGCCAGGCTCAGCACCGTGGTGGCGCGGCCCAGGTAGTGGCCGCGTGCGTTGGTGTAGACGGAGCGGCGTGCATTGGTGTCGTAGTAGCCCAACGCCAGCGACCAGTGGCCGGCGAAGTTGCGCGTCACGCCCAGCTTCCAGTCGCTGTATGAGGCGCCGGGCACGTTCCGCACCTGCTGGTGGCCGGCATGCGCGTTGAGCTGCCAGCCCGGCGCGAACTCCTGGTTCCACGACAGGTCCACGTAGCCGCTGTGCTCGCTGTCGGCATAGCCGAACAGGTTGGTGAGTGCGTGGGAGTACTTCAGCGACAGGCTTTTCCAGGCGAGCGCCGCGTACAGCTCGCTGGTGTTCGGCAGGGTGTAGCCCGCCGGGTAGCTGCCCGGGTACTGGTAGCGGTACGCACCGAGGTCGACGCTCCAGTCACCGCCGAGGTTGCCGCGCCAGCCGCCGTAGAGATCCAGCTCCACGCTGCTGGACACCGGCGCGGCCGTGGTCGAGCCATCGGACAGCCAGCTCACATTGCTGCCCCAGCCACCAACATACCAGCCGCTGGCGTGATCGAACTCCGCGCCCGCCTGCAGCGCAGGCTTGCGGTCGGTCTGCGAGACGCCGCGGAACAGATAGTCGCTGACCACGCCGGCATTGCCGACCCACTGGCTGGCCGGCGCCTCGCCGGCCGCCGCCGGCGCCATGGCCGACGCCATGCACGACGCGGCGAAGAACCGCACTGCCATTCCGTATCGCTTCATGAACTCGTCCCCTTGCGCTGGTGGCTTGCGGCAGATGGACGTCCAGACGTCCATCCATCTTCATCGGGTCGCGCTGCGCATGACCCTCAAGCCGCTTCAGCAAGCCGCGTGCCAGCGGGCGCAGGCCTTGCTGCAGCCCGATCCCGGCCGAAGCCGGGCCGCCGCCATGGAGCATTCGCACCAGTCGCACGTGCGGCCCCGCGGGCTTTGCACCGTTCCAGTGCGCTGCGCGTTCGATGCCGACACCCCCTGGCCGCGCGCCACCGCGGGGGGCAAAACCCGTAAGCTATGGCGCCTGCTGCCGGCCGGCACACTCCATCCACGCAACGGACTTACCCGTGATCGATCTGCTCCACGTCATCCTGCTCGGCATCATCGAAGGCATCACCGAATTCCTGCCGATCTCCTCGACCGGCCACCTGCTGATCGCGGAGAAGTTCGGGCTGGGCGCCCGCTCGGACCTGTTCAACATCGGCATCCAGGCCGGCGCGATCCTGGCGGTGACGCTGATCTACTGGAAGCGCATCTGGCAGCTGCTGACGCAATGGCGCGATCCGCTCAACCGCGACTACCTGTTGAAGCTGGCCGTCGCCTTCGCGATCACCGCCGTGCTCGGCTTCATCGCGGTGAAGCTGGGTTTCAAGCTGCCGGAGAAGGTGACCCCAATCGCGTGGGCGCTGGTGATCGGCGGCTTGTGGATGATCGCCGCCGAACGGCTGGCCGCGCGCCAGCCCGAACGCAGCGAGGTGACCTGGCGCGTGGCGATCCTGGTCGGCATCGCGCAGATGATCGCCGGCATCTTCCCCGGTACCTCGCGTTCGGCGGCGACGATCTTCGCGGCGATGCTGTTCGGCACCAGCAACCGCGCCGCGGCTACCGAGTTCGCCTTCCTGGTCGGCATTCCCACCATGTACGCGGCCACCGGCTACGAACTGCTGAAGGTGGTCAAGGACGGCGGCGCGGTGCACGAGGACTGGACCGCCCTGCTGGTCGGCTTCGTGGTCTCGGCCATCGTCGCGTTCATCGCGGTGAAGTGGCTGCTCGGCTACATCCGCGCACACACCTTCACCCCGTTCGCTATCTACCGCATCGCGTTCGGCGTGGCGCTGTTGTTGCTGGTGCCGGCCGGCGCCTGAGCGGGCTCGGAGCCTGTGAAGAAAAACACTTCCTGTGGTTTTCTTCCATCGCACGTCCGGTACATGCCCGGACGTGCTCACGCGAATCAGGCACTCGTGCCCGATCCGCGTCCGACCATCCTTGGTCGGGCTTCGAGGTTGAAGAGTTCACGACCTCTCAGCGCAGCTCACCCACGGCGGCCAGCAGTTTGTCGGCGCGCCTGCGTTGCGGGCTGCCGGCCGGTTCGTCCTTGATCAAGGGCAGCGCCTGCTGCAGTTTGCCGTGGGCACCGGCGCGGTCTTTCAGGGCGAGGTTCACCTCGGCACAGCTGAGCAGGACATCGAGGTATACCGCGGTCGAGGGCGCGGTCTGCCGGTAGATGTCGATGGCCTGATCGCAGCGGGTGGTGGCCTCGGCGTGAGCTTCGGCACCCGGCGCATGGGCCAGTGCGCTGGCCAGTCGCTGGTTGCGGTCGGCGACCAGCGCATGGATGGGTGGATACGTCTTGCCGGTCAGCGTCAGCGAACGACGCGCCAGGCTGATCGCCTCGGCGTGCTTGCCGCGCGCGTCCAGGGTCTCGACCAGCGCATCCAGCAGCAGCACGTTCTGGTAGGCGTCCGCACCCATGATCTGCTGCAACCGGCTCAGCGCATCGCGTTGTACCTGCTCGGCCTGCTCCAGCCGGCCCGACCGGCGCAGCGCGCGACCCCACAGCGCGGCGCCGTACCAGGTCAGCCCGCTGTTCTCGCCCAGGCTTTCGCGGCGCAACAGGAAGGATTGATGCAGGTCGCGCTCCGCCTCGGCCAGCCGATCCATCTGCAGATACATCTGCCCGCGACTGGCCAGCAGTTGCGCATGCTCCGCCGTCGCCGTGGGCAGCAGGGCGGCTTCGGCCTCTTTGAACAAGGCCTCCGCCCGCGGCAGATGGTTCTGCATGCGGTGCATGTTGGCCTGCGTATTCAGCAGCCTGGACAACTGCTGGCTGCGCCCGGGGAAGTAGCGGCGGGTCAGCGCGATGGCGCGATCGTAGACGGCGTCGGCCCGGTCGGGCGCCGTGCGCCGCAGGATGTCGGCCAGCATGTTCAGTGGCCGGATCAGCTGCGCCGAATCGGTGCCGACGGATGTTTCCAGCCGCTGCACGGCGTCGCGCATGACCGTTTCGGCCTCCGCATCGCGCCGCAACTGCTCCAGCGCCTGGCCGACGCGATAGAGCGCCAACACGGTCAGCGGATCGTTGCGGCCCAGCTTCTGCTCCAGCACCTGCTGCGCCTCACGCTGCATCTGCAGTCCGTCCGTGCGCCGCTTGCGGGTGATCAGCACCAGACCCTTGCTGATCTTGAGCCGGGCCGCCTCCACCGACTGGCTCTGGCCCAGGCGATCGAGCATCGCCAGTGCCTGGTTGGTGGTGGCCAGCACGTCGTCGTTGCGACCTTCGAGCTGGTAGGCGAAGGCCAGCTTGCGCAGGGTTGCGGCGATCAGCACGTGGTCGCCGCGATAGCGCTGCTGCCGCTGCGCCAGCGCGCGCTGCAAGGTGGCGCGACCGCCTTCGAGATCGCCCAGGTTGAGCTGGATCTCGCCAAAATCATCCAGCAGTTCGGCGTGCAGATCCGGATCGCCGGTCAGTTGCTGGTCGGCCCTGGCCACGCCCACGGCGATCAATTGCGCGGGCGTGCGCGGGTCGTTGTCCGGCCGCAACAGCGGGTCGTTTTCGCGGAAGGCGGTCAGCACCAGATCCTTGACCCGCTCGGCACGCCACGCCTGGTGCTGCGCCTTGTTCGCCTGCCACAAGGCCGCGCCGAGACCCGCCAGCAGCACGGCAAATATCACGCAAGTCGCGGCCAGACCGAGCCGGTGCCGCCACAACCAGCGGCGCAAGGCATAACCGGCGGCGCCGCGACGGGCCTCCACCGGATGGTGCCGGCGCCAGCGCTGCAAGTCCTCGCGCAAGGCGTCCACGGTGGGGTAGCGGTTGCACGGCGACTTGCGCATGCAACGCAGGACGATCGCGTCGAGGTCGCCGCGCAACGACTTCAACTCCGCCGCCGTGCGTTTGCCGCCGATGGCGCGGCTGGGTGGCGGCGGTTCCTCGCGCAGCAGGCGGTCGACCACCAGTGAGATCGGCGTGCTGCCGGACGCCCACGGCCGCTGTCCGCACAGCAGTTCGTACAGCAGCACGCCCAGCGTGTAGATGTCGACCGCGGTGGTCGCCGCGCCGCCTTCGAGTTGCTCGGGCGCGGCGTGGTCCGGGGTCAGCGGCGCGGTGCGGGTGAGGTGCGCTTCGTCGCCGTGATCGAGCAGCTTGGCGATGCCGAAGTCCAGCAGCTTGGCCTGGCCCTCGCTGGTGACCAGGATGTTCGACGGCTTCAGGTCGCGATGCACCACCAGGTGCGCATGGGCATAGGCCACCGCCGAGCAGACCTGCTCGAACAACGCGACCCGTCCGGCCAGATCCAGTGCATGCGTGCGGCAATATTCGGTGAGGTTTTCGCCCTCGACATACTCCATCGCCATCCAGGCGCGACCGTCGGCGCTGATGCCGCCGCCGAGCAGGCGCGCGATGTGGGGGTGATCCAGTTGGGCCAGGATGTTGCGTTCGGCATCGAAGCGTTCGGCGTGGTCGATCGCGTCCACGCGCAGGCGCTTGATCGCGGCGGTCTGCGCAAAACCACCTTCGACCCGCTCGGCCAGGTAAACCTCGCCCATGCCGCCACGGCCGAGCAGGCGCACGATGCGCCATGCATCCAGCTGTTCGTCCGCATGCAGCGGCGCGGGCGGGTCGGCGACCGGGGATGCATCCAGGTTCAGTGGCCGGTCCAGGCAGGACTCGCCTTCGGCGGCGCGCAACAGCGATTCCAGCTCGGCGCGCAAGGCCGGCGCGCCGGCGCAGTGACGATCGAGAAACGCCGGCCGCCGCGTCGGCGACAACGCCAGCACGTCGGGGAACAGCGTTTCGATGCGTTCCCACAGCAGCTTGTTCGATTGCGGATCCACGCCACTCCCCCTGCCGCGCTGCCTGCCGTCGATGTTCGATCCGTCGATATCGCAATCGCCGTGCAGCGGCAAAAACCGCCATCGGCGGAAGTCCGGCAAATCCCCTCGACATGCCAAACCAGCTCGTTTGTCGCACAATGGCTGCGGTTTGTCAGTACGGTCAGCCACTTGGCCGGGTTTCGACGGAACCAGCGCGCTTCGCTTCGAACGACAGGTGCCGTACATGGATGAGTCATCCGCGATCGTGGAAAGCAGGCCGGATACGCTTGATGCAAGACGCACGCCGGCGATGCTCGAAGCGGTCGGCGAGTTGATCCCGCTGCTGTACGAGGAACTGCGCCGCAGCGCCCACCGCGAACGCCGCCGGCTGTCCGGCGGCGACACCCTGGCCACCACCGCGCTGGTCAGCGAACTTTACCTGCGCCTGGCCAGCTCGCCCGGCTTCAGCACCCGCGGCCACTTCCTGGCGGTGGCCGCGATCGCGATGCGGCGCATCCTGGTCGAACGGGTGCGCGCGCAGATGCGGCTCAAGCGCGGCGGCGACCTGCAACGGGTGCCGTTGACCGACGAACACGACGTCGCCATCGCCAACGAAGAACAAGTGCTGGCCGTCAACGACGCGCTGCAGGATCTGGCCCAACGCTCGCCGCGGCTGGCCGAGATCGTCGAATGCCGTTTCTTCGCCGGCTACAGCGAACAGGAAACCGCCGAGGCGCTTAACCTGTCCGAGCGCACCGTGCAACGCGACTGGGCCACCGCCCGCGCCTGGCTGCAGCGCGAACTGGGCTGAGCACGGCATCGAGATCGCGTAGCAGCTCCGCCGCACCAACGTCGATGACTTCACCCTCGTCATGCCGGCCTGCGCCGGCAAGACGGATATCGGGTGTGCGCCGGCCTGAGTCGCCAATCAGAACCCTCGTCGAAATGCGCAGGTACGGCCAACGCTTCCCTGACCCGGATGAATTCAATCCCGACAGTTGTGCGCTCTTGCGGAAATGACGCCATGGAGAGCCTTTCGATGTTTCGGCCGTGTCGAAAATGCGATGGCGGGTTTCCCGCGCCGATGGCGATTACCTCCATGAAGCCACGCCCGGGGGGCGAGCGCATCCAACTCAAGGGGGATTCCATGAAGAGCCACAAAATTCGCCATACCCGCCAACTGCTGCGCCACCCATTGGTCCTGAGCCTGTTGCTGTTGCTGGGCACGCCGCTGGGCGCACTTGCCGCCGATGCGGCATGCGTCAATCCGGATGGCACGCCGATGGTCAGCCCCCCGTTCGGCTTGCCCAAAGGCACCAGCAGTGGCACCGAAACCGGCTCGGACAACACCACTTGCTGGGGCTCCTCCAGCGCATACGGTGTTGCGAACAATGCCAGTGGCGAATACAGCACGGCGATGGGCGCCCTGAATCAGGCCATCGGCAACTACGGCACGGCAGTCGGCTACTTCAATGAGGCGATGGGGAATTATTCCACCGGGGTGGGAAGCAACAACGAGGCATCCGGTACGCGCAGCACGGGCATCGGCAATGGAAACGAGGCCAGCGGGCAGTTCAGCGCAGCGGTCGGCACCTACAACCGGGCCCGCGGCGACTACAGCAGTGTGTTCGGTTCGTATGGCACGGCCTTTGGCAAGCACAGCCTGTCCATGGGTGGATGGTTCGATCGCAACTCGGATGGAAATCATTTCAACAACCAGGATCTGGACCAGGACGGCTTCTTCAATTCCAGCTCGGAAATGACCCACGCTGACGGTGATGAGGCCGTGGCCGTTGGCCTGGGCGTGCGCGCTGGCGGTGACCACAGCAGCGTATTCGGCGTTGGCAGCATCGCTCTGGGCACATCCAGCAATGTCTTCGGCTACAACAACAAAGCCCGTGGTGAAGGCAGCACGGCCTTGGGTTTCCAGAGCGGCGCTTTCGGCGATTACAGCATCGCCATCGGCGGCTGGGCAGATCTGTTCGGCGACGACACCTACAGCCTCGACCTGGATCTGGACCTCGATGGCATCAATGAATCCAGTTCGGAGATGACCAACGCCGATGGCGATCGGGCCGTTGCCATCGGTCTTGGCAATCGTGCTTCGGGCAGGTATGCGATCAGCTTTGGCGTCCTCAACAAGGCTTCCGGCGAACTCAGCACCGCCCTGGGTGTCGGGAACACCGTCAAGGGCGAATATGCCAGCGCCATAGGTGCATCGAATACCGCCAACGGCACCAACAGCAATGCGATTGGCTCCTTTTCCTTCGCTTATGACGAATCCAGCAGTGCCATCGGCTCGCATAACTCCGCCCATGGTAATTTCAGCAGCGCCGTGGGCTACTCCAACTTGACCGACGGCCAGAACAGCACAGCCATGGGTTTCAACAGCTATGCCGCTAGCGACAAGAGCCTCGCCATCGGCGGCTGGTTCGATGCCGATGGCGATGGCGCGTATGCCAGGGACGTGGATCTGGACGGCGATGGGTTCACCGACGTCTATTCGGAGATGACCTACAGCGTTGGCAACACGGCCGTGGCCGTCGGCAACGGTGTACATGTTTCCGCAGACTTCGGGGCGGCGTTCGGCATCAGCAGTACCGCCAGCGGCGAAAACGCGGTGGCCCTCGGCAATCACGTACGCGCCATAGCGCTCAACGCCACCGCCATCGGCGTGCAAGCCAGCGCCACCACGGAGAACAGCGTCGCCGTCGGCTTCGACAGCAACACCTACGGCGACGGCAGCGTGGCGATGGGCAACACCAACTACGCGTCAGGCTCGTACAGCAATGCGATTGGCACCGGCAACCGCACCGACAGCGTGGCTTACAACAGCAACGCCATCGGCTCCGGCAACCAGGTCAGAGGCGGGAGCGCCAGTGCGCTGGGTACCGGCAACCGTGCCGACGAGTCCAGCAACGCGGTCGGCCTGCTCAACCTTGCCGGCGGCTATGGCAGCAACGCGTTCGGATCGAACAACCGCACCTGGGATGACTTCAGCAACGCCATCGGCGACAGCAACCAGACCCACAGCCGCCAGAGCAATGCCATCGGCGACAACAACAACACCAATGCCCTCTACAGCAACGCCATCGGCTCATTCAACAGCACCAGCGGCGAGTACGCCGTGGCCATCGGGCACGGCAACCAGGGCAACGGCGAACACGCCAGCGCACTGGGCTGGGGCAACGTGGCGCTGGGCGCGGACAGCGTCGCCGCGGGCAGCGGTGGCGCAGCGGTCGGCAACGGTGCCACCGCGGTGGGCGGCGGCGGCACGTATGTGCCGAGCACCACGGACTTCTCGCACCGGCTGACCTCGGTGGGCAATCGTCAATTCGTGTACGACGGCGTGGGTCGGCTGACCTCGATCGGCGGCATGGCGGTCGAGGTCGACCCGGCTTACGACCCGAGCAACGTCTACGACCTGTACAGCTACCTGATCAGCATCGACGGCGTTACGGTGACGCCGGAGCAACGCAACGCCGTGGTCAACGCGCTGATCTGGGGCGGTCCGCTGGCGCTGGGCGAGCGCTCGCTGGCGCTGGGTGCTTCCAGCATGGCCAGCGGCGACCAGTCCACCGCCATCGGCAGCGATGCGCGCGCCAGCGTCGACAACGCGGTCGCCCTGGGTGCCGGCTCGATCGCCGATCGCGCCAACACGGTCTCGGTCGGTTCGGCCGGCAACGAGCGGCAGATCGTCAACGTGCTGGCCGGCAGCATGGACACCGACGCGGTGAACCTGTCGCAGCTGTATCCGTTTGCCAATGCGCTGGGTGGCGGCGCCAGCTATGCGGGCGGGGTGTTCACCATGCCGAGCTATGGAATCCAGGGCAGCAACTACAGCGATGTTGGCGCCGCCTTCGCCGCCGTCGACGGCAAGCTCACCGATCTCTACAGCAAGGTCGCCAGCGGTGTCGGCATCCCCGGCCCGAAGGGTGACACCGGTGCCGCCGGTGCGGACGGCAAGGACGGCCGGGATGGCATCGACGGCAAGGATGGCGTGAACGGTGTCGATGGTGTTGACGGCATCAACGGGATTGATGGCAAGGATGGCGCCGATGGACTGGCCGGCGCCGATGGCAAGGACGGTGTCGACGGCAAGGACGGCGCTGATGGCCTGGCCGGCGCTGATGGCAAGGACGGTGTCGATGGCAAGGACGGCGCTGATGGCCTGGCTGGCGCTGATGGCAAGGACGGTGTCGACGGCAAGGACGGCGCTGATGGCCTGGCCGGCGCCGATGGCAAGGACGGTGTCGACGGCAAGGACGGCACTGATGGCCTGGCTGGCGCCGATGGCAAGGATGGTGTCGACGGTAACGATGGCATCGACGGCAAGGATGGCATCGATGGTCTCGCCGGTACCGATGGTGCGAACGGGCCAAAGGGAGACAAGGGCGATACCGGCGATACCGGCCCGGAGGGCCCGGCCGGCAGCGGCGGCGGGTCGGTTGACGAGATGCACAGCTACGTCGAGGAACAGTCGCAGATCGCCATTGAAGCGGCGAAGAGCTACGTCAGTGAGGTCAACAAGCAGACGCTGAGCGCCGCCAACGCCTATACCGACCAGCGCTTTGCCACCATGGGCGCGGACCTCGACAACCTGCGCAACCAGGTCGACCAGCGCTTCCGCCAGCAGGATCGTCGGATCGACCGGATCGGTGCCACCGGCGCGGCGTACGCCGGACTGGCGGCGAATACGTCCGGCCTGGGCGGCGCCAACAATCTGGGCGTCGGTGTCGGCATGCAAGGTGGCCAGCAGGCGATCGCGGTGGGCTATCGCCGCGCGATCGGCAACCGCGCCAGTGTCTCCTTTGCCGGTGCCATCGCGGGCAGCGAACACAGCGCGTCGGCTGGCGTCGGCTTCAGCTGGTAAGCCCGCACCGGAGTCCGCGCATCCATCGGATGCGCGGATTTTTGCACATGGACAACTTCGCCATGGACGGCAACCTGGCCGACGTCGCAGGCCGGGAAGTCGCTGGCCTCAGGCCGCCCTTTCGCTGATCGCCAGCGTCTCGCGCTCACGCGGCTGCACCCGCGACAGCTTCCCCGGCAACCCGGCGAGCTGGCATTGCGGCTTGCTGGTTCGTTCGAACAGCTCGCTGATCCAGCCGATGAACGCCTGCACCCGCGCGGAAAGATGACGCTTCTGCGGGTAGACGATCCACACCGGCGAGCCGGTCGAGATCGTGTCGGCCATGACGATCTCCAGCTGACCCTTGGCCAGCGCACTGGCCGCCAGGCAGTGCGGGATCTGGATGATGCCGAGCCCGGCCACGGCGGCCTGGATCACCGACTCGCCGTCGTTGATCAGCATGTGCGCGTCGATGTCCAGCGCAACCCGTCCGCCCGGCGTGTCGAACTGCCACTGGTACGGCTTGCCGCTGCTCGGATAGACGTAGTTGATGCAGCGATGCTGCTTGAGCTCCTCGATGTTCTGCGGCGCGCCGTACTTGCGCAGGTACGCGGGCGAGGCGCACAGCACGTTGTTGAAATAGCCGAGCTTGCGCGCAATCAGGTTGGAATCGGCCAGCTCGCCCATGCGGATCGCGCAGTCGTAGCCTTCCTCGTTGAGGTCGAAGTGGTAGTCGCACATCGCCAGTTCGAGCCGGATGTCCGGGTAGCGCTGCTCGAACTCGGCCAGGTTCGGGATCAGCGCGGCACGGCCAATCGCCGAATGCGTGGCGACCCGCAACTTGCCCACCGGATGGCTGCGCGCATGCCCCAGCGCCTCGGTAGCCTCGGACAGGTCGGCGAGGATCTCCTTGCAACGTGCATGGAACGAGGCTCCATCGTCGGTCAGACGCAGAGATCGAGTGGAGCGGAACAACAACCGCGCGCCGAGCTGGGTTTCCAGCCGGGAAACCGCCCGGCTGACGCCGGAAGGGGTCATGCCCAGCTGGCTGGCGGCGGCGGCGAAACTCTTGGCCTCGACCACGCGGACGAAGGTCGATATGGCGGAAAAGTCTTCCATTGCTTCAATTCCTCGTCGATTCGTGACTGGGACGCACGAGTGTAATGCGCAAGAACCGGGTTTTCTATACCGGAAAGTACACCTATTCTCTCGACCCTCGCCGGGAACCCCTGCCCGGCAACCAAGGTGTTGGGAGCGCAAGATGAAAAAACAATGGATGCTGGTCCCCCTGATCGCCGTCACCGTGCTGGGCAGCTGGGTGCTGCTGCACGGCACCGACAGCCAGGCGCAGACCCCCGCCGGCGGTCCGCCGCCCGAAGTCACCGTGGCCCAGGCGCTGACCCGCAAGGTCAGTGACAGCGCCGACTTCACCGGCCGGCTGGAAGCAGTCAACACGGTGCAGGTGCAGCCGCGGGTCGGCGGCTTCGTCGAGTCGGTGCACTTCCAGGAAGGCGCGCTGGTGCACAAGGGCGACGTGCTGTTCCAGCTCGACGCCCGCCCGTACCAGGCCGAGGTCGACCGGCTGGTCGCCAACCAGGCGCAGGCGAAGGCCGAACTGAACCTGGCGCAGACCAACCAGCGCCGCGCCGAAATGCTGCTGGCCCAGCACGCGATCGCGAAGCAGGAAGCCGATCGTCAGGACACCACCGCGCAAAGCGCGCGGGCCCAGCTCGGTGCGGCCACCGCCGCCCTGGCCGCGGCGCGGCTGAACCTGGACTTCACCAAGGTGCGCTCGCCGATCGACGGCCGCGTCAGCAACGCCCGCGTCACTCCCGGCAACCTGGTCACCAGCAACGACGTGCTGACCAGCGTGGTCTCGGTAAACCCGGTCTATGTCTACTTCGACGTCGACGAGCAGACCTGGCTGAAGCTCGACCACCTGCGCGCCGACGCGAAGCAGGCCGGCCACAACGCGCGGATCGAGGCGGCGATGGGCCTGGCCGACGAATCCGGTTACCCGCATGAGGGTCGCTTGGACTTCGTCGACAACCAGCTGCACACCGGCTCCGGCACGATGCGCCTGCGCGCGGTGTTCGACAACGCCGACGGCCTGTACACGCCCGGCCTGTACGCCCGCGTGCAGCTGCAGAGCGGCCAGGCGAAGTCGCGCGTGCTGGTGGATGACCGCGCCATCGGCACCGACCTCGGCAACCAGTTCGTCTACGTGGTCGACAAGGAGCACAAGGTGCAATACCGCAAGGTGGACACCGGTGCCTTGTTCCACGGCCTGCGCGTGATCGACAGCGGCGTGCAGCCGAGCGACCTGGTGGTGGTCAACGGCTTGCAGCGCGTGCGCCCCGGCGTCGAGGTCAATCCGCAGAAGGTGGCGATGAGCTACCGGCTGGAAGCGGCGGACAAGGCGCTGGTCGAGCGTGGCGCCACCGCACCGAAACAGGACGTGGAGCTGGCCGCCGCGGCTGCGCCGAAACGACCGCAAGGCTGACGACGCGCTCCCTCCCCTGCGACCGAAGGAAGTCCCCTTGCGGGACGTGCAGCAGGGGAGGGTTGGGGAGGGGTGAAGCCCTCCAGCCAGCCAAGAAGCCAAGAGCAAAAGCGTTACCCCCTCCCCACCTCCCCCTGCTGCGCAGGGGGAGGAGCAAAAGAAGACCGAAGCCGCGAAACGGCTTCGTCGAGGACTCTTTGCATGAAAAACATCGCCCAATTCTTCGTCGACCGGCCGATCATGGCCGCCGTGCTGTCGTTGCTGTTCGTGATCACCGGCTCCATCGCGGTGTTCCAGCTGCCGATCAGCGAGTACCCCGAAGTGGTGCCGCCCACCGTGGTGGTGCGTGCCGCCTATCCCGGCGCGAACCCCAAGGTGATCGCCGAAACCGTCGCCACGCCGCTGGAGGAACAGATCAACGGCGTGGAGGGCATGCTGTACACCTCCTCGCAGGCGACCAGTGACGGCGCGCTCACCCTGACCGTGACGTTCGCGCTGGGCACCGACCTCAACACCGCCCAGGTCGACGTGCAGAACCGCGTGGCGCAGGCGCTGCCGAAGCTGCCGGAGGAAGTGCAGCGACTCGGCGTGACCACGCAGAAGAGTTCGCCCGACCTCACGATGGTGGTGCATCTCACCTCGCCCGACCAGCGTTACGACATGCTGTACCTGTCGAACTACGCGCGCCTGCACGTGAAGGACGTGCTGGGCCGGCTCGACGGCGTCGGCGACGTGCAGATCTTCGGCGCCGGCGAATACTCGATGCGCGTGTGGCTGGACCCGCAGAAGCTGGCGCAGCGCTCGCTCACCACCGGTGACGTGATCAACGCGATCCGCGAGCAGAACGTGCAGGTCGCCGCCGGTGCGCTGAATGCGCCGCCCGGTCCGTCCAACTCCGCGTTCCAGCTCAACATCAACACGCGCGGCCGGCTGGTCAGCGAGGACGACTTCCGCAACATCATCGTGCGCACCGACGCGAACGGTGGCGTCACCCATCTGAGCGACGTGGCGAAGATCGACCTGGGCTCGAACAACTACGCGCTGCGCAGCCTGCTCGACAACAAGCCCGCGGTGGCGCTGCCGATCTTCGCGCGGCCCGGCTCGAACGCGATCCAGATCTCCGACGAAGTGCGCACCACCATGGCGCAGCTGAAGAAAGAGTTCCCGCAGGGAGTGGATTACTCGATCGTCTATGACCCGACCGTGTTCGTGCGCGGCTCGATCGAGGCGGTGGCGCACACGCTGCTGGAAGCGATCCTGCTGGTGGTGCTGGTGGTGATCCTGTTCCTGCAGACCTGGCGCGCCTCGATCATCCCGCTGGTGGCGGTGCCGGTGTCGCTGATCGGCACGTTCGCGGTGATGTACCTGGCCGGCTTCTCGCTCAACGCGCTGAGTCTGTTCGGACTGGTATTGGCAATCGGCATCGTGGTCGATGACGCGATCGTGGTGGTGGAGAACGTCGAGCGGCATATCGAACTGGGCGAAACACCGCGCAACGCGACGCGCAAGGCGATGCACGAGGTCACCGGGCCGATCGTGGCCACCGCCCTGGTACTGTGCGCGGTGTTCATCCCGACCGCCTTCGTCAGCGGCCTGACCGGCCAGTTCTATCGCCAGTTCGCGCTGACCATCGCGATCTCCACGGTGATCTCCGCGTTCAACTCGCTGACCCTGAGCCCGGCGCTGGCCGCCGTGCTGCTGAAGGGCCACGACGCGCCCAAGGATCGCCTCACCCTCGGCATCGACCGCGCCTTCGGCTGGCTGTTCCGTCCGTTCAACCGCATCTTCCATCGCGGTTCGGAGCGCTACGTGGGCGGCGTCAAGCGCATCGTCGGCAAGGGCAAGCTGGCCCTGGTGATCTACGCCGGCCTGATCGCGCTGACCTGGTTCGGCTTCTCGCACGTGCCGACCGGTTTCGTGCCGGGCCAGGACAAGCAGTACCTGGTGGCGTTCGCGCAGCTGCCCGACGCGGCTTCGCTGGACCGCTCCGAGGACGTGATCCAGCGGATGGGCGCGATCGCGCTGAAGCAGCCGGGCGTCGAACATGCCGTGGCCTTCCCCGGCCTGTCGATCAACGGCTTCACCAACTCGACCAACTCCGGCATCGTGTTCGTCACGCTGAAGCCGTTCGAGGAACGCCGCGACGCTTCGCTGTCGGCCGGTGCGATCGCCGGCGCGCTGAACCAGAAGTTCGCCTCGATCCAGGACGCGTACATCGCCGTGTTCCCGCCGCCGCCGGTGATGGGGCTGGGCACGATCGGCGGCTTCCGCCTGCAGATCGAGGATCGCAGCGACCGCGGCTTCGACGAGCTGTACAAGCAGACCCAGAACCTGATCGCCGCCAGCCGCAAGGATCCGGCACTGGCCGGGCTGTTCTCCAGCTTCCAGGTCAGCGTGCCCCAGGTGGACGCCGACGTGAACCGCGAGAAGGCCAAGGCCGAAGGCGTGAACCTTGGCGACGTGTACCAGACGATGCAGGCGTACATGGGCTCGCTCTACGTCAACGACTTCAACCGCTTCGGCCGCACCTACCAGGTCAATGTGTCGGCCGACCCGGCGTTCCGCCACACGCCGCAGGACATCCTGCAGCTGAAGACGCGCAACGCGCAGGGCCAGATGGTGCCGCTGGGTTCGTTCGTCACCGTGCAGCAGGGCGCCGGCCCGGACCGCGTGCAGCATTACAACGGCTACGCCACCGCCGAGATCAACGGCGGCCCGGCGCCGGGCTTCAGCTCGGGCCAGGCGCAGGCGGCGATGGAAAAACTGGCGAAGGACAACCTGCCGAACGGCGTCAGCTTCGAGTGGACCGAGCTGACCTACCAGCAGATCCTGGCCGGCAACACCGCGATCCTGGTATTCCCGTTGTGCGTGCTGCTGGTGTTCCTGGTGCTGTCGTCGCTGTACGAAAGCTGGTCGCTGCCGCTGGCGGTGATCCTGATCGTGCCGATGGTGCTGCTGTCCGCGATCGCCGGCGTGTGGCTCAGCGGTGGCGACAACAACATCTTCACCCAGATCGGCTTGATCGTCCTGGTCGGACTGGCGTGCAAGAACGCGATCCTGATCGTGGAGTTCGCCCGCGAACGCCAGCATGAAGGCATGAGCCGCCACGAGGCGGTGCTGGAAGCGGCCAAGCTGCGACTGCGCCCGATCCTGATGACCTCGTTCGCCTTCATCATGGGCGTGGTGCCGCTGGTCACCTCGCACGGCGCCGGTGCCGAGATGCGTCACGCGATGGGCGTGGCAGTGTTCGCCGGCATGCTGGGCGTCACCATCTTCGGGCTGATCTACACGCCGCTGTTCTACGTATTGATTCGCGCCCTGGTCGAACGCCGCGAGGCGCGCGCGGCCGAACGCGCCGCGGCGCATGCGCTGCCGGCGCTGGAGAACCACTGATGAAAACGATGCTGAAGATCGCCGCGCTCAGCGCGGCCCTGATCCTCGCTGGCTGTGCCAGCGTGGGTCCCGACTACCACGCCGCGAAAATTGCTGCGCCGCAACTGCAGGGCCTCGACGCCGCCCAGGAAAGCAACGCGCAGTTCCAGGCCGCGTGGTGGAAGCAGTTCAATGACCCGACGCTGGATGCCTTGATCCAGCGCGCGGCGGCGAACAACCTCGACTTGCGCATCGCGGTGGCACGCCTGCATGAATCGCGGGCGCTGCTCAGTGGTGCCAAGTCCGACCGGTTGCCGAGCATCGACACCGGCGTGAACTACACCCGCAGCCGCGGCCAGCAGCCGGGCTTCAGCGACCAGCGCATCACCACCACGACCTGCCAGGCCGGCTTCGACGCGTCGTGGGAGCTGGACCTGTTCGGCGGCGTGCGTCGCTCGGTGGAAGCGGCCGGCGCCGATCTCGGCGCCAGCGAGGCCGCGTTGCACGATGCCCAGGTCAGCCTGCTGGCCGAGGTCGCGCGCAATTATTTCGAACTGCGCGGCAGCCAGCTGCGGCTGGACATCGCCCGCCGCGACATCGACAACCAGCGCCAGACCGTGCACCTCACCGAGGTGCGCCAGCAGGTCGGCACCGGTGCGGAACAGGACGTGGCCAGCGCCAAGGCCAGGCTCAGCGCGGTGCAGGCGCAACTGCCGCTGCTGCAGACCCAGGCCAGCGCCAGCGAATACCGCCTCGCCGTGCTGCTGGGCGAGCGCCCGGGCGAGCTGGACATCGACGTGTCGCCGAAGAGCTTCACGCCGATCGCCGCGACCTTGCCGATCGGCGACGCCGGCGACGTGCTGTCGCGCCGTCCGGACGTCCAGATGGCCGAACGCGAATACGCCGCCGCCACCGCGCGGATCGGCGTGGCCAAGGCGGATTTCTTCCCGCACATCTCGCTGGGCGGCTTCCTCGGCTTCCTGTCCGGGCGCAGCAATGACTTCGGCAGCCCGTCGACGCGGGCGTGGTCACTGGCGCCCAGCATCAGCTGGTCAGGCCTCAACGTGCAGCGCGTGCGCGCGAACCTGCACGCCAGCGAGGCGCGCGCCGATGCGGCACAGGCGAACTACCAGCGCAGCGTGCTGGAGGCGATCGAGGACATCGACAACGCGGTCACCGGTTTCAACCAGCAGCGCATCCGCGTCGACCACCTGATCGAGCAGGCCACGCAGAGCAAGCGCGCCGCGGACCTGGCCCGCGTGCGCTACCAGGAAGGCGCCACCGGCTTCCTCGAACTGCTCGACGCCGAGCGCACCGAGCTCGCCGCCGAAGACGACCTGGCCCAGGCCGAGGCGGCGATCAACACCCGCGCCGTGGCCTTGTACAAGTCGCTGGGCGGCGGCTGGCAGGCCTGCGGCGACGAGCAGTGCAGCGCCGTGGCCAAGGGCGACGCGGCCCCATGAGCCGGCCCGCCCGACGCGCCCCGGCGGCGCCCGCGACCACGCCGGTCTACCGCGTGGCGCTGGTCAGCGGCGCCAATCGCGGCCTGGGTTTCGAGGTCGCGCGCCAGCTCAGCGAGCGCGGCATGACCGTGCTGCTGGGCGCGCGCGATCTCGACAAGGGCCTGCATGCGGCGCGCAAGCTGGCCGGCGCACCCGGCGAGGTGGTCGCGGTGCAGCTCGACGTCACCCAGCAGGATCAGATCGACACGCTGGCGCGCTGGATCGAGATCACCTATGGCCGGCTGGACGTGCTGGTCAACAACGCTGGGGCCCACTATGACCCCGCGGTGCGGCCGGCCACCGCCGACATTGCCGCGGCGCGCGACGCGATGGACATCCATCTGTTCGGCAGCTGGCGGCTGTCCAGCGCGATGCTGCCGCTGATGCGCCGGCACGGTTACGGCCGCATCGTCAACGTCTCCAGCGGCTGCGGCGCCAGCACCGCCGACAGCGCCAACTGCCCGGCCTATCGGGTCTCCAAGTCGGCGCTGAATGCGTACACGCGCGTGCTGGCGAGCGAACTCGACGGCAGCGGCATCCAGGTCAACGCAGTCTGTCCCGGCTGGATCGCCACCGACATGGGCGGCCCCGGCGGACGCCCCGTCGCCGACGGCGCAGCAGGCATCGTGTGGGCCGCCTGCCTGCCCGCGCCACTCACCGGCGGCTTCTATCGCGACCGCCAGCGCATCGCCTGGTGAGGCCGGGCACGTCGACTTGCCTGCTCTCGCTGCCGCGGCCATCCATGGCCACTCCCGCGTAGGCCTGCTTGCGCGAACGGAGCAGGCCCGAGGTTCGATGCTTGTCCCGCCGTTCGCCCGGCACGCAGGTGCGCAGCACCGAAGTCGGAGGGCAACGGCCCTCTACGCTGCATGGAACGGCGACGCATTCCACCGGTGAGCAGCTTCCATCTTCGGCGGGCAGACTCCCTGCGCTAGCCGGCAGCAGCCGCGCTGTGCTGGGAATACAGCGCGTGCCAGCGCCCGTCCACGTAGACGAAGACGTCGGACGAACGCACACCGCTGGCCGCGCCCTGCTTCGGGTCGTGGAAGGTGAGGATCGCGGTGTCGCCGTGGATCACCACGTCCTGGCCCGACGGGTGCGTCTTCAGCCACGCCTCGACCTTGCGCCGCTCCTCGTCATTGCCGCGGTTCCTGGCGGCGTGCGCCATGATCGCGGCCTTCGCATGCACCGAGCCGTCGGCACTGATCGAGCGGTACTCGGGCAACAGCAGGCCATCGAGCCAGACGGTGTCGCCACCGAGTTCGGCTTCCAGCCAGTGCTGGTCGACCGCGATCACCGCTGCCCTCGAATGTTCTGCCTCTGCGCTGCCTGTCGCGGTGGCGACGGTCGCCGCAATGGTCCAGTTCACGGCCAGCACCAGCACGGCGATACACGCCACGGCCACGGAAAACCTGCGTTGTTTGTGCATTGCTGCGACCCTCTTTGCGCGGACGACATGCCGCCAGGCCAATGTGTGGCGCGTGCGCATCTGCCGCATCATCGCGGTGACGAAGGCGCGCCATGCGGTGACAGGCGGATGAAACGAGGCACCCGGCGGTCATGGCATTGCACGGAACGCCGCCCGTACCGCCGCCGTACCGCTTGTCATCGCCAAGGCGCCGGTCGTCACGGTATCGGCGACAACGACATCGGCCGCTGTCACCCTGCACGACTCCGGCGGCGGCGTCACGACGAGGAACCGAGCGTAGCCATGAAACCTACCCTTGCGACAAAGGCCTGGCTGGCCCTGGTGCTGGTCGCGGCCTGCGCCATCGCCTCCCGCGCACACGGCGCCACGGTTGGCGATGGGCTGGACCTGACGATTCCGCTACCGCCCACACCGGTGCGCGTGGAAGGTCATGGGCAGCTCGACTATGAGGTGTTGCTGGCCAATCGCTCCGACAAGCGCATCACCCTCGAGGAATTTGTCGTGCGCGACGGGCGCGACGGACGGCCCATCACCAAACTGTCGGGCAAGACGCTGTATCAGCACATCGCTCGCTTCGGCGCGGTGCCAGCGCCCTCGTCGGATCCGGAATCTTCGCTGCCAGTCGCGGGAACAATGATCGAGCCCGGCCAGCAGGTGGTGCTGTTCATCGATGTTTCCCTGCCGGGACACCAAGGCATCGATGCCCTCCGTCACCGCGTGAGCTATCGCGTTGCCGGGGCACACGGCACATCTCGGAGCAGCGGCGCTCCACTGGCATTGCCGCGGACCAGACCATCGCTGCTGGCGCCACCGCTGCGCGGCGGGCCGTGGGCCGCGATCC
Source organism: Rhodanobacter sp. Root179 (assembly GCF_001428465.1). NCBI lineage: Bacteria > Pseudomonadati > Pseudomonadota > Gammaproteobacteria > Lysobacterales > Rhodanobacteraceae > Rhodanobacter > Rhodanobacter sp. Root179. The sequence goes on along the minus strand of NZ_LMHR01000041.1, from coordinate 4,514 downwards.
ACCACGCGGACTGGCCGCGCGGCCACCGGCGCGTGTTCTACCGCGTCGACGGCCACGCCCGCCTGCCCGGCCGCTTCGCCATCGACTGGGTGAAGCTGGACGAATACGGCCGCTTCGCCACCGGCGACGCCGACCTGGCGCAGGCATGGTACGGCCACGGCGCCGACGTTCTGGCGGTAGCGGATGCACGCGTGGCGGCGGTGCGAGACGGCATGGACGAACCGTCGCGCATCTCGCAGCGCACGCATCACGCCCCGGAGGACGATGCGGGCAACTACGTGGCCCTGCAGCTTGCCGACGGCCGCTACGCGTTCTACGAGCACCTGCGCAAGGGCAGCATCCGCGTCGCCGTGGGCGAGCGCGTGCGTACGGGCCAGGTCATCGCAGCGCTGGGCTTCTCCGGCGAATCCACCGGCCCGCACCTGCACTTTCACGTCGCCGACGCGAGCTCTCCGCTGGGCGGCGAAGGCCTGCCGTTCGAAATCCGCAGGTTCGAACGGCTGGGCCGCTACGACGACATCGCCCGACTGGGCAAGCCGTGGCGTCCCGCCGACGGCGACATCGTCCGGCACCACGAATGGCCCGGCAGCAACACGGTGGTGAGGTTCGCTGATGATCCGGCGCCTGACAGCGGACGATGAATCCCGCCGACTCCACGGCACCAGCACCCCGCAGGTCACCGCGGCGATGCCGCTGTCATCGCGACGCGCGATAGGGCGCGCTGCACGCGTCGATCGTCCAGCACTGTTCCATCCCGCGCCACGGCGGCACACTGCCGTCCTGACGTGTCACCCATCGACTGACGCGCGGGAGCATCGCATGAGGCACGAGTCCACCCGCTGGAAGAAACACGCACTGGCGCTCACCTTCTGGACCGGGCTGGCGCTGTCCTATGCGCTGAGCGGCGGGCTGTCATCGATCAGCGAAGGCTATCCGCCGAACTGGCTGCGCGCGCTCAGCTGGAACCTTTCCAACTTCTGGTTGTGGATGGCGCTGGTGCCGCTGGTCGGCTGGCTGGGCCGGCAGACCGCTGGGCACAGCTGGCGCCGCTTCTTCGCCGCGCAGGTGCCGGCCAGCCTGGGCGTGGCGCTGCTGCAACTGCTCGCCCACCTGGTGCTGTTCTGGAACCTCAGCGGCCCCGGGCGGATGGAGGTGCACACGCTGGCCGCGTACATCCGCATGGAGTTCGCCTACAGTTTCCACCTGGCCGTGCTCACCTACTGGGTGATCCTGGTGGTGTTGCGCGGGATGGAATCGCGCCGCCACCTGCGCGACGAGCGGTTGCGCCGCACGCAGCTGGAGACCCAGCTGGCGCAGGCGCAACTGCAGGCGCTGCGCATGCAGCTGCAGCCGCACTTCCTGTTCAACACGCTCAACGCGATCTCCGCGCTGGCACTGGCCGACCCGCTGCAGGCGCGGCTGATGATCGCCCGCTTGAGCGACTTCCTGCGGCTCACCCTGGAAGAGCGCCACGCGCCGCAGGTGCCGCTGTCGCGCGAGCTGGAATTCCTCGCCTGCTACCTCGGCATCCAGCAAGTGCGTTTCCAGGACCGGCTCAGCACCGAGCTCGACGTGGACGATGACACGCTGGCCGCGGCCGTGCCGAACCTGATCCTGCAACCGCTGGTGGAGAACGCGTTGCGCCACGGCCTGCAGGACAAGCCCGGCGCCGGCGTCCTGCGCATTTCCACCCGCCGCGACGGCGACCACCTGCAGCTGCGCGTGGACGACGACGGCCTCGGCCTGCCACCGGCGGGCACGGCCGAAGGCATCGGCCTGGGCAACACGCGCTCGCGCCTGCGCATGCTGTTCGGCGACGCGGCGCAGCTCGAACTCAGCGCGATTCCCGGCGGCGGCACCCGCGCCGAAGTGCGCCTGCCGTACACCGAGCACGCCGCATGAGCACGCCGCGCCTGCGCACCGTGCTGGTCGACGACGAAGTGCTGGCGCGCCTCGCCCTGCGCCAGGCGCTGGCCAGCCACGACGAAGTGGAAATCGTCGGCGAATGCGGCAACGCCGCCGAGGCGATGCAGGCCGTGCGCGTGCTGCGTCCCGACCTGCTGTTCCTCGACATCCAGATGCCCGGCATGGACGGCTTCGAACTGCTCGACGAACTCGCCCCCGACCGCCTGCCGCTGGTGGTGTTCGCCACCGCCTTCGCCGAACACGCGCTGCGCGCGTTCGACGCGATGGCGCTGGACTACGTGCTCAAGCCGATCGAACAAGCCCGCTTCGACCAGGCCATGGCGCGCGTCAACCAGCACTGGCAAGGCCTGCACGCCACCGCCGGCCCGGCGCTCGAAAGCGCGGCCGCCGGGGGCTACGCGCAACGCCTCAGCGTGCGCCACGGCGAACACATCCGCGTCCTCGCCGTCGACGACATCGACTGGATCCGCGCCGACGGCAACTACCTGCACATCCACGTCGGCCCCGTCCGCTACCTGCACCGTGACACCTTGCGCCACGTGCTGGCGCAACTCGACCCCGCCCAGTTCCTGCGCATCCACCGCGGCACCTTGGTCAACCTGGCGCGGGTTCGCGAGGTGCATCCGATGTTCAAGGGTGGGGCGGAGGTGGTGCTGCATGACGGGACGCGGCTGGATCTGAGCCGGCGCTTTCGGGCCGGGGCGCGGGCGGTGCTGGGGTTGCGCTGACGTTGCGCGCTGGGCCCGACTAACCGCGTTACATCATCGGCCGGTTGATCGTTGTCACCGATGGGCATTACGCACTAACCTTGATGCAGGTTGGTGCGCTTGTTCCGACGAAGCGTCCTGGCTTATTGGCTGATGCATACAGGAAGAAGAACATGGGCAAAGGAAGTCCGAACCTCGTCGTGCCGCCGACCGATACGACAGAAGACATTCTCAACCTGACGGTCGAAGCCAACTTTATCGTCCCGACGGACGCGCACGCCAATGCGTACGAACTCAGGAACGAGCTTCTTCTGCAGCGACGTCTGGCCCGAGTGCGCTACGAAAACGGTGTGACCTTGCCGGCGAAGGCGAAGAAGCTCCGTGCCGACGCGAACCGCAAGGTGAGGCATTCGCGAACACTCGCTCGCAACATCTCGAAGGCTACCGGCAGCACCAAGCATGCCGAAGCCGATGCGCATCACATCGTGGCCGCAGCCGACAAACGCGCGAGCCGTTCGCGGACACTGCTGTTTCGTTGGGGTATTGGCATCAACGATGCGGACAACGGCGTCTATCTTCCGAAGAAATGGTCGTCCGTAGTTCCAGGTCTCGATGCGGCGACAGCACATGAAGTCATTCACACGACGGCCTACCACCTCGCAGTGACCTCGCGGCTGATCCTCGCGAAGCCTTCGAACCAGGCAAACGGCCGGAAGGCTCTGCAAGACATCCGGTACGACATCCTCAATGATGAATTCGACTACTGAGGTGATGGAAGTGAAGGTATGGGAACTCAAAAGTGGCTCCGTCAATGACTTCGCTCCGTTGGTCTTTGCCAGCGACAAGGACGTCGAGTCGGGCATGTTCGACGCCACTGGCGCCAACCTCTCCTGGTCAAGCAAGCCCAAGGTCGAAGTGTTCGTCGAACCTGGAAAGAAGAAACCCAGGCCGCTGGCGGACGTCAGTGCGCTGACGCCTGGTGCCTTGGTCATGAATGACAAGTCGAAGACGGCGCTCGAGCCCTTCCTGTCACGTTTCGGGCAGTTCTTGGAGATGGACTGCGCGGGTGAATCGCGCTGGTTCTACAACGTGACGAATCTCATCCCATGCATCGACGAGGCTCGCTCGGCCAAGCGTCCGAGCGGCTCGATCGTGAAAGAAGCATTCATTGAGGAACGGGTGCCAGTCGACGCGGCCGTGTTCAAGGACCCGCTGACCGCCGCCGCGGTGCTCTATGTCAACGAAGCGGGCAAGGCTGCTTTGGAAACCATCATTGCCGATGCCGCCATCGTGGGCATGGCCTTTACCGAACCCGGTCCACCGCCGAAAAAGCCCCGCCCGCGTTACTGAGCCAACCTCAAGGGCCAGAGTGAACTTTCTCTGCGAACATGTGATTCGACCTGCTTCCGCCTACTCCATGGTTCGGCATACCGCTGCAACTACTGATAGAGATGCGCCTGAATCGCGATGAAGGCTTCGCGTATTGCGGGCACCGGGCCGAGCAGGCGCTTGGCATCGTTGGTGCCACGAAAAACGGGGTCGGGTTCACTTAGGCACCGATCTGGCCACGCGGGCCGCGCGGGGCGACATGCATATCCATCAACCAAAGCTCGAGTCAGAGTTCACTTTCGAGTGACCGTTTCATGCCGAGACTTGCCAGCTCTCGCAACCGCGCAGCGGTTGCGCACCGAGTGCGGGCCACGATGGTCCGCTGCTCTACCCGGGGCCCCTGTGCGGCGGTGAGTCGGGGTCGACAGGCCGCGTAGCGGGAGTCGACAGGAAGTCGACTCCTTTTCGCCAGCACATGGATGTGCTGTCGAAAAGCCCGGCCCCGGCTCACGGACTTGCCGCCCATGGATGGGCGGCAAGCGCCAAGCGGGG
>NZ_LMHR01000040.1:0-26386 GCF_001428465.1 Rhodanobacter sp. Root179 | reverse complement strand
GGGGGGGGGGGGGGGGGGGGGGGGGGTTTGTCCGAGGTGGCGGGGAAGATCAAGAGCGACCCCACCCCAACCCTCCCCTGCTAGCAGGGGAGGGGGCAAAGGCTACAGCACGCCGGCGCCGAGGTCGGCGTTGGCGGCGGCTTGGCGGAACAGGCCGAACAGTTCGCGGCCCATGCCGCTGTGTTCGCGCGACAGGTCGGCCACGTGCGGCAGGCGGGCGTCCAGTTCGTGCGCTTCCATCAGGACGTCCAGACGTCCATTCGCCGCGTCCAACCGGATCATGTCGCCGTCGCGGATCTTCGCGATGTTGCCGCCGGCCACCGCCTCGGGGGTGACGTGGATCGCCGCGGGCACGCGGCCGGAGGCGCCTGACATGCGGCCGTCGGTGAGCAGGGCGATGCGGTGGCCGCGATCCTGCAGCAGGGCCAGCGTGGGAGTGAGCTTGTGCAGTTCTGGCATGCCGTTCGCGCGCGGGCCCTGGAAGCGCACCACCGCCACGAAGTCGCGGTTGAGTTCGCCGCGCTTGAACGCGCCGGCCACGTCGTCCTGGTCGTTGAACACGATCGCCGGCGCCTCGATCAGCAAGCGGTCGTCGGGCACCGAGGAGACCTTGATCACCGCGCGGCCGAGGTTGCCTTCGAGCATGCGCAGGCCGCCGTCGGCGCGGAATGGTTCGTCGATGCCGCGCAGCACGCCGCGGTTGCCGCTCTGCTTGTCGACCGGCTTCCAGTGCAGCGCGCCGGTGTCGTCGAGTTGCGGGATCTGCGCGTAGCCGTCCAGACCGGTACCGAAGATGGTCTGCACGTCGGCGTGCAGCAGGCCGGCGCTTAGCAGCTGGTCGATCAGGAAGGCCATGCCGCCGGCGTCGTGGAACTGGTTCACGTCGGCGTAGCCGTTCGGGTAGACGCGGGCCAGCAGCGGGATCACCCCGGACAGCGCGTCGAAATCGTCCCAGCGCAGCTGGATGCCGGCCGCGTGCGCGATCGCCACCAGATGCAGCAGGTGGTTGGTCGAACCGCCGGTGGCGTGCAGACCGATCACGCCGTTGATGATGGCGCGCTCGTCGACGATGTGGCCCAGCGGCAGGAAGGCGTCGCCCAATGCACTGTGCGCGGCGACGCGGCGCACGATCTCGGCGGTGAGCGCGTCGCGCAGCGGCGTGTCCGGCGCGGTGAAGCTGGCGCCAGGCAGGTGCAGGCCCATGATCTCCATCAGCATCTGGTTGGAGTTCGCGGTGCCGTAGAAGGTGCAGGTGCCGGCGCTGTGGTACGAGGCGGCCTCGGCTTCCAGCAGCTCGGCCTTGCTCGCCTTGCCGTCGGCATAGGCCTGGCGCACTTTCGATTTCTGCTCGTTCGGGATGCCGCTGGGCATCGGTCCCGACGGGACGAAGGCGCCGGCCAGGTGGCCGAAGGAGAGCGCGCCGATCAGCAGGCCCGGCACGATCTTGTCGCAGATGCCGAGGAACAGCGCGCCGTCGAACATGTCGTGCGACAGCGCCACCGCGGTGGCCAGCGCCACCACGTCGCGCGAGAACAGCGACAGCTGCATGCCGGGCTGGCCCTGGGTGATGCCGTCGCACATCGCCGGCACGCCGCCGGCGACCTGGGCGGTGAAGCCGGCGTCGCGGGCGATCTGGCGGATCAGCGCGGGATAGCGCTCGTACGGCTGGTGGGCCGAGAGCATGTCGTTGTACGCGGTGACGATCGCGAGGTTGGCGCGCCGGCCGCTGCGCAGCGCGGCCTTGTCGTCCGTGCCGCAGGCGGCGAAGCCGTGTGCGAGGTTGCCGCAGGAGAGATGTTCGCGCTGTGGCCCGCTGCGGTCGATCGCGTCGATGCGCTTCAGATACGCCGCGCGCGTCTCGCGACTGCGCTCACGCAGGCGTTCGGTGACTTCGGCGACGACGGGATGCAGCGTGGTCATGGGAGATCCGGAATCGTTGGGTGGAAAGGCAAGAACGCAAGCAAGGCGTGCGTTCGATGGATGTCAGCCGCCTTCAGCGGCCGACTACGGGCACCAGTACACCGCCACCGATACGCGCTGCTGGGTCAGCACCGCGCGCACCGGATAGTCCCGTGCTGCACCGATGCCGAGGCGTGCATCGGCCAGCAGGTCGCGCTTCTTCTCGCCGGTCACCAGCAGGTACAGCGCCCGTGTCTGCAGCAGGGTCGGCAAGGTCAGCGTGATGCGTGGCTCGCCCGCACCTGCGGCATGCATCGGCAGCACCGGCGCCGATCCATCGGGATCGAGTGCCTCGGCCAGATGGTCGCCGCCGGGGAAGAACGAGGCGGTGTGACCGTCGTCGCCCATGCCCAGCACCACGGCGTCGAACGGCAGCGGCAGCGCCCATATCCGTGCGCTGGCGGTGGCCAGTCCCGCTTCGGGGCTGGTATCGCCGGTGTACAGCGGAACGAAGGACGCCGCGGCGGCGGCGTGCTGCAACAACAGCGACTGCACCAGCCGCGCGTTGGAGCGTTCGTCGGTATCGGGCACCCAGCGCTCGTCGACCAGGGTGACCTGCACCCGGCTCCAGTCGAGCTGCTCGCGTGACAGCTGTTCGAACAACTGCTTCGGCGTGCTGCCGCCCGATACCGCCAGCACGGCGTGGCCGCGTTCGGCCAGTCCCGCGCGCAGGCGCTCGGCGATGCGTTCGGCCAGCGCGGTGGCCTGGACGCGGCAGTCGGTGAAGCTGTGGGTGGTGACGTTGAGTGATGGAGTCATGAGGAATGGTGGCGCCGTGGGCAGTCAGCGGCTGCCGGCGCGCTTCGCGTCGGGAAGGAGGCTGCAGTCTGTGTCACGCGTCGGCATGGCGGGGTGAATCGTGCGGCGCGAGGACGACTTACTCACCGTCTTCGTTCCAGGTGCGGCCGTCGCGTTCAATCAGCGCCACCGCGGCGCTCGGCCCCCAGCTGCCCGCGGTATACGGCCGCGGCGGCTCGCCGCTGTCGGCCCAGGCAGCCAGGATCGGACCGGCCCAGTGCCATGCCGCTTCCACTTCGTCGCGGCGCATGAACAGGGTCGGGTTGCCGCGCACCACGTCCAGCAGCAGGCGTTCGTATGCGTCCGGCTGCTGCACGCCGAAGGCCTCGGCGAAGCTCATGTCCAGCGGCACGTGGCGCAGGCGCAGGCCACCGGGCCCGGGATGCTTGATGGTCAGCCACAGTTTCACGCCTTCATCCGGCTGCAGCCGCAGCACCAGCCGGTTCTGCGCCAGCGTGCCGGCGTCGCCGCCGAAGATCGAATGCGGCACCGGCTTGAAGGTGACCGCGATTTCCGACACCCGGCTGGGCAGCCGCTTGCCGGTGCGCAGGTAGAACGGCACGCCGGCCCAGCGCCAGTTGGCGATCTCCGCCTTCAGCGCCACGAAGGTTTCGGTGTTGGACTTGTTGTTGCCCAGCTCCTCCGGATAGCCCGGCACGCTGGCGCCGTCGGCCACACCGGCGCGGTACTGGCCGCGCACGGTGAGCTGGCTGACGTTGCTTTCGTCGATGGGTTTCAGCGAATGCAGCACTTTCAGCTTCTCGTCGCGCACCGCATCGGGCGCCAGCGACGAGGGCGGTTCCATCGCGACCATGCACAGCAGCTGCAGCATGTGGTTCTGCACCATGTCGCGCAGCGCGCCGGCGCGGTCGTAGTAGGAGCCGCGGTGGCCGACGCCGAGCGTTTCGGCCACGGTGATCTGCACGTGGTCGATGTGCCCGGCGTTCCACAGCGGCTCGAACAGCGCATTGCCGAAGCGCAGCACCAGCAGGTTCTGCACGGTCTCCTTGCCCAGGTAGTGGTCGATGCGGAAGGTCTGCGATTCGCTGAACACCTTGCCGACCGCGTCGTTGATCTGGTTCGCGCTGGCCAGGTCGCGGCCGATCGGCTTTTCCAGCACCACCCGCGAGGCGCCTTCGTTGAGCTTGTAGTGGCCGAGCCGGGTGCAGATGTCGACAAAAAGCTCGGGCGAGGTCGACAGGTAGAAAACCCTGACATGTTCCGGTTCGCTGCCGATGAAGGCGGCGAAGTCGTCCCAGCCCTCGTCTTTGCGCGCATCCAGCGGGCGGTAGAACACCTGCTGCAGGAATACGTCGAGCTGGCGCGCATCGCAGATGCCGATCAGCGCCTCGCGCAGCTGGGCGCGGTAGCCAGCGTCGTCCAGCGTCTCGCGGGCGACGCCGACGATGCGGCTGCTGCCGGGGATCTGGCCATCGAGGAAGCGGTGGAAAAGTGCGGGCAGCAACTTGCGCAGGGCGAGGTCGCCGGTGCCGCCGAAGATCACCAGGTCGAACGGATCAACCGATTGGGTAGAAGCAGTCACGCAGTCACCTCGAACGATGCCGGCTGGCGGGCAAGGCCGAATGGCGCGTCTTGCCCGAAGGAGGATCGATAGTACCAGTGAAATACCAGAACGACTACGGGGCTGCGTACGAATTCATTTGATCCGGCAGGCAGGCCGGTACGGCGCGATCGGTTGCATCTGAAACGACCGGTTGCCGGTCCGGCCTTGCGGTCAGTGGTTTGCCATTGGTATCTTTACCGAATGGAAATCGCCTTGGCCAACGAATACCGCCGGATCTGCCAGGATCCGGCCACGCACCAGCCGCTGGCCTACCTGCGCCTGCGCCGGGCGATCCGCAACATCGTCGAGCACCGCGACATCGAGCCGGGCCAGGCGCTGCCCAGCGAGCGCGACCTGTCGCAGGTGCTGAAGCTGTCGCGGGTGACCGTGCGCAAGGCGATCGCCGGCCTGGTCGAGGAGGGCCTGCTCACGCAACGCCACGGCGCCGGCACCTTCATCGCCGAACGCATCGTCAAGCCGATGTCGCGGCTGACCAGCTTCACCGAGGACCTGCGCGAGCGCGGCCTGCGTCCACGTTCGGAATTCTTCGAGCGCGGCATCGGCGAAGTCACCCCGGAAGAGGCGATGGCGATGAACCTGTCGCCCGGCTCGCTGGTGGTGCGCCTGCACCGCGTGCGTTATGGCCAGGACGAGCCGCTGGCGATCGAACGCAGCGTGGTGCCGGCCAGCGTGCTGCCCGATCCGCTGCTGGTGCACGATTCGCTGTACGAGGCACTGGAGAAACTCGACGCGCGCCCGCGCCGCGCCCTGCAACGGCTGCGCGCAGTCTCGCTGAATGCGCAACAGGCGCGGCTGCTGCACGTCAGCGTGGGCAGTGCGGGGCTGAGCATCGAGCGCCGCAGTTTTCTGGACGACGGCCGCGTGGTCGAGTTCACCTGTTCCTGGTATCGCGGCGACATCTACGACTTCGTCGCCGAACTGCAGACCGACTGAAGGACGCCCATGGCCGCCCGCGACACCTTGATGTACTCCGAAGCGCACGAATCGGCCGACGTGGTCGCGCGCCAGTTCGCCGCCAACGAAGCGGTGGTCGCCGCGCTGGCCGCCGCGCTGCGTGCCGAGCCGCCGCGCTTCATCGTGACCTGCGCGCGCGGCAGTTCCGATCATGCCGCGGCTTATGCCAAGTACGTGTTCGAGACGCGGCTGGGCATCGCCACCGCCTCGGCGTCGCCGTCGGTCACCTCGGTGTACGCGGCCGAGCAGCAGTGGCAGGGCGCGTTGTTCCTGGCCATCTCGCAGTCGGGCAAGAGTCCGGACCTGCTGCGCAACGCCGAGGCCGCGAAACGGGCCGGCGCGCGCGTGGTGGCGCTGGTCAATGTCGAGGATTCGCCGCTGGCGGCGCTGGCCGACACGGTGATCCCGCTGCACGCAGGACCCGAGCGCAGCGTGGCCGCGACCAAGAGCTACATCGCCGCGCTGGCCGCCGTACTGCACCTGTGCGCGCGCTGGCTGGACGACGCGGAACTCGGCGACGCACTGCAGCGGCTGCCGCAGGCCTTGCGCGACAACTGGAGCGCGGACTGGTCGCCGCTGTGCGACGCGCTCGCCGATGCCCACAACCTGTTCGTGGTGGGCCGCGGCTACGGCCTCGGCATCGCGCTGGAGGCGGCGCTGAAGTTCAAGGAAACCTGCGGCCTGCACGCCGAGGCGTTCAGCGCGGCCGAGGTGAAGCACGGGCCGATGGCCCTGGTCGGCCCCGACTTCCCGGTGCTGTGTTTCGTCCAGGACGACGACACGCTGGACAGCACGCTGGCCGTGGCGCGCGAGTTCCGTGGCCGCGGCGCCCAGGTGCTGGTGGCCGCGCCGGGCCTGCACGGCGCGGGGATGCTGCCGGTGGCGACGGGCCTGCCGGCCATGCTCACGCCGTTATTGATCATCCAGAGCTTCTATCGGGCGGCCAGCGAACTGTCGTTGCGCCGCGGCTTCAATCCCGACGTGCCGCCGCACCTCAACAAGGTCACCGAGACGGTCTAGGAGCCAGGAGTGAGTGGGGAGGAGTGAGGAGAGAGAAAGCAGTGGCGAGGCCGAATGAGTGCCTTGGCTCCGCTCCGACCCTTGCTCTGGCTTTGCTCTCTCACTCACTCCCCACTCCTCCCACTCACTCCTCGCCCATGCCCATGACCATCGCCCTCACCAACGCCCGCGTACTCACCCCCGACGGCTGGCGCGACGATCTTGCCGTGCTGCTCGATGGCGAATGCATCGTCGACCTGCTGCCGCCCGCCGATCCCCGCGTGCGCGCGGCGCAGCAGCACGATCTTGACGGCGCGACGCTGCTGCCGGGTTTCATCGACGTGCAGGTCAATGGCGGCGGTGGCGTGCTGTTCAACGAGGCGCCCACGGTGGAAACCCTGCGCCGGATCGGCGCGGCGCATCGCCGGTTCGGCACCACCGGCTTCCTGCCCACGCTGATCAGCGACCGCGTCGAGGTGATGCGCGAAGCGCTGGTGGCGGTGGAGCAGGCGCTGGCCGAAGGCGTGCCCGGCGTGCTGGGCATCCACCTGGAAGGCCCGTACCTGGCGCCGGCGCGCAAGGGCGTGCACGACGCGAAGTATTTCCACGCGCCCGGCAGCGACGAGATGGCGCTGCTGTGCGCGCCGCATCGTGGCGTGCGGCTGATCACGCTGGCGCCCGACCAGGTGCCGCTGGCCAGCATCGGCGCCCTGGTCGACGCCGGCCTGGTGGTCTGCGCCGGGCACACCGCCGCCGACTACGCCACCGTCCGCGCCGCGCTGGATGCGGGCGTGCGCGGCTTCACCCACCTGTTCAACGCGATGACCCCGTTCGGCAGCCGCGAGCCCGGCGTGGTCGGCGCGGCGCTGGATGACGCGGACAGCTGGTGCGGCATCATCGTCGACGGCCACCACGTGCACCCGGCCAGCCTGCGCGTGGCGATCGCCGCCAAGCCGCGCGGCAAGATGCTGCTGGTCACCGACGCGATGCCGCCGGTGGGTTCCGACAGCCCGGAATACATGCTCAACGGCGAAACCATCCTCGTGAAGGACGGCATCTGCCAGACCGCCCAGGGCGTGCTGGCCGGCTCCGCGCTGGACATGGCTACGGCCGTGCGCAACGCGGTGCACCTGCTCGGCCTGCCGCTGGACGAGGCGGCGCGCATGGCCAGCACCTATCCGGCCGATTTCCTCGGCCTCGGCGAAAGCCACGGCCGCATCGCAGCGGGCCATCGCGCCGACCTGGTCGTGCTCGACGACGAGTGCCGCGTGCGGCAAGGCTGGGTCGGTGGCGTGGCTTCCTGATGATGTTGCCGTCGTCGTTACCGCGCGGGCGATGACCAGGCCGTGGCGGAGTCGTCTTCGGCGATCGCCCGGCGCAAGGGCTCCAGCTGCTTCGCATAGTGACGCCACTGACCCACCCCGCGGGTATGGATCGACTCGCGCACCTGGGCGCTGCTCGGCGTGGCGACCGGTGAGGCATTGAGTTCGGGACGCAGGCAGCTTGCTTCCAGCGCCAACCCGCAGTGCTCGAGTACCTGGCGCAGCGTGTGCTGCGGGTCGCGCACCAGCGCGGAGTAGGAAACATCGAGCATGGCGCCGGGAAGATGGTCGTGCCAATGCCGGCTCAGACGTGCGTACTGGCGGTAGTAATGCGCCAGTGCCTGGAGGTCGTAACTGTAGGGAGAAACATTGCCGAACATGGCCTTGAAGTTCGAGAAGCAGGTGTCGACCGGGTCGCGCACCATGTGCAGGATCGGCGCGTGCGGCAGGGCCTTGCGGATGAACGCGACCATCTGGATGTTGGCGGGCAGCTTGTCGATGTAGCAGGCGCGACCGTGGGCGCGCCACTGCGTCTGTCGGAGGTAGCGTGCGCCCAGTTCGGCGTAGTCGATATCCGCACTGCGCTGGATCACCTTCAGCTGACCTTGCGCCTTGGCCGGCGGCACGTCCGCCATCCAGTGCAACTGGCGCCAGAAGTCGATGATCTCGCCGGCGGAGGCGACCTGCGAATGGCTGGACAGCATGCGGTCCAGCAAGGTGGTGCCCGAGCGCGGCATGCCGACGATGAAGATCGGCGTGGGGCCCTCGAATGCGGGCGACGATGTCGCCGCGGTGGCGTCGCCGAGTGCCGGCATCCGGATCAATGCCTCGGTGACCGCAGCTTCGCCCTCGGCGTTGTACGGGTTGAGCTCGTGCATGATGGCGTTGCAACGCGCCAGGCAGTCCCATGCCTCCTGCTGGCGTTCGAGATCGTCGAGGATCTTGAATTGCGCGTACTCGAATTCCGCGCGGACAAACCTGGCGCCGGGATCCCGGTCCTGCACGGGCAGCTGGCGCAATTGTTCCTGCACGGCATCCAGCCGGTTGGCATGTGGTGTCTGCTTGCGCAGATTGACCAGCACCATCGCCGCATCGCCGAAATTCGGCCAGCGTCGCAGGCATTCCTCCAGCACCGTGCAGGCGCGCTCGATGTCGCCGCTGAACTGGAGCAGCATCGCATGGAGGTGCAGCTCGCCCGGCGAGTCGACGCCGGCGGCCAGCGCCCGTTCCAGCAAGGTCTTCGCCGGAGCGATCTCGCCGAGGCTGAAGCGCAAGTGCGCCTGGGCCACCAGCAGTTCGGGCGGCGGCTCCGGGGCCTGCGCGAGCAGGTCGAGGCAACCGCGCGCTGCGAGGGTTTCGCCCACGGCGACCAGGCGTTGTGCCACGGTCATGATCAGCTGGGCATCACGCGGAAGTCGGCGCGCCACGTGCAGCAGCAGGGCGGCCGATTCGCGCAGTCGGCCGCGACGGAAGACGACGTTGGCCAGTTCGACCAGCACCCCCGCGTCCTCGGGTACCAGCGTGGCGAGCGACTCCAGGGTTGCCTGCGCCGCCTCCCATTGCTGCGTGTCGATGCACTGCCTGGCCTGCTGGCGCAGGTGGCTTTCCGCGGTGGAGGCGTCGGGCGAATTCATTCGGGCATGGTACGTCACAGTGAAAGCGCCGGGTTCTGCCGACGTGGCCGGGTCGGCACGACGGGCTTGCCGAAGTTCCGGAGCCGGACAAGGAAAAGCCACCGGCCGGAGCCGGTGGCTTTCATGTTTCAGTCAAGCCGTGCGATCAGTAATCGTAGGTGACCGACAGACGCACCGTGCGCGGTGCCTCGTAGAACACGGCGTCGCCGTAGCTGTTGTTGACGTAGACGGTATCGGCCGCCGGATCGCCATTCGCATCCACACCGCCGTTATAGGCCGATTCGCCGATCGGATCCGTCTGGGTGGCCTTCTGCTCGTTGAACACGTTGAAGACATCCAGGTTGAACGCCAGCTTGTGCTGGGCGAACTCCGGCATGTAGTGGATGCCCAGGTTGAGCGGCTTGGTCCACGGGGTATGTCCCGGATCGCCCGGCGATACGCGGGTACCACCGCACCAGTGGTAGTTGCCGCTGCCGCCGGCGTTGTAGCCGCTCGGATCGCCCACGCCATCCGCGCCGTAGTAGCCAAGGCAGGACTTGCCGATGCCGGACTGCGCCAACAGGGTCGCCGAGACCAGCCACTCTGGCGTGATCTGGTAGTTGCCGCGGATGCGGAACTGGTGCTTGCGCGTGTTGGCCAGCGAACCGTTCTGGCCATCCATGAGCTGCCAGGAATCCCAGTCTTCCGTCTTGGAAACGTCACCCTGGCCGAAGTCCGAACGCACCTGACCTTCGGTGTTGCCGAAGCCGCGGCTGTACGTGTAGTCGATGCGCGCCTGCCACTTGCCGTCGAACGGATGCTCCATGTACAGGTTCAGCGAGCCGACCTTGCGCTTCACGCCCTGGCTGTAGCCCCAGTCCTTCGTGCTCATCGACACGATCGTGTCGCTGGCGCCACTGCCGGCGTTTGCCCGGATCAGCATGTCGTTGGTCAGACCGGGGTTGATCAGGCGGCAGTAGGCCGGACCGTACAGCGAATCGGAGTAGTCATCCGGGTTCAGGCCATTGGACGCCATCTTGGCAGCGATCTGGCTCGGCGAGCACTCGTCGTCGATCGCGGTCTTGAGGTCACGCCACATGGCCTTGGCGCCGTAGTTCCAGCTCTCGTTGAGCTGCTTGTCGAAGCCCACGATGAACTCGTCCAGGTACTCCGGCTTCAGGTTGCGCGCGGTGACCTGCTCCGGATCCTTCGGCAGACCGTACTCGCCATCGGGCGAGGTGGTCGGGTCGAGCACCTGGAGACCGGTCGGGACACCCGTGGCCGGGTCGATGCCGGTGTAGCTGTAGTGGGTGGTGAGGAAGGTCGAAACGTTCGCGGCGCGCTCGGCCGCGTTGTCCGGCAGGGCGAGATAGTAGCGACCCACGTTGCCGTAGATCTTGAACGTCGAGTCGCCATTCACGTCCCAGCTTGCGCCGATGCGGGGCTCCCACTGGTTCTTCTCGTCGACGAACGCCTTGCCGACATTGTTGTAGTTGGTGAAGTGGTCGTTGCGCAGGCCGATGTTCAGCAGCACGTTGGACGATACCTGCCAGGCGTCCTGCAGGTAGTAGGCCTTCTGCGACATAGTCATGCTGGTCTGCCAGCCGATTTCGCGCGCACGGACGGTGCCGTCGGCGTAGTAACGCCAGTAGTAGTTCAGCGCCGGGTTGTTCGGATTGACCTGCGACGGACCCTGGTTCTGGGCGGCGTTCTTGATGTTGTCGATACCAACGGCCAGGTCGTGGTCACCCAGGCGGTAGTCGAAGTCGACGCGCAGGCCGCGGGTCGAGTTTGAGGCATTCGACGAGTCCCAGCTGGTGTTGGTCTGGTTGTTGCGGATCGGCGAGCCACCCACCCAGTAAGCCGGATTCTGGTTGGTTGCCTGCGAGATGAACGGCAGCGGGCTGGTGTTGCCGTAGATGGTCGGGTTATCGAAGTCCGCCTTGCCGTACAGGACGCTCAGCGTGGCGTTGTCGGTGATGTAGCTGGTGAAGTGACCGATGTAGAACTGGGCGTTGTCCTTGGTCACGTCGTTGGCGGAGGAGAAATCCGTCGCCTGCAGCGTGTCGTAGTCGTAGTTGTAGGTCGAACCCATACCGGTGCTCTTACGGTTGTTCAATGCCGTCAGTTCGAGCACGTTGCTGTCGGTGATGTTCCAGTCCAGCTTGGCGTAGATCTTGGTGTTGCGGTCCTGGTTGTACTGGACCTTGGCGGTGTCCACGTCCTGCACGTTGGTGGACTTGGTCTTGGTGGTTTCCGCGGCAAGGAACATGAACAGCTTGTCCTTGATCAGCGGGCCGCCAAGATAAGCCGAGTAGACCGTCTCCCACTCGGTGTTGTCGTTGCGGTACTGGTGCAACGTGCCGGGCTTGGTGTCATCCGCCAGCTGGTAGTGGGTGAGGCCGTCGATGCTGTTGGGATTGGCTACCGACGCAGGAATGGACGGATTGCCGTAACGGTTGTTCTTCGGGGTGCCTTCGAGGTACTTCGGCTGCCAGGAGACCTGGGCGCCAAAGTGCCATTCGTTGGTGCCACGCTTGCCGAGCTGGTTGATCACGCCGCCGTCGGAGCGGCCGTACTTGGCGCTGTAACCACCGGTCAGCGTTTCCTGCTGGTCGATCGCGCCGTAGGGCAGCTGGAAGCCGCCGATGTTGCGGTACGGTTCGCCGGTGTTGTAACCGTTCACGTAGTAGGCGTTCTCGGACACGCTGGAGCCGCCGAAGGCAACCGCATTGGCAAAGTAGCTGCTGCCGCTGACGGTGCCCGGGGCCAGCAGCGCGATGGACTCGGCGCTGTGCGTCACCGGCAGCCTGCGCAGGTCCGCGGCGGTGATCACGGTGCTGGAGTTGACGCTGGAGACGTCGATGGCCGGCAAGGCATTGGCCTGCACGGTAACCGCGCCGAGCGAGGTCGTTTCGGTATTGAACGTGACCGTGCTGCCGGCGCCGGGTGCCAGGGAGACCTTGCGGGAATCGACGACGGCTCCGTCCTTCTTGAGCGAGACCGTGTAGACACCCACCGGCACGTTGCTGATCTGGAAGCGACCGGAACTGTCGACGGCAACTTCGCGGGTCAGGCCGGAGGTGTTGGTGGCAACGACGGTTTCGCCAGCGGCGGCCGGTGCCTGGCCGAAGATCGAGCCGGTGGTGGACTGGGCCATGGCGACACCGCCAAGGCTCATGCTCAAGGCCAGCGCCAGCGCGGTATGGCGCCAGCCCGGATTGCGGTTTTTATTCTGGTTGCTCATTGGTAATGAATCTCCCCGGATGAAAGGCTCGAAAGCCGAGTGACGTAAATCAGTCAAATGATTGAACTGCAAACTGGTTGCGGGCCGGTTGAAGGCAGAGTGGCGATCAACGAATGTTCCGGTCGTTCAGGCAGATAGCCGGGCATCAGCCCCGTACCCGCGACGTCCAGCAACCTTCTGCCCGAAGGTAAATCCACACAAATGTCGACGTCAACAAAATGTTCAATAAATATTATTGGTCAGTAAAAATTTGCGATGTTTTTGCGCATTAATCGCAAGATTCTTCGATTAATGGATTAATACCGACAATTTCTCGCGGAAGCTGACTTGAGCATTAATGGCGGGACTGCGGCCTCCCGCAGATGGATCTCCGCGCCGCCACGGTTCGATTGCGGCAACCCGGCGCCGGCGCTAAAGTTGCGCCGTTCTGGTGTCCCGCCGGCGTACAAGCCAAGGGATGAAACGGGAAGCCGGTGCGTGGTGTGCGATCACACTGCAAGGCCGGCGCTGCCCCCGCAACGGTAAGCGAGATCCACGAGCGGCGAATGCCACTGTGCAAGGCACGGGAAGGCGTCGTTCGGGGCATGCGCATCACGGCATGCCGCTCGCCAGCCCGGAGACCGGCCCGAACGATTCCTGGTGGCTCGCGGTGGGCGAGGCCGAACCACGTGTCGGTCGTTCCTGCCTGCCCGTCGTTCCGTCTTCCTCCTGCGCGCTTCCGGCCCATGACATTGATGGCGGCGCGCGGGTGCGTCGCCTTGAGGAAACGAACCGACATGAAGAAGACCTTGCTGGCAGCGGCGCTGCTTGGCTGCACCCTGGCGGCGCACGCCGCCGACCAGAGCGAAGCGGCCCATCCGGGCGCTGTGGTGGTCACCGCCACGCGCACCGCGATCACCGTGGACGACGCGCTGTCTTCGGTCAGCGTGATCACCCGCGCCGACATCGAACGGCTGCAGCCGCTGTCGCTGGCGGACCTGTTGACCGGCCTGCCCGGGGTGAGCTTCGCCAACGCCGGCGGCTATGGCCAGCAGACCTCGCTGTTCCTGCGCGGCACCAATTCGGCGCACAGCCTGGTGCTGGTCGACGGCGTGCGGATCGGCGGCATCGGCAGCGGCCTGGCCGCGTTCGAGCAGATTCCGGTGGAACAGATCGAGCGGATCGAACTGGTGCGTGGCCCACGTTCCAGCCTGTACGGCGCCGACGCGATCGGCGGCGTGATCCAGATCTTCACCCGGCGCGGCTCGCAGGACGGTGCCCTGCGGCCCTCGTTCAGCGTGACCACCGGCAGCCAGAACCTGCTGCGTGGCCAGTTCGGCCTGTCCGGCGGCAGCGAGCATGCCTGGTACAACCTCGCGGTGGGCGCGCAGCACACCCGCGGCATCAACTCCTGCCGGGTCGGCGCCGGCACCGTGTTCGCCGGCTGCTACACCGACGAGCCCGACAACGATCCCTATCGCAACGAAAACCTGGTGGCCAATGGCGGCTACCGCTGGGACAACGGCGCCGAACTGCACGGCAGCTGGCTGCGCAGCCTGGGCGAGATCCACTTCGACGGCAGCTACCAGAACCGCAGCCGCACCGTGCAGCAGACCGCCGGTGCCGCCTTCAGTTTCAATCCGCTGCAGGCGTGGAAGACCACCTTGAGCGCGGGCCAGAACATCGACCGCTACGACAACTACGAGAACGAGAGCTTCGTCGGCTACATCTGGTCGAAGCGCAACCAGGCCTCGTGGCAGAACGACGTCAGCCTCGCCGACAACCAGCTGCTGACGCTGGGCGTGGACTGGCAGGGCGAGAAGATCGAGAGCGACACCGGCTTCCTGGCCACCCGCCGTCACGACACCGGCAGTTTTGTGCAGTACCAGGGCACGTTCGGCCGCAACGAGGTGCAGCTGTCCGCGCGGCGCGACCACAACAGCCAGTACGGCGACCACGACACCGGCGCGGCGGCCTGGGGCTATCGCTTCGATGGCGGGCTGAAGCTGTCGGCCAGCTACGGCAGCGCGTTCCACGCGCCGACCTTCAACGACCTGTATTACCCCTACGGCAGCGGCAACCCGGACCTGAAGCCGGAGAAGTCGCGCAGCGCCGAGCTGGGCCTGAGCCGGCAGCTGGACTCGTGGAACTGGGCGGTGAACGCGTACCAGACCCGCATCGACCAGTTGATCGCGCTGGACAGCAACTACTTCCCGATGAACGTCAGCAAGGCGCGCATCCGCGGTGTCGAAGGCCAGCTGGGCGTGAACCTCGGTGGCTGGCAACTGCAGGGTTATGCCAGCTGGCTGCAGCCGCGCAACGACGACGGCGGCGTGAACGACGGCAGGGTGCTGCAGCGGCGTCCGGAACACACGGCGCGGATCGATCTGGATCGCCGCATTGGCGAGTGGGGCATCGGCGCCACCGTCAACGGCGCCGGGCGCGCCTTCGACGATGCGGCCAACCGTCATGCGCTTGGCGGCTACTCGACCACCGACCTGCGCGCCAGCTGGCACTTCGCACCGGGCTGGCAGCTGGAGGCGCGCATCGCCAACGTGTTCGACCGCCAGTACGAAACGGTCTGGTACTACAACCAGCCCGGGCGCAGCGGCTTCCTGACCCTGCGCTACAGCCCCGCGACACGCTGAGTCGGCTGGCGAAGTTCGAGCCGGCAGGGAAGCCGGCGCTTCGGCCCCATCGGCGGAACGGAGGCGAAACGAACAGGGATGTTCGCGCTTTTGCGGTGTGCGTTGCCGGCGCCGGTACGCCATCGTGATCGGTTCTCGCGCACCGCGTTCCTCCGCCTGGGCCATCGCGGTTGTCGATCGGCAGCGCGCTCCCGTTATGCTTGCGCATCAGGGAGGGCCATTTGAATATTTTCGCACCGTTGATCCGCCGCCCCGTCGGCACCTCGTTGCTCGCCATCGGGTTGATGCTGGCCGGCTTGTGGGCGTACCTGTTGCTGGGCGTGGCCGCGTTTCCGTCGATCGAGTTTCCCGGCGTGGCGGTCTTCGCCCAGATGCCCGGCGCCAGCGCGCAGACCATGGCCTCGACCGTGGTGGCGCCGCTGGAGCGTCACCTGGGTCGCATCCCCGGGGTCAAGCAGATGTTCTCCAGCGCCAGCGAAGGCGGCGCCCAGATCCAGGTGTTGTTCGACTTCGGCCGCACCACCGACGCGGCGGCGCGCGACGTGCAGGCGGCGATCAACGCCGCGGCCGCCGACCTGCCGCCCGGCCTGCCCAGTCCGCCGGGCTTCTTCAAGTTCGACACTTCCCAGGTGCCGGTGCTGCTGGTCTCGCTGACCTCGACCAGCCTGCCGCCCGACCGCCTGTTCGACCTCACCGACACCTTGCTGAAGCCGGCGGTGGCGCAGATACCGGGCGTGGCCCAGGTGCAGGTCAGCGGCGGTACGCCCCATGCCGTGCGCATCGCGCTGAACGCCTCGTCGCTGGCGGTCAAGGGGCTGACCACCAACGACGTCGCCAACGCCTTGCGCGCGGCCAACGTCACCTCGCCGCAGGGCATGCTGAGCAACGGCGTCACCCGCATGACGGTGACCGCCAACGACGCGCTGCACACCCCGCAGGACTTTGCCTCGCTGATCATCTCCAGCCGCAACGGCGTGCCGGTGCGGCTGTCCGACGTGGCCACGATCAGCAGCGGCCAGCAGGACCAGTACACCGCGGCGTGGTTCAACGGCACCCGCGCGGTGACCATGCAGATCAGCAAGCGGCCGGAAGCGAACGCGGTGGCCACCGTCACCGCGATCCGCGCGCAGTTGCCCGCGCTGCGCAACCTGCTGCCCGCCGACGTGACGATCACCCCGATCTTCGACCTCACCCCGACCACCGAATCGGCGCTGCACGAGGTCGAGGTGGCCCTGCTGATGAGCATCGTGATGGTGGCGCTGGTGATGCTGGTGTTCCTGCGCCGGCTGCGGCCCACCCTGATCGCGATGCTCAGCGTGCCGCTGTCGCTGGCCGGCGCGCTGGTGGTGATGTGGATGATGGGCTTCACCCTGAACATCTTCTCGCTGGTGGCGCTGGTGCTGTGCGTCGGCTTCGTGGTCGACGACGCGATCGTGGTGATTGAAAACATCGTGCGCCACATCGAGCGCGGCATGGCGCCGCTGCAGGCGGCGCTGACCGGCGTGCGCGAGATCGGCTTCACCGTCATTTCGATCACGCTGTCGCTGGTGGCGGTGTTCGGACCGATGGTGTTCGGCAACAACATCTTCACCGTGCTGATGCGCGAATTCGCGGTGACCCTGGTGGCGACCATCGTGATCTCCGCGGTGGTCTCGCTGACGCTGACCCCGGCGCTGTGCGGCCGCAGCCTGCTGCAGGAGCGGCCCGACGAGCACGCGCCGGGCCGGCTGGAACGATGGGCCGAACGTTTCGACCGCTGGATGCTCGGCGTCTACGAGCGCGCGCTGGACTGGGCCATGCACCACCGTCGGGTGATGCGCTGGCAGCCGCCGATCCTGCTGGTGCTGACCGTGGTGCTGGCGATCGCCGTCGGCATCACCGCCGGCGGCGGGCTGATGCCGAAGGAAGACACCGGCCTGTTGCGGGCGCGGATCAGCGCGGCGGCGAACATCTCGCCCGCCGAGCTGGCCAGCCGCACGCGGGCGATGGCGGCGATCATCCAGGCCGATCCGGCCGTGCTGGACGTCTCGACCATCCTGGGCGGCGGCAACAGCGGCGGCGCGGTCGGCAATCACTCGGTCCTGTTCGTCGACCTCAAGCCGGTGGGCGAGCGCAACGTCAGCGGGCAGCAGGTGGTCGACCGTCTGGCCGTCCACTTCAAGAACGTCAGCGACCTCGACGTGTCGCTGTCCGCGGTGCAGTTCTTCGGCGGCGGTGGTGGCGGCGGTGGGGATGGCGGCGTCGGCCAGTATTCGTTCCAGCTCAACAGCACCGACGGCACCCCGTTGCAGGAGCCCACCCTGCGACTGGCGCGGGTGATGCGCGGGATGACGCAGTTCAAGGATGTCAGCAGCAGCTTCGATGGCATCGGCAAGCAGCAGATGGTGCAGGTCGACCGCGATGCCGCCGCGCGGCTGCAGGTGGGCATGGGCCAGATCGACTCGGCGCTGTACAACGCGTTCGGCCAAAACCAGGTGTCCATCATCTATTCGGACATCAACCAGTACCGGGTCGTGCTCACCGCCGACCAGGCCGGCGAGCTGAGCCCGCAGGCCCTGCTGGGCGTCTACGTGCGCAACAGCCAGGGAAAAATGATTCCGCTGTCCGCGCTGGCGAAGATCGAGCCGCACCTGGCGCCGGTCACGGTCAGCCACTTCGACCAGCTGGAGTCCGCCTCGATCAGCTACAACCTGGGCAAGGGCATCAGCCAGGCCGACGGCCTGAAACTGGTCGACCAGGCGATCTTCGCCGCCCAGCTGCCGCCCGGCGTGCAGAAGAAGTACACCGGCGACAACCAGAACCTGCTGGACGCCCTGAACAACGCGCTGCTGATGCTGCTGGCGGTGATCCTGGTGATGTATGTGGTGCTGGGCGTGCTGTACGAAAGCCTGATCCATCCGCTGACCATCCTGTCCACCCTGCCGGCGGCGGGCATGGGCGCCTTCCTGGCCATGCTGGTCACCCACACGCAGCTGACCCTGATGTCGATCATCGCGGTGCTGATGCTGATCGGCATCGTCAAGAAGAACGCGATCCTGATGGTCGATTTCGCCCTGGTCGCCGAACGCGAGCGCGGGCTGTCGCCGCCCGCGGCGATCCGCGAGGCGGCGCTGGTGCGCTTCCGCCCGATCACCATGACCACCCTGGTGGCAATGGGCGCGGCGCTGCCGCTGGCGATCGGCTTCGGCTACGGCTCGGAGCTGCGCCAGCCGCTGGGCATCGCCATTCTCGGCGGCCTGCTGGTGTCGCAGTTGCTGACCCTGCTGAGCACGCCGGCGATCTACCTGTGGCAACATGACCGGCGCGAGCGCAAGGCGGCGCGACAGAAACTGCGCGCCGAAATCCTGCGCCAGCGGGCGCTGCAGCAGCAGATGCCAGCCCTGCCACGATGATCCCCGCCACCCCTGCCTTCCGGCAGGGTGTGGACTTCAGGCACATTCGCCGCGCCCCCCGGGCGGGCATAAAGCCCGCATGAACGGAACTCTCCCCTTGCACCTGTCCACCTTGTGCCGCCGCCTGCGGGTGCCGGCGCGATGAATGTCTTTGCGCCACTGATCCGCCGCCCGGTCGGCACCTCGCTGCTGGCGATCGGCCTGATGCTGGCCGGCCTGTGGGCCTACCTGCTGCTTGGCGTGGCCGCGCTGCCGTCGCTGGACTTCCCCGGCGTCTACGTGGTGGCCAACCAGCCCGGCGCCAGCGCCCAGACCATGGCCAACACCGTGCTGGCGCCGCTGGAGCGGCATCTGGGGCGGATTCCCGGCATCGACGAGATGTACGGCAACGCCAGCGAGGGCTCGGCCTCGGTGATGGTGCGCTTCACCATGGACCGCACCGCCGACAGCGCCGCCCGCGACGTGCAGGCGGCGATCAACGCCGCCGCGGTCGACCTGCCCAGCGGGATGCCTTCGCCGCCGCAGTATTTCAAGTTCGACACCTCGCAGATCCCGATCCTGTTCATCACCCTGACCTCCAGCGGGATGCCGCAGGACCAGCTGTTCGACCTGGCCGACACCTTGCTGAAACCCGCGGTGGCGCAGATCGACGGCGTGGCCCAGGTGCAGGTGTTCGGCGGCACCCCGCATGCGGTGCGGATCGAGCTGGACACCGCCGCGCTGGCGGCCAAGAACCTCACCGCCAACGACGTGGCCAACGCGCTGCGCGCGGCCAACGTCACCTCGCCGCAGGGCATGCTCAGCGACGGCCGCACCCGGATGACGGTCAGCGCCACCGACGGCCTGCAGTCTCCGGCCGAGTTCGCGCACCTGCTGATCTCGGTGAAGAACGGCACGCCGGTGCGGCTGTCCGACGTGGCGAAGGTGTACAGCGGCCAGCAGGACGAATACCAGGCCGCCTGGTTCAACGACCAGCACACCGTGGGCCTGCAGATCAGCAAGCGGCCGGAAGCGAACGCGGTGGCCACGGTGGAGGCGATCCGCGCCCGCCTGCCGCAGCTGCGCGCGTCGCTGCCCTCGAACATCGAGATGTCGCCGGTGTTCGACCTCACCCAGACCACCAAGTCGGCGCTGCACGAGGTGCAGGTGGCGCTGCTGATCTCGATCGTGATGGTGGTGCTGGTGATGCTGCTGTTCCTGCGCCGGCTGCGGCCGACCCTGATCGCCACGCTGAGCGTGCCGCTATCGCTGGCCGGCGCCTTCGTGGTGATGTGGACGCTGGGCTACACGCTGAACACTTTGTCGCTGGTGGCGCTGGTGCTGTGCATCGGCTTCGTGGTGGACGACGCGATCGTGGTGATCGAGAACATCGTGCGCCACATGGAACGGGGCGAGCCGCCGATGGCGGCGGCGCTGACCGGCGTGCGCGAGATCGGCTTCACGGTGATCTCGATCACCCTGTCGCTGGTGGCGGTGTTCGCGCCGCTGCTGTTCGGCAACAACATGCTGGTGATGCTGCTGCGCGAGTTCTCGGTGACGCTGACCGCGGCGGTGGTGATCTCGGCGCTGGTCTCGCTGACCCTGACGCCGGCCCTGTGCGCGTGGATGCTGGAACACGAACCGGCGACCCGCAAGCCGCCGGGCCGGATCGAACGGGCGGTGGAGAGCTTCGATCGCCGCTTGTCGCGGGCCTATGAAAGCGCACTGGACTGGGCGATGCACCATCGCCGCATCATGCGCTGGCAGCCGCTGCTGCTGCTGTTCCTCACCTTCGCGCTGGGTTTCGCGGTGGCCAAGACCGCCGGCGGCACCTTCATGCCCGACGAGGACACCGGCCAGCTGCAGGTCGACGTCAACGCCGACGCCAACATCTCGCCGGCGCAGATGACCGAGCGCACGCTGGCGGTGGCGAAGATCATGCAGGCCGACCCGGCCGTGCTCGACCAGCTGACCATGCTGGGTGGCAACAACGCCGGCGGCGCGGTGGGCAACAGCGCGCAGATGTTCGTCGACCTGAAGCCCCGCGGCCACGGCCCCGGCCAGCGCGAGGAAGGCATCAAGCAGGTGGTCGAGCGGCTGTCGAAACAGTACGACCAGCTGGCCGGCGTGAAGGTCTCGGTCAGCGCGGCGCAATTCCTGGGCGGCGGTGGCAGCGGCGACGGCGGCGGCCAGTACGA
The DNA here is from genome assembly GCF_001428465.1 of Rhodanobacter sp. Root179. Lineage (NCBI taxonomy): Bacteria > Pseudomonadati > Pseudomonadota > Gammaproteobacteria > Lysobacterales > Rhodanobacteraceae > Rhodanobacter > Rhodanobacter sp. Root179. The sequence goes on along the minus strand of NZ_LMHR01000040.1, from coordinate 5,713 downwards.
ATTCCAGCTGCTCAGCAACAACGGCGAAGACCTGCAGCCGTGGGTGCTGAAAATGGTGCGGCAGATGCGCACCATCAAGGAGTTCCGCGACGTCGGCAGCAACTTCGACCAGGTCGGCAAGCAGCAGTTGCTGAAGATCGATCGCGAGGCCGCCGCGCGCCTGCACGTGGGCGTCGGCACGATCGACTCGGCGCTGTACAACTCGTTCGGCCAGCGCCAGGTCTCGCAGATCTATTCCGACATCAACCAGTACGCGGTGGTGCTCAGCGCCGCCGCGGCGCAGACGGTGAGCCCGGAGTCGCTGCTGAACATCCGCGTGCGCAACGAGCAGGGCCTGATGATCCCGCTGTCCGCGCTGGCCACCATCGCGCCGAACATCGCCCCGCTGCGGGTGCGCCATCACAACCAGCTGGAAGCGTCCACCATCACCTACAACCTGGCCAAGGACGTGCCGCAGGACCGCGGCGTGAAACTGGTCGAGCAGGCCGCCTTCGCGGTGGGCCTGCCGAACGGCATGAAGGTCGAGTACACCGGCGCCAACGAGCGCCTGCAGAAGTTCCAGTCCAACGGCATGGTGCTGCTGTTCGGCTCGATCCTGGCGATGTACATCGTGCTGGGCATTCTCTACGAAAGCCTCGGCCACCCGCTGACCATCCTGTCCACCTTGCCCGCCGCGGGCGCCGGTGCCTTCCTCGCGATGCTGGTAACACAGACGCAGATCTCGATGATGGCGATCATCGCGATCCTGATGCTGATAGGCATCGTCAAGAAAAACGCGATCCTGATGGTCGACTTCGCCCTCGTCGCCGAACGCGAACGCGGCCTGTCCGCGCCCGAGGCGATCCGCGAAGCGGCACTGGTGCGCTTCCGCCCGATCACCATGACCACCCTGGTCGCGATGGGCGCCGCGCTGCCGCTGGCGATCGGCTTCGGCATCGGTTCGGAAATGCGCCAGCCGCTGGGCATCGCCATCGTCGGCGGCCTGCTGGTGTCACAGCTGCTGACCTTGCTGAGTACCCCGGCGATCTACCTGTGGAACCACGACCGCAAGATCCGCAAGGCAGCGCGCAAGGCGCGCCGGGCGGAGAAGAAGCGGCTCAAGGCGCTCGGTGGGACGCAGACGGCGAGTTGATCCGCCTGTGTCATGACAGTCGATCGCCGTGCACCCGGGCCTGCCGGAGCAATGCCCGGGTCTGGTCCACGCCGAGCGTTGCGGTCTTAAAACGCCATGCTCAGACGTGCCGACAGCATCTGCGCATGGTTGCGTTGGCCGGTTTCATAGTCGTAGCCGAACTTCAGCGCCGTACGAACCGACAGCTTCGCATCCAGCCCCACGCCGAACAGGCCGCTGTAGCGCGACAGGCCAATACCTGCCAGAGGTTGCCATTGCTGCAGGCCAACGAAGCTGGCATTGAACACTTCGCCGCGTGCAGCCAGGGTACGCTGCCACTGTGCGCGCGCGTTGAAATCCACGCTGCGGCCATCCTGGAGATCCCAGTGATGGCCGGCGCGCAAGCCGAGGCCGGCTTGCCAACGATCCAGCGTCTGCGCGTTGCTGCGCAAACCAAAACCGCCCGCGCCCTGTTCGGAGAAGCCATCGCGATCGATGCGCGCGTACTGCACATTGACGAACGGCGTGACGTGGCTGTCGCCGCGGCCGAAATGCAGGCCGCTCTCGCCATAGGCCACTTCGTAGCGGCCGTTGTACTGGGTCCGCACGCCCTGCGCGCTCTCGCCCAGCAAGACCTGCCGGCTGACATCCTGCTGGAAACGGCCGAAGCCGACGCGACCCTGCGTGTACCAGTTTCCGTTGAGCCAGCCCGCATACATCATGCCTTCGGTGCTGCGGCTGATGTCGTGGTCGAAACTCTGGTCCAGCCGTTGCTGGCCACGGCTCTGGCCAAACGCGTAACCGGCCACGCCGGAGCGGCCAATCGGGCGGTCGCTGCCGACCAGCCAGCCGTTCAACTGGAAGCCGACGCTGTCGAAGCCGGTGCGCGCCATGTCGCCACCGACGTTGAGGTTGTGCATCCACATGCCAAAGCCGGTGCCCTTGTCGAGCAGATTGTCGAAGCGATCCGACAACGCGCGACTGGAGGCATCAATGGCCTCGAAGGTCATGGCCGCGCTGGCTGCATGCAACTGGCCGGACAGGCTTTGCAGCGAAGCCTGTGCAGCCTGCAGGGTAGGCGCCTGCTGGAACTGGCCGGCGGCATGCACGAAGTCGCTCGACGCACTGGCGGTTTTCCCCGCCGCGATCTCATGGTTCAGCTGTTCGAAAGCACCTTGCACGCGCCGCGCGCTGCCCATCGAGGCCGCGGTATAGCTCACCCCATGACCCGCGGCTGCCTTGGTCACATCAAGGCCGGTGGTGTCCAGCCATACACTGTTGGCGTCGTAATTGAGGGTCGTCGCCGTAAACACCACGCCAGCGTCCTTGACCAACTGGTCGAAGGTGCCGCTGACGCCACCGGCTGCCGTAAGGACATTGGTGTGCGTGTTGCTGACATAGCCACTGTCGGCACCAGTCACTTCCAGCGTGCCGCCGTTGAGCGTGGCCGCACCAGCGACATCGAGCTTGCTGCCTAGGCTGACCGCCAAGGTTCCCGTGGAAGCTTGCGTATAGTCGCCGCCCACCACGCTATCGCCCCCGCGAACGAACACCTTGCCGGCATCGGAAAGGTTGCCAGCCACGCCGGGGACACCAAAGCTTGGCCAACTGCTTTGCAAGGAGCCATCCAACGTGCCTCCCTCGTTTACTGCAACATTGCCGGGCAAGACCTTCTGCGTGATTACCACTCCGTTATTGATCGTGGTGCCTCCTGTATACGTGTTTTGCCCTTGCAGAATCAAATATCCCGAGCCATTTTGTGTGACAGATCCGGCGCCAGAAATAAGGCTGCTAAAAATGGTCCAATTGCTGTTGAATACTAACGATCCGTTATTAACTACGTTTCCGCCGAAATAGTTGACACAGATACACCCGCTGGGCAAGTTGCCGGTATTATCTACCTGCAACGTGCCGCTTTCGATAATGATATGAGTGGGGCTGATGTCATTACCAGCCATCAGCAACGTGAGTACTCCCGTGCCAGCTTGGACGAGCGTGCCGTCGTAGGCTTCCGAGTGCCCGCTCGAAATGCTGCCATCGAAAACCACATCATCGCTGCGATCAAATGTCAGCTTGCCGTGATAAATATTGACATTAACCTGGCCGATGGAGCCTTCGGTGCCGCCGTTTCCAACCTGCAACGTGCCTCCGCCGATTGTGGCGCCGCTCGCCAGTAGGTTGGCGTCAATGATCCACGTACCATCGCCGCCTTTAGCCAAGGGGCCCGCGAACGTAGTCGCACCGGTGACTGCATGCGAGTACAACTCTACCGTTCCTGTGTCGCCATTTAATGTCAGGTAGCCGCGCGAGCCGATATCGAGATCGCCCTGAATGGAACTGCCGGCCGACAGAGTGACCGAGTTGAATGCGGTCGGGATCATTTGCACATTGCCGACGATGGTGCCAGCGTTGGTCAACGTCAGCTCCCCTCCAAAACTCCCAGAGGTTTGGCTATCTGAGGCAACAAAAATGGCGCAATTACCCGTGCCGCCGCAGTCTCCGCCGATTGTTCCGGTGGTTTCAATAGTGGAACCAACAGAGTTGGTTACGCTGCCACCATGCTGCAAATAGAGAGCGGTTTTGGCACCGGTGATCGTGGCGCCGCCAGTGTTTTTCACGATGCCGCTTTCACCCATCGCCTGGATGGCAATACCGTTTGCCGAACTGATCGTGCTGCCAACACCGTCATTGGTTACTGAGCCGCCGGATTGCAAATTAACAGCTGCAGTATCACCCGAAATTGCACCGCCCCCCGTGTTCTGTACAGTGCTGCTAATTAGCGTCTGAACCCCAATGCCTCCGGTTGAACGAATGATGCTGCCGACGCCGTCATTGGTAACCAAGTTGCCATAGCCCAAACCCACGCCGACGTTTCCACCCTCGATAATTCCGCCACTGCTGTTCTTGACCGTGCCGGAATACCCGTAGAGCATGACTCCCGCGTCGTTTCCTTCGATGCTTCCACCATCATGGTTCAGTACCGTGGGACTCAAGGAAGAATAAGAATTTTCTCCTTCCGCGCCTACGTCCACGTTGCCACCAAGCGCGCCGGCATTGTCCAAAATCCCATAGCCCTCCAGCACGATGTGGTTGGATAGCGAGACCCCGTGATCCACTTGCAGCGTGTATTTGGAGTCATACGATCCGTTGTCGTCACCCACTGTGATATCGCCCGCACCGAGCGTGGCTCCGGGCGCAATTTTCAGAGTGCCGCCTGTCACCGTGGTGCCACCGGCGTAGGTGCTGGCGCCTGTCAGAGTCAACGTGCCTGCGCCAGATTGCACTAACGAGCCAGCGCCGCTGACGATACCGTTGAACGTCACATCGTCGCCGCGGTTGAAAGCCAAGAAGGCGTTATCTGTCACGTCGCCAACGATCGAGCCAGCCGTGCCGCCGTTGCCGATCTGCAACGTGCCGCCGCTGATTGTGGTGCCGCCGGTGTACGAGTTGGTCCCGCCTAGGATTAAGGTGCCGATGTCGGTCTTGATCAGTCCGGAGTCACCCTCGAGCGCAGTATTGACAGTGGCCTTGTAGCGGGCGCCTTCGGCGGTACCGTCACCCACACGAATGATCGAATGTGCGGGATCGTCCGTGCTTCCAACCAGATGGATCGTATCGCCTTGAATCACATAACCGCCGCTGGCGAACTGCATGCCAGTTGTGGTGACATCCCCGTTGCCATTGTCCACGTTCACCGTGCCCGACGTGGCCTCGAACACAGCAAAGGAGCGGTCGCTGAAGGATGCATTGACCGCACCACTGGCGTCAGTCCAGTTGTTATTCGACAGCGGGCTGCCGTTCTCCCAGGTACCGTTGCCACCATTGATCGCGTCATTCCCTTTGGGGCCAGCATCGCCATCCCAGAAACTGAAGGTCATGCCCTGCGTATTGATAAGGTTGACCTGCTGCGCCACCCCGGTTTGAACCACCCAGTCTGAAGAGAGGCTGCTACCCAGGGCCAAGCTATGGTCGACCAAGCTTCCGCCGTAGTTGAACAAACGGTGCACGCCGGGGCCCAAATCGCCGTCCGATGCAACGCTGACGTTGAGGGTGCCATCCAGCGTCAAGTTGCCTTTCACGTTGATGAGGTCGCTGAGTTGGCCTCCACCCGCGATAGTCGGGCCAAAGCCGTAATCAAGCGTCGATCCGGAAGAAAGGTTGAGATTGCCATTGACGGCAAGCGTGCCGATAGCACCTTTGTCGCCCGGCGACAGGGTGGCGCCATCGGCTACGGTGACATCGCCGCCCAAGGTGCCCTTGCCGCCCAAGGTGGCGCCCTTGGCTACGGTCGTTGCACCGATAGCGGCAGACTGGTCACCGTCTACAAACAGGCTGCCCGCGGTGACTTTGGTGGGGCCGGTATAGCTATTCTTGCCGGTGAGGGTTAGCGCACCTTTCCCAGCCTGCGTCAACGAACCGCTGCCGCTGACGATGCCGTTGAAGGTCAGGTCGTCGCTGCGATCGAACACAAGTGACGCGTTGTCGATCACGTCGCCGATGATGGAGCCGGCGGTGCCACCGTTGCCAAGCTGCAACACCCCTTGGCTGATCGTGGTGCCACCGGTGTAGGTATTGGCTCCTGTCAGAACTAGCGAGCCCGTT
>NZ_LMHR01000039.1:0-25816 GCF_001428465.1 Rhodanobacter sp. Root179 | reverse complement strand
GAGGGCGAGGTACTTCTCTTTTGCTTGTCCAAAAGAGAAGTACCCAAGAGAAAACGACACCCCACTTGGCGCTTGCCGGACTCCTGTCCGGCAAGTCCGTGAGGCGGGGTCGACAGGCCGCGTAGCGGGCATCGGCATGGATGCCCGAGTTGAGGCAACGCAGGAGCAGTTGCCCGATGTCCGCAAGGCGCGGAAGTGGGGTGGCCTCTCTTTGGGCCACGTTTCTCTGGCCACACAGAGAGAGGTGGCTCGGCTGCCGTAGGCAGACGAAAGCTCTTGCTCTGAATTCAGTGGGAGTTCCCCGTCGGATCGACGCCAGCTCGCGAGGCGCCCAATAGCTTCGACGTGACCTGAAAGCGCGTGCTTCCAAACGTGCGTTCTGTAACGCGCTCGCGAATGACGACTTGCTCGTCATCGCTGACGTGTTGTGTGCAAGCCTCACACAACGGGCTTCCTCCGCCCCGTTCTTTCTCGGGATAATGATTGGACGCACCCACGGCAGGGCAAGGCGACAGATATGGACCACGGGATGAAGCTGCTTTTCGCGATGTTCTGGGCGGTGACTGCACTGGCAAGCCTGTTGTTCTGGCGCAGTGCCGTGAAGCGCTCTCATGCCGTCACTGGCATTCCGACATCCAAATGCCGCTCGGCCGCGCAGGGGTACGTGAAGCTTGAAGGTCGGCAGAAGAGCGCGCCCAACCATCGATTGACCGGGCCGCTCACGGGCAAGCCTTGCACCTGGTGGCACTACCGCATCGAGGAGCACACGCGCAGTCGCGGTAGTCAGGAAAGCGAGTGGACCACGCTGCGGCAAGCCACCAGTCCGGATTTCATCCTGCTCGACGACGGCACCGGCCAGGTGATGATCAATCCGGTTGGCGCGGAAGTCATCCAGTGGCCAAGCGACACCTGGTGCAGCGATGACTTCTGCCCTGACCATCCGCCCATGACGAACGCGAAGAGCGGTCGTTACCGCTACACCGAAAGTCGCATGAACGACAACGACACGCTGTTCGTGACGGGAGAATTCACCACCTACGCCGCGCAGAGTGGCCTGACGCGCGCTCCGGCGGATGCGTTCGAGGTTCTGGTGGAATGGAAGCGCGACCAGACACAGCTGCTGCAACGCTTTGACACCGACCACGACGGCGCGATCGATACGGACGAATGGAACAAGGCACGCGACGCCGCCGCGGTGGAGGCGAAGACCCGCGCCGTGGCCAAACCGGCGGTGGTGACGCCCGAGGTGAACATGGTCGTCAAACCTTCCGATGGCCGGCCTTTCGTCCTTTCACCCTACCCTATCGAGGCCGACGCTCCGCTGGGCACATCGTCCGGCAAGGTTTCGTTCGCGCTGTTCGTGTTCTCCTGCGTGGCGTTGTTGTGGGTGCTGTCCCGCCATCACTGAATGCGCGCACCACGACGACAGGAAAACCATGGGCAGCATCGCACCTGGCTCGTGATGCCCGCGGTGACGGCTTGGGGTCATCCGCTATGATCTGCCGCTGGGGATTCCGGGACACACCATGAGCATCAACGGTTACGGATTGCTGGCGCTCGCCGCCTTCGCCGCCATCTACGTCATCACCGTCTACAACAGCCTCGTGCAACTGAGAACCGGGGTATCCAAGGCCTGGGCGAACATCGACGTGCTCATCCTGCAGCGGCATGACGAGTTGCCCAACCTGGTGGAGGTCTGCAAGGGATACATGGCCTACGAGCGGGAGACCATCACGAACGTCGTCACCGCGCGAGCCGCCGTATCCTCTGCGCGGGAAACCGCCAACCTGAGCGGGTTCGGCCCGGCCGAAGAACAGCTTCGTCTTGGCCTGGATCATCTGTTCGCCGTTGCCGAAAATTATCCGGGCCTGAAGGCGAACGACATGTTCCGCAATCTCCAGGCGCGCATTACCGGGCTGGAAAACGCCATCGCTGATCGTCGCGAGTTCTACAACGACGCCGTCACCCGCCTGAATACCCGCATGGAGCAATTCCCCGACCGGATCATCGCCAGCCTGTGCGCCGTCAAGCCAGGTCAGTGGCTCGGCAAAACCGGCGTCCGGGTCATCTTCCGATAGGCGCCACGATGAGCCAGTCCCCGAAAGCACCCCGCAGCGCCACGGTGAAAGCGCCTTCCGTGCTGCGCCGGATTCCGCCCGGCATCTGGGCGCTGGGCATGGTCTCGATGCTGATGGACACCTCCTCGGAGATGATCCACGCGCTGCTGCCGGTGTACCTGGTCGGTACGCTCGGCGCGTCGGCGCTGGCGGTCGGCGTGATCGAGGGCATCGCCGAATCCACCGCGGCGATCACCAAGGTGTTCTCCGGCGCGCTGTCGGACTGGCTGGGGCGGCGCAAGCTGCTGGTGGCGATCGGCTACGGCCTGGCCGCGTTCACCAAGCCGGTCTTTCCGCTGGCGGGCACGCTCGGCTGGGTGGTCGGCGCACGCTTTGTGGACCGCGTCGGCAAGGGTATCCGCGGCGCGCCGCGCGACGCGCTGATCGCCGACCTGGCGCCGGCCGAATTGCGCGGCGCCTCGTTCGGCCTGCGCCAGTCGCTGGACACCACCGGCGCATTCCTCGGCCCCGCGCTGGCGATCGCCTTGATGTGGCTGACCGCCGACAACATTCCGCTGGTGTTCTGGTTCGCGGTGGTACCGGGCTTTGCCGCGTTCGCGCTGGTGCTGTTCGGCGTGCACGACGCGCCGGGCGACCGGGAAAGCAGGCGGGTGCGCTCGCCGTTGTCGCGCGCCGAGCTGGCGCGCCTGCCGCCGCTGTACTGGGGCGTGGTGGTGATCGCCGCGGTATTCACCCTGGCCCGCTTCAGCGAGGCCTTCCTGGTGCTGCGTGCGCAGGAACTGGGGCTGGGACTGGTGCTGATTCCGCTGGTGCTGGTGGTGTTGAACGTGGTGTATGCGCTGTCGTCCTATCCGGTCGGCGTGCTGGCCGATCGCTTCGACCACGGCAGCCTGCTCGCGCTGGGCGTGTTGGTGCTGGTGTTGTCGGACCTGGCATTGGCCTTCGTCGGCGGACTGGCCGGACTGGCGCTGGGCGTGGCGTTGTGGGGACTGCACATGGGCATGACCCAGGGTTTGCTGGCAGCGATGGTCGCCGACGCCGCGCCGACCGACCTGCGCGGCACGGCGTACGGCATGTTCAACCTGGTCAGCGGACTGGCCCTGCTGGCGGCCAGCGTGGTGGCCGGCGGGCTGTGGGACGCGTTCGGTTCGCGCGCCACCTTCCTCGCCGGCGCGGGCTTCGCGATCGTGTCCTTGCTCGCGCTGGTACCGGTGGCGCGACGGGTGCGCAGGAACCGGCCGGCACCGCACTGAAGGAAGCGGGGGCGTTCGACGGCGCCGCTACCTGAGGTAGCTCTTCAGCACCGCAAGCACCGGCAGCAGTTCGTCCTGCTGCTTGACGTTGCCGGCCTCGACCACGTGGGAGCGCAGGTGCCCTTCCATCACCTGCAGCATCAGGCCATTGACCGCGCCGCGCACCGCGGCCAGTTGCTGCAATACGGCGCCGCAATCCTCATCGCCTTCGATGGCGCGTTCCAGCGAAGCCATCTGGCCGCTGATGCGGCGAACCCGGGCGACCAGTTTCTTGCGGTTTTCCTGCACGTGGGACATGGCGATGGTGTTCCGGTCATATACTACGGGGGAGTATATGACCCGAGAACGCCTCATGCCTGCCCCCGACATCGCCCCGTTCACCCACAGCCACCAATTCAACCACGTGGACGCGAAAGCGGAGCGCAACACCCGACGCGTGGTGTACATCACGGCGGCGATGATGGTGGTCGAGATCATCGGCGGTTACTGGCTGAACTCGATGGCCTTGCTGGCCGATGGCTGGCACATGAGTTCGCATGCGCTGGCGATGGGTCTTTCGGTGATGGCCTATGTGCTGGCACGACGCTACGCGAAGGACCGCCGCTTCGCCTTCGGCACCTGGAAGATCGAGATACTCGGCGGTTTCAGCAGCGCCCTGCTGCTGGCCGTCGTTGCCGCGCTGATGATGATCCAGTCGCTGCAGAGGCTGTTCGTGCCCGCCGTGATCCACTATGACGACGCGATCCTGATCGCGATACTCGGCCTGGGCGTCAACCTGCTGTGCGCATGGCTGCTGAAAGGGGAACACCACCATGGGCACGGCCACGATCACGGGCATGGCCACGACCACGGACATGATGGCCACCACCATCACGACGTGAACCTGCGCGCGGCCTACCTGCATGTCATCGCGGACGCGGCCACCTCCGTGCTGGCCATCGTCGCGCTGGTCGGCGGCAAGCTTTATGGCGCGGCCTGGCTCGACCCGGTGATGGGCATCGTGGGCTCGATCCTGGTGGCGCGCTGGGCGTTCGGCCTGTTGCGCGAGTCCGGCAAGATCCTGCTGGACGCCGAGATGGACCAGCCGGTGGTCGAGGAAATTCGCGACGTGGTGCGGGAGCAGTTCGCCACGGCGGCCGTCAGCGACCTGCATGTCTGGCGAGTCGGCCGCGACAGCTACGCCTGCATCCTCGGATTGGTCGCCACCACGGCCATCAGTGCCGAGGAAGTCCGCCGGCAACTGGCCATCCACGACGAACTGGTGCACGTGACGGTCGAGATCGCGGTGGCTTGAGCTCCGCCAGAACGGGCAGCGGCCGGGTAGAACCCGGGGCAGAGCCCATTTTGGAACGCCCGCTCCGGGTGGCGGATTCAACTGGTCGAAGCTGGTTTCAAAAAACTTTCCCTGTCGTGTTCCGGCGCCCGGAAATTGTTCGCTGCATGCCAGCACCCATGGTTTCCGGCGAAGGTGTCGAATTCGGCTCCGCCCGTTCGTCTCAATGACATGGACCGGCGATCAGGCCGTCCGGGCTGGCCCTTGGGAGAACAACATGCCGCAATACCTGGTTGCCATTCATCACCCCGAAAACTACGACCCGTCCACCGAGGACGAAACGATGATCCGCGACATCGGCATGCTCAATGAAGAGATGAAGGCCGCAGGCGCCAGGTTCTTCGCCGGCGGCCTGGAGTCGAACAGCAAGGCGAAATCGCTGCGCAGGCAACCCACTGGCAAGGTGATCGTCACCGATGGGCCGTATATCGAGGCCAAGGAACACGTGGGCGGTTTCTGGATACTGGAAGCCGCCGACATGGATGAAGCGCTGGCGTGGGGGTCCCGGGCCGTCGTCGCCTGTCGCGCACCCGTGGAGGTGCGGGCATTCATTCGCCACAGCTGAACGGCGACGGTGAGTCGAAATCGCGCTTCTTCCAGGCGATGGCGCCCTACTGGCCCACGTCGACCATGGCATTCGCGCCGCCGATGAACCAGATCCCTAAGGCGGTGTTTTCCGGACAGGGGCCGGCGATCCAGAAAGCGGCCACCTCGACCCGACAACTCGGGAATGCACTGGACGATGCGGGCGATGGCCAGACAGGGCAGCTTCAACCTGGCGCGCAAAGCTGGGCCCGGGCCCGCGTGGCCAGCAGCGACCTGTCCGATGAAATCAGCCGGCTGAAGGCCGAAGACGGCAAGCCGATCCTCGCCCACGGCGGCGCCAGCTTCGCGCGCAGCCTCATCGCCCGGAACCTGGTCGATGAGTACGCATTGATGATCCATCCGATCATGTTGGGCCAGGGCCTTGCGATCTTCTTCGACCTGCCCGCGCCGAGGCCACTCAAACTGATCAGCTCAAAGAGCTTTCCGGGCGGGGTGATGGCACTGATCTATCGACTGGGCTGAGCACAAACGGATGGGTCATCCGTTTCCTGAAACGAACGGTTCCGCCGAATCAAGCCGGCTCAACCACTCGTTCGGCACCCCCGCGGCTCACCGGCGATGCTCCGATCCAGTGGGCTGGAAGACAGCCTTCCCACGATGGCCGCAGACCACCCTCTCCGCCTCCGCTCGCCCATGCGAGGTCGCCTTCCATCCGATGGGTCAGTGTCCTTCGCTGACCTCGCGGGTCAGGGTCTGGAATGCCTGCATGATCTGCTCCGGCGCAAAGCCGCAATGGCCTTCGCCGACCGATGGCAGCACGGTCGGCGCGCGGCCGTGCGCGGACTGCACCATGGCCGGATACACCGACTGGTAGCGCACGGGGATGAGGAAGTCATCGCGGTTGTACTGCAGCACCAGCGGTTTGTGGATCTTGCCGCTGAGCGAGGTGGCCGCTGCCAGGTAGCGCATCGCCTGCGGGTCGCCGGTGTAGCGGTGCACGCCGCGATTGAATGCCGCATCGTCGCCGAAACCGGCATACACCGTCGCGCGATTGTCGACCGGCATGCCCTTCGCGCGTTGCTGCATCTGGTGCATCACCAGGTAATGCACGCCGATGGCGCCGGCCAGGCGTTCGCGCGATACGTGCAGGTGCGTGGCGAGCAGCTGCGCGGCGTGTTCGTCGGCCTTCAGCGCCGTGTCCACCGCATGCATCACTTCCATCTGGCCCAGCGCGGGTGCGGCGGGATCGGCGAGGCCGCCCGGCGGCAAGCCGGTCGTGCGGGGAAAGAAGTAATCGAACGCGACCACGGAGGTCAGGATGTCGTCGAACACGCGCGTGCCGGGCACGTTGGCACCGCACAGCGACAGCCCGCCGTCGTAGTGCTGGCCGTGATGCTCCAGGCTGGTCAGCACGACATAGCCACCCATCGAGAAACCCACGACGTAGGTATGCCGGGGCCGGCCGTGCCGCTGCACGAACCAGGCGCGCAGGCGTTCGTTGTCGCGCAGCGCGTCATCCACCGCCCAGCCCTGCGAGGCATAGCTGCTCTGCGCCAGCGCATAGCCGGCCGCGAGAAACGGTGACGCTTCGTCGCCCAGCGGTTTCGGCGTGGGGCGCGGCGTGCCGATCGGCTCGAATCCATGCAGTTGCATGACCAGGTCGCCATTCCAGTGCGCGGGGATGTCCACCCGATACGGCGCGCCGTCCAGCACGCCGGTGTCCAGCGTGGCGGTGGAGGTCGCCTTGCTCTCGGGGTCGGCATCGTTCGCGGACGCCATCAGCGGGCCGAGGGCGAGGATCGTCAGGAACAGCCATGCAACGTGGGGCTTGCGCATCATCGACAGCCACTCCTTCACCTGGACGGGAAACATGGGGCAACCGAAGACCGGCTTCGCGTTTGCAGCAGGCACGGGTTGCCGGCTCAGGATACGGCCAACAGCGTTCCCTGGTGAAACAGGATCACCCAGTCATCCGCTTGGCGCCGCCAGATCGTGCTGCGACGGCTCACGCGTTCGCCCTGTTCCAGGGTGTAGGTGAGCAGGTAGGTGTCGGGGCCGAGCTCGCGGCAGTGGAAGTCGCGGGTTGTCCAGCCGTGCTCGGCGGGATCGGGAGTGCGGTGTTCGAGGACGTCGAGGACGTGGGCACGGCTGTAGCGTTGGCCGGAGGCGCCGACTTCCCAAAAATCCGCTTCGACCATGCGTTCGAAGTCGGCGCGGCTGCTGCCGAATTCGGGCCGGTGGAAGATCGGCTCGCGCCGACGCAGGGCTTCCAGCACGGGCAGCAACCCGGGGGCCGTGACCAGCTCGGGTTCCGCCGGATGGCTGATCCGCTCGCGCCCACGGCGCGATGTCGGGCTCATGGCATGCTTCCGCTGCGACAGGAACGAACGGTTACCGGGGCGGCTGCCACAGCTCGACGCGGGTGCCTTCGGGGTCGGTGATCCAGCCGAAGCTGCCGAACTCGCTCTGCTCGACGCGCTCGTCCACCGCGACGCCGGCGGCACGCATTTGCGCCAGCAGCGTGTCGAGGTCGTCGACGCGGAAGTTGATCATGCAAGCCTGCGGGCCGGGGCCGAAGTATTCGGTGTCGGCCGCGAACGGCGACCACAGCGTGTAGCCCGGACGCTGTTCGTCTTCGACGAAGCGCGCGCCGCCCCATGCTTCGGCATCGAGGCCGAGATGCTTCGCGTACCACGCGGTGAGCGCCGCGGGATCGCGCGACTTGAAGAAGATGCCGCCGAGTCCGGTGACCTTGGCCATGACGCTGTCTCGCTGCGTTTGTTGTCCTGACGAATCGTAACCCATACCAAAACGCGGGACAGTGCGCACTTTACGGCACGACCGATGTCCTGAAAGACGCCAGCCTGGCGATGGCGCCCCCGCCGCATGACAGGCTGCGCCCCCCGGCAGGATCGGGTCTCGATTGACGAGGCCCGGGCTAAACGTCCGACCCAGCTTGCTGCGTGTGTCTGCGCCTGTCCGGCCCGGCCCGGTGCGTTGCCGGAAACTCCACACTGACCTGCTTCGAGCGGATCATCACTTACGCCTTGGGCGGCGCTGGTGGCGCTGGTGGTGCAGGCGCAAAGGCCGGCAGGGGGGCGACGATCCGTGTTGATGCCGCCGGTTCGCCGCGCATGAAACGCTCGATGGCCGCCGTGACCTCGGGTGTCGCCATGAACAGGTTGTGGCCGGCATTGACGACCGTGATCGTCTGCAAGTGGTCCAGGCCAGCGGTGGCTTCGCGATGGCTTTCGGGATAGGTGCGTCCATCCAGGGTTCCGCTGAGCAGCAGGGTCGGCACGTGGCTGACCGGAGCCTTGCGGAACGCGTCGCCGAGGTCCAGTTGCGGAAACACGCCGCTGAGTTGCGGCATCGGGAAGTTGAGGAGGTCGCCGAGCAGCGCGGTGCTGGCCTGCCGCTCGACCAGCGCCAGGCGCCTGTCGTCGATGCCGGAGGCCACGTCCATGGCCAGCGGCATCGCCTGCATTTTCAGTGGCGCACCGGGCGAAAAGTATTTTTGCACGATGCCCGCGATCGGCTGGTAGTCGCCAACGTCGGCGGCGCGATAGACGGCCAGCATCTGCTGCGCGCCTTCAGGGTCGGAGATCGCGCCCGCCTCGATCATCTGCAAGGTGCGCCGCTGCAGCAGCACATCGGTGTCCCGCCCGCTGGCGTCCTTCAGATGCAGCATGATCGGCCTGGATTGCAGCGCGCCATGCACGCGCGCGATCAGCGCCTTGATGTCGGGATAGGCCGCCCTTGCCTCGGGGTTGGTGTCCACCGCGGCCTGCAGGCGATCGAAATAGGCATCGGTACGCGCCGGCAACTTGACCGTCTGATCGAGTCCTTCGGCGCTCGCGATCACGACCCGATCCAGACGAGGACTCATCTGCTTGAGCGCCGCCAGCGCCAGATGGGTACCATAGGAGATGCCCCAGAGCGTGATCTTCCCGGCCCCCAGGTGGCGGCGCAGCGCATCCAGATCGCGGACACTCTCGTTGGTGTTGTAGCCGCGCAGGTCGATGCCCCTGGCTTTCCAGAATGCCGCGCATTCGACGGCAGCGGCGCGGTAGGCGGCGGCAAAGGCCTGGTCCGTGAGGGCTTCGGATTCCGGAGGCGTCTTCGAAGGCTCGCACACCGGCGTGTCGTCGGATGCACCGGTACCGCGCTGGTCCAGGGCAATCACGTCGCCGAACTGGCGCATGGCCATGAACAACGGAAAGCGCCGGTGTTTCGCGGTCTCGATGCCTGAGCCGCCCGGGCCACCGGCCAGATAGACGATCGGGGCACCGGGCTTGTTGGTGGTGGCCGGAAAGCGGACATAACGCAGGGTCAGCATGCGGCTGTGCGGATCGGAGCGGTTCTCGGGCACCTGGAGCGATCCATGGATCGCCTCGGTGGTCTGCCCGTCGACGCTCTTGAACAAGAATGTCTGCACGGTGACTTTGGGCATGGCCGCACCGGCTGCGCTGAACAGGCACAGGCAAGCGGCTGCGATGAGTGCCCGTTTCAAGGGAGTGCGCTTTACGGCTGCGTGCGTCATGGGAAAGACTCCAGGTCGTTGATCGGAATGGAGCCACCATAAGCGGGACGGGTGTCTCCACCGATGGCCGATCTGCCAACGGTGGTATCGATTCGGTGAGCGGCAGCTGCCGGCCTGGCGCCGGCACGGTATATTCGCCCAACGGTATGTCGACCATTTCCCGCCTCACATTCCTTCTTTGCCTGTGTCTGCCCTGGTTGCCGTTCGGATCGGTGTCGGCGCAATCGATGCAGTGGATCGACGTGGACAACGTCATCACTTGTCCGGCGCAGGAAGGCGAAACCGTGCCGCCGGATTTTGCCGGCGATGGCTGCCGGACAGGCAACTTCCTGGCGGTCGACCCCCAACACGCCACGCTCTGGCTCCGGGCAACCATTGCCGTTCCCCGCAGCATGTTGGAACAGTCATCCCCGCTGGGGCTGTTTGTTTCCGGGAAGGCTGCCAGCACCGCGTGGTTGAATGGCCGTCGGATCGGCAGCAACGGCCAACCGGGCATCGATCCACGCAGCGAGACGCCAGGCCGGATGGACGCGGTCATCCCGATTCCGCCGGGCCTGCTCCACGACGGTGCCAATGACGTCGTCCTGCACGTATCGGGGCATTCGGGATTCCTTCACCTGGACTCCCCGATGCACGCGTTGATGATCGGCACTTACGCCGACCCGACGGATCAAATCCTGCGGTTCTACTGGCCTTCGCTGAGTACCTTCGGCATCTTTCTGCTGGGGGCGCTGTACTTCGGCGTCGGAACGTTTCGCGGGGGCGATCGTGCAGGAGCGTTCCTGCTCTGCCTGATCTCGCTGTTCGCCGCAGGACAGCTGCTGGCCGAGGTTTCACGCGGTTTGGTGGCTTATCGCTATCCGTTCCACGATCTGCGGCTGGTCCTGATCGTCCTGTGCTCGCTCGGGTTCGGGCTGTGCCTGACCGCCCATGTCATTTGCAGGTTTCAACCGCAGCATCCGTGGCTGTCGGTCACCGTAGTCATGCTGGCGACCTTGGGCGTGGTGGTGATCACCAGCCCCTACGACGGCAAAGCCATGTTCGCGATGCTGTGCCCGGTCCTGTCCTGCGCGTTGGGCACCGCATTCTGGTGGTGGAAGCGCAAGCCAGGGGCCGCCGCGTACTGTGCTGCGCTGGTCTTGTTCGGCGCGCTCAGCTTCCTCTTTGGCGGAAGGTTTCTCGATGCCATCTTCTTTTACCTGGTCGCGGCGCTGCTGCTGTTTCTGTTCGCACAGCAGGCCGCCGTGCTCGCCCGTGAGCAAAGGCTGGGGATTGCGCTGGCCAGTCACGCGCGGCAGCTCGAAGCCGCCCTGGATCAGGCCCGACCCCCGCAGCAGCAACCGTCGCCGAAAATCAGGATTGTCGACACTGGCCGCATCGAGCTCGTTTCAACCGAGCAGATCACCCATTGCAGCGGAGCGGGAGATTATGTCGAACTCAACTTCACCGACGGCAGCAAGCGACTGCACAATGGCAGCCTGAACGAGATGGAAGTGGAGTTGCCGTCCGCTTTCCTGCGCGTGCATCGCTCGCATATCGTCAACACCACCTTCGTCGAGTCGCTCCGTCGGCAACCTTCCGGGGTCGGTCAGCTGCGCATCTCCACGGGAGAAATCGTGCCAGTGAGCCGACGGATCATGCCGATGGTGCGACGGACCCTCGCTTCGGATTAGGGCGAAGGTGTCAGTCGAGGTCGACGACTTTTTTCAGCACATGGCGACGCCCCTCACCCGCAGGTCGAATACTCACGATTCGGACAAACCCTGGCGGTATCCGCCAGCACCGACGCATTCTTGCGCGAGGCTCTCGCGGGAGCGCACGATCGGCATCGCGCACAAGCCGCGTTTCTACATGCCGGCCTTCGAAGCGACGGTCACCTCATCGAAGAACGCCTGCACGTCCGCCAGCTCGCGGGTGCGCGGCATCGGCGGTACGCTGGCGAGGAACAGCTTGCCGTAGCCCTTGCCGGTGAGGCGCGGGTCGCACAGCACCAGCACGCCGCGGTCGTGCACGTCGCGGATCAGGCGGCCGGCGCCCTGCTTCAGCGCGATCACCGCGCTGGGCACCTGCCAGCCCATGAACGGGTTGATGCCGGATTGTTCGAGCGCGGCAAGCCGCGCCATCAGCACCGGATCGTCGGGCGCGGCGAACGGCAGCTTGTCGATCACCACCACGCTGAGCGCCTCGCCGACCACGTCGACGCCTTCCCAGAAACTGGCCGCGCCCAGCAGCACGCCGTGGCCGCTGGCGCGGAATTCCTCCAGCAATCGGGGACGCGGCGCGGTGCCCTGCACGAACAGCGGCCACGGCACCTTGTCCTGCAGCAACTCGGCGGCGCGGCGCAGCGCGCGGTGCGAGGTGAACAGCAGGAAGGCGCGGCCGTTGGAGGCGTGCAGCACCGGCAGCACGGCGTCGATCACCTGCTCGGTGTAATCGCGCGCGTTCGGATCCGGCAGGCCCGAAGGCAGGTAGCACAGCGCCTGGTGCGCGTAGTCGAACGGGCTTTCCAGGCTTAGCGTCTGCGGCTCGTCCAGGCCGAGCTGGCGCGCGAAGTGGTCGAAGTTGCCGGCTACCGACAAGGTGGCCGAGGTGTGGATCCATGCCGCCTGGGTGCGCTCGCGCAGGCCGCGCATCGGCGCGGCCAAGTCCAGCGGCGTGGCATACAGCGCAAAGCCGCGCGGGAAGGTTTCATACCAGCGCACGTCCTGGTCGCCGTGCCGTTCGACGATGCGCTCCAGCCGCTCGCTGAACAGCGCGGCGCGTTCGTGCAGGTTGGCGAAGCCGCGCGAGCGCTCGGCCTGCGACGACAGCAGCTCGGCCAGCGTGGCCAGCAGTTCGCCCAGGTCATGCAGCGCGGTGCGCACGTCGGCGCGATCCTCCAGCAGCGCGAAGGCGCCACGCGTGGGCAGCGGGTCCATCGCCAGGCGCAGCTTGCGCAGCGCGTCCGGCAGCGCCTCGACCGGTTCCAGCAGCAGGCCGATCGCGCCGGTGACGCCGCTGCATTCGGTCAGCGCGTCCTGCGCCATGTCGGTGAGCTGGCGCGAGCTGAGGCTTTGCGAGAAGAACTGGCCGGCCAGTTCGGGAATCTGGTGCGCCTCGTCGAGGATGAAGGCCGCCGCGCCGGGCAGGATCTCGCCGAAGCCCTCCTGCTTCAGCGCGAGGTCGGCAAACAGCAGGTGATGGTTGACCACCACCACGTCCGCCTCCATCGCCTCGCGGCGTGCCTTGAACACGTGGCAGTCCTCGTAGAACGGGCACTCCACGCCCAGGCAGTTCTCCGAGGTCGAGGTCACCCGTGGCCACAGCGGCGATTCCTCCGGCACCTCGGCCAGTTCCATGCGATCGCCACGACGGGTGCGTGCGGACCAGGCGCGGATCGTGGCGAGCTGGGCGGCCTGGGCGCGTTCGAAGGTGGCACCCTCGCGCACGGTCTGGTCGAGCCGGTACAGGCACAGGTAATTCGCGCGGCCCTTCAGCAAGGCCGTCTTCAGCCGTGCGTCCAGCACCGAGCGCACCTTCGGCAGGTCGCGGAAATACAGCTGGTCCTGCAGTGCCTTGGTGCCGGTGGAGATGATCACCCGCTCCCCCGACAGCAGCGCCGGCACCAGGTAGGCGTAGGTCTTGCCGGTACCGGTGCCGGCCTCGGCGACCAGCGTGTCGCGCCCTGCGATCGCCTGCTGCACGGCGCGCGCCATCACCTGCTGGGCTAGCCGCGGCGCGAAGTTCGGCAGCTCGCGGGCGAACGGGCCCTCGGCACCGAGCAGGGCGTCGATGTCGTCGGACTCGGTGTCGTCGAGGGCAGTCATCCGGCAAGTATGGCGGAGCGGCCACGCGCCACAAAACCCTGGGCGGAACCTTGGCGCGCTCCGCTGCATCAACTTGCCTGACACCGAACCCAGGGAGAATCCTCGTGAGACTGTTCGCACCCGCCGCCGCACCCGCGCTTGACCTGGTCGACATTCACGGCCGTCCGATCGCGATCCATCGCGAAGGGCGACTGACCCTGCTCTCGTTTTTCCGCGACGCGGCCTGCCCGTTCTGCAACTTCCGCATCTACGAACTGACCAGCGAACACGCGGCGCTGGCCGCGCGCGGACTGGACATCGTGGCGGTGTTCAGCGCCTCGCAGGCGGACGTGCTGCGCTTCGCCGGACATCGGCCGCGGCCGTTCCCGCTGGCCGCCGACCCCACCTCGCGCGCGCACGAGATCTACGGCATCGAGCGCTCGCTGTGGCGCAAGCTGAAGGCGATCGTGACGCGCGTGCCGACCCTGCTGAGGGGCATGCGTCTGGTCGGCCTGGCCGGGCTCAACACCAGCAACCTGATGCCGGCCGACTTCGTGATCGACGAGCACGGCCGCATCGTCGAGGCGTACTACGGCCGTGACGCCGGCGACCGCATTCCGCTGGAACGGGTGCAACAGCTGCTGCCGGCCGGTCGACTTCGGAAGGTGGCCTGAGCCGCATCGGCGTCACTGGCCGCGCCCGCGACAATCGTTCACCATGCGGGCACCGCCACCGGGAGATGTGCCGCATGACGACCGAACTTTGCATGCTGTTGTGGAGCGTGGCGCTGGGCCTGGTGCAGATCGCACTGGCCGCCACCGGCTCGGTGAGCCAGCGCGGCCTGGGCTGGGCCGCCAGCGCCCGCGACGGTGAACCGAAGGCGCTGACCGGCATCCCCGCGCGGCTGTGCCGCGCCAGCCACAATTTCCTGGAAACCTTCCCGCTGTTCGCGGTGGTCGTGCTGCTCGCCCTGGTGCTGCAGCGCCACGACGGCACGATCGCGCTCGGTGCCCAGCTGTATTTCTGGAGCCGACTGGTCTACCTGCCGGTATACGCCGCCGGCATCCCCTACCTGCGCACGGTGGTCTGGGCAGTGAGCATCGTCGGCATCGTGCTGGTGCTGACGGCGCTGTTCTGAGTCGCCGCGCAACCGGCAGGTGTGGCGACGAACACAAGACCAGAAGAATGCCCTCAAGCGCATGTCGGCTGGCCCGCCCACAGGAAGTAAAGGAAAGTCCCGACATGACTACGCATGGAGCATGACGATACGATCTTGCTCCCAGGATCCGGGATGGATCGTGGGATTCCTGCCAGCCAGTGCTTCGATCAAGGAAGATGAAGATGCCTTATCTGATGAACGTCGAGGAAGCGTCGGTCTACGGAAAGCGAAAGTTCGTCAACACGAAGGGACATACCGAGTGCGTCGAGTTTGTCCGCCAGGTCACCGCCGCTCCACAGACGTCACTATGGATTCGTGGCCGACTGGTCAAATCCATCAAGCCCGGCGAACTCGCTCGCGGCACCGCCATCGCGACCTTCGATGACCATGCGAAATACCCGACCGACAGTTCGGGCAGACATGCCGCGATCTATCTCAGCCACGACAGTCGTGGCATCGTGGTGTTGGATCAGTGGAACAGTCAGGGTGAGGTCTTACAACGGGTCATCCGGTTCCATCGCCCGCCCGGAACGAAACGCAGCAACGACGGTGATTCGTTTTACGTCATTGAATAGCGGGAGAATGCGATGAAGACTTTCCTTTTTTGTGCTCTCCTGCTTGCCCTGTCGACAGGATGCGCCGCGATGCAGCCGATCGACTGTCCGGCGACGCTTGCTGTCACAAGCGCGGCCAGTCCCCCGGGCGATTGGCAGGTGGTGACGCCGGCCGGAACCCGTTCGCTCGATCGCATCGGATTCTATTCGGGACCGCCGTCGGAGCAGGTGTCGCTGGCACCGGACAACACCGTGGAGGGTCGCGGAAAATCGCGGGACGTCTGGACCTTCTCCCCGTCGACCGACGAGCCTCTGTGGGTCGCGTGCTTCTATGCCGGCACCACGCTGTTCATTGCGAAACCGGTACCGCGCGGCATGAAACGCTGCAGCGTGAGTTACGCGACCACCCGCTCCGGGTCGCGCTTGCGGCTGGCCGAGGCGCATTGCCAATAAGCTTGCCGCGGCACCGCGACCTGCCCGGGATTCGCGCGTGCCACGCGTGCACGTTCGCTTGCCCGGGTGCGCGCGACAACGCGAGCGATCCCGTCGGCTGACTCAGTACCGCGGCACGCCGGCCTTGTGGCACTGGCCCACCCACTTGCGGGCGGTGGCGGCACCGGCCTGATCGCGGGCCTGCAGGCGCATTTCGACGATGGTCTGCCAGTTGCGTGCGCACAGCGGGCCCAGCCGTGGACCCAGGGTCCACGAGCGATGGGCAAGGCGCTCGGCGGTGCCGAAATCCTTCAGCCGCACGGCCACCTCCGCGCGTTCCTGCAGCAGTTCCGGCGAATCGGGACTCAGTTTCAGGGCCTGGTCGAGCTTGCCGGCGGCATCACCGTACTTGCCCGTCTGCTCATCCTGCTTCGCGGCGTCCTGCAGCGCGCCGACACCGGGGTCGCGCAGCGGATTGACGTCGATGATCGACTTCTCGCGGGCGCCCGCCGCGCGGATCGCCGCCACCTGGTCGTAGCTCGGCAGCGGTGCCTGCGCCGGCGCGGGTGGCGTGGTGGCGAACATGCCGCAGCCGGCGAGCAGGCCGGCGGCAAGCAGGGACAGCAGCAGATGTCTGGTACGGAACAGCATGATCAGTTTCCATTCGGTATGGCGGGCGCCGCGACAGGCGCGTCGGCAGGCGGCGGGTTGTCGCCGCTGCCGAACAGGTTCTGCCAGAAGCAGCCTTCGGTGTCGGCCGACACGGTGCCGGCGATCACCGGCACCTGCTGGGCACCTTCGCATTGCGGTTCGGTGCGTTTGCCGGTGGCGGGGTTGAGCCAGGCCATCTCCAGGCCGGTGCCTGGCGCCGCCGACAGCGGTCGCGTGGGCAACTTGGCGAACAGGTCGCGCCACGCGCGCAGGCCGCCGCTGGCGCCGAACAAGGTGGTCGGCTTGTTGTCGTCGCGGCCCATCCAGAACACCGCCAGGTGCTCGCCGGTGAAGCCGGCGAACCAGCTGTCGCGCATGTCGTTGCTGGTGCCGGTCTTGCCCGCAGCATGCAGCGAAGCCAGCGCGGAATTGCCCAGCGCACTGGCGGTGCCGTATTCGGCCACCTGCTGCATCGCCCAGGTGGTCAGCCGCACGGCTTCCTGATATTCGCCCGTGCCACCCTGCACCTGGTAGCGCTTGATCGTGCGGCCGTTGCCGTCGAGCACGCCGCGCACCGCCACCAGCGGCAGCGCGTGGCCGTCGGCGGCGAGGTACTGGTAGAGCTGGGTCAGTTGCAGCGGTGCCAGGTCCAGCGCGCCGATCAGCAGCGACGGGCTGGGATTGATGTCGCCGATGCCGAACGACTTCAGGAACGCCTGGATGCGCGGCAGGCCCACGTCCATGCCCAGGTGGATCGTGGCCAGGTTCCACGAGTGCGCCAGCGCGTCGACCATGATCAGCGGGTCATGGCTGCGATGGTCGTCGTTCTGCGGTGTCCACATGCTGCCGTCGGGCTGGCGCATGCTGACCGGGCTGTCGTCCACCAGGCTGGCCAGGTTCCAGCGCTCGGGCTGGGTCAGCGCCACCAGGTAGACGAAGGGCTTGATCGTCGAGCCGATCGGCCGGCGCGCATCGAGTGCCCGGTTGAAACCCGGATCACCGGGGATCTTGCTGCCGACCACGGCCAGCACGCTGCCGCTGTGCGCATTGGTCACCACCGCCGCCGCCTGCACGCCGTCGCCACGCTTGCCCAGGCCCTTGAGCGTGCTGGTGATTGCCTGCTCGGTATAGAGTTGCGCCGCCGGATCGAGCGTGGTGAAGATCGACAGGTTGCCTTCGCGCAGCGCGTCCTCGTCGAAGTCGGCGGTGATCTGCTTGCGCACCAGGTCCATGAAGGCCGGGAAGCGGTTGTGCGGCAACTGGCCGTTGCTGACGATGTCCAGCGGCGCGGCCTGGGCCGCGTTGAGCTGGGCCGCGGTGATCAGGTTGGTCTCGAAGAATTCCTTCAGCACCAGGTTACGGCGGGTCAGCGCGCGCTGCGGCGAGCGGCGCGGATCGTAGAAGCTCGGGCCCTTGACCATGCCGACCAGCAAGGCGATCTCCTGCGGGCGCAGGTCTTCGAGACGCCGGCCGAAGTAGAACTCCGACGCGGCCGCGAAGCCGTGCACGGCCTGGCTGCCCTGCTGGCCCAGGAAGACGTCGTTGACGTAGGCCTCGAGAATCCGCCCCTTGCTGTAATGCGCTTCCAGCAGCAGCGACATCAGCGCTTCGTTGATCTTGCGGGTGAAGTTCTGGTCGCGGCTGAGGAACAGGTTGCGCACCAGCTGCTGGGTCAGCGTGGAGCCGCCCTGCACGGTGTGCCCGGCGCGCAGGTTGGCGAACGCCGCCCGCGCGATCGCGCTGAAGTCGATGCCGATGTGATGGTTGAAGTCGCGATCCTCGACCGCCTGCAGGCCGCTGACCAGCAGCGGCGGCACGTCGGCCAGGCGCACGAAGCGGCGCTCTTCCTGGCTGGCGCCGTACAGCGTGGCGATGCGCGCCGGGTCCAGGTGGGCCAGTTCGATCGCCTTGCCGCTGGCCGCGTCCTGCACGGACCTGATCGAGCCGCCACCCAGGCTGACGCGGATGCGCTTGGGCAGTTCGCCGCCATCCGGGCCGGCGTAGCCGCGCGAGGAAATCGTGTAGCGCAGGCCTTCCTTCTGCCAGCTGCCGGCGACCTGGCCCTTGCCGTCATGGCTGTAGCCGGCGAAGGTGAGCTCCAGCTCCAGCGCGGAAGACGTCATCGGCGCACCGGCGGCCAGTGGCAGCGGACGGGCGTAGACGCGGGTCGGCACCGCGAAGACCAGTTCGTTGAAG
The DNA here is from genome assembly GCF_001428465.1 of Rhodanobacter sp. Root179. Lineage (NCBI taxonomy): Bacteria > Pseudomonadati > Pseudomonadota > Gammaproteobacteria > Lysobacterales > Rhodanobacteraceae > Rhodanobacter > Rhodanobacter sp. Root179. The sequence goes on along the minus strand of NZ_LMHR01000039.1, from coordinate 7,286 downwards.
CGATCCTGGACACGCTTGTTCAACACCAGGGTGTACGGCAGCACGAAGCCCACCAGCAAACCCATGCCGATCCAGAACGGGATGCGCAGCCACGGCCAGCAGCGTCGGGCGAACAGGCGAATGCGGGTCAGAAAGGCCAACGTGGGGAATTCCGGCAATCAAGTGGTTCGATGATAGGGCCTGCCACCCGGCGGGCATATGAACGTGGCGGGCGGTTTTGGGGCGAAATGCGGGCGATTGGGGATTCGGGGAGCGCCGAGGGTCACGCGTGGGCCGACCGTGCCTGCGCTACGGAAGCGGTTGCCACGTTGCGGGTTCGGGGCGGAACGATCGCGGGTGGACGCCAAGCAGGCGCTGCAGTTCGCCGTTGTCGGCGACCAGGTCGCTGTCCAGTCGATCCAGCGCGCCGCGCAGGCGTGGCAGCGCCAGCTTCCCCGCGCGCAGCAGCCACGGGGGCAGCGGCAGGGGCATGGTGGCGACCGGCAGGCTGCGGCGCACCCGCGCGAACATCTCGGTCGCGGACAGACGTTCACCGCCGCCGATCTGCAGCACGCGCCCGGCCGATGCCGGACATTCCAGCGCCGCCAGCGCGGCCAGGGCGATGTCTTCCGCATGCACCGGCTGGCGCAGGCCGCGGCCGCAAGGCAGCGGAAAGACGCGCAGGCGCATCGCCCGGCGCACCAGCGGAGTGAGGCTCTTGTCCAGCCCGGCGCCGTAGACCAGGGTGGGACGCAGCACGGTCCACGCGCTGCCGTGACGCTCGCACGCAGCCGCCAGTTGCGCTTCGCTTTCGCGCAACTGGCGCGAGATGTCGCGCTCGCCGGACACCAGCGAGTCGCGCTTGCTCTCGGCGCTCATCGAACTGGTGGCAATCACCCTCGGGGCGTCGACCACGTCGGCATGCGCCAGCCAGTCGGCCAGGCCCGTCAGTGGTCCGAAGCTGATGATCGCCGACAGCGGCGGCAGGCTCGGTGGCCGGTCGGGCAGCCAGCCATGCAACCAGGTGACACCAGCGGATGCGGGTAGCGGATGCCGGCTCAGGGCGACCACCGGCTCGCCACTGGCGATCAGTCGTGGCAGCAGGAATCGGCCGATCTGGCTGCTGGCGCCGATCACCAGAACCGTCATGGGCGACTCACCCGCCACCCTGCAGACGGGCGTCCAGGTCCTGCACGCGCGGATTCGCCGGCGCCAGCTTGCGTGCGCGCAGCAGCGACTGGCCGGCGCCGATGCGGTCGCCGCGACCCAGTTGCTGTTCGGCCTGGTCCAGCCAGGCACCGGCGAGGCGGTTGCCGAGGGCGCCCTGCGCCGCATCGCCCGGCGCCAGCTCGGCGAGGTTGGCCAGCATGTCGCTGGCCTGCCCCAGCTTGCCCGCGGCGAGCGCCTGCTCGAACTGCTGGCGAACCTTGCCGGGCAAGGCCTGCAGTCCGCGCACCGCCGCCTCGTTGTTGCCATCGATGGCCAGCGCGCTGCGGTAGAGGTCGTAGGCGCTGTCGCCGGGCGGCATCATGATGTCGCCGTGGCTGGTCGCCTGCTCGGCGCGTTGCACCAGTTGTGCCACGGCCGCGCTCTGCTGCGGCGTCAACACGGCTTCCGGCATCGGCGGCTCGCTGGTCGGGGCGACTGCGGGCGTGGTCTTGCCGGCATCGGAAACGGCGGCGGCCGCCGCGCTGCCCAGGCGTGCCCGCGTCGCCGCCAGGTCGGCCGATTTCGGCGCCAGCTGCGCGGCCTGGTCCAGCAGTTTTTCCGCCTGCAGGTCGTCGCCCGCGTCGACCGCCGCGCTCGCCTGTACGGTCAGCGCCTGCGCCACGTTGCCAAGGCCGGCGTGGGCCTGGGCGTTGTCGGGGTCCAGCTTGAGCACGGCCTGGAAGTGCACCAGGGCGGTGTCGTCGCCGCTGCCGGCGATGCGGCCGGCACGCAGCGCCTCCTGGCCGGCCTTCAGTTCCGCCGCCAGCGCGCTGTTGTCCTGCTTGCGTGTCTGCGCCTGCAGCGCGCGCAGCGCCGGCAGCGCGCCGTTGTTCGGTTGCAGTGCGGCGAGCTGTTCGATGCTGGCATCGGCCTTCGCGTTGTCCTTCGCATCCAGCGCCTGGCGTGCATCGACTGCCAGCGCGTAGCCGACCTGGTCCAGCCCGTGCCTGGCCACCGCGTTGTCGGGGTCGGCCTGCAGCACGCGCCGATACAGCGCGCCGGCACCATCGGGCCCGGCCAGCTTGCCGGCGGCGAAGGCCTGCTGCGCCTGGTCGACCAGATCCACGGCGTGCACCTGTCCGGCACGCGCGCTGCTGATCGCATGATCCAGCCGATCGATGTCGCTGCCGCCACCGAGCAGTTCGCGGGCCACCGTGGCCTGCTGCGCGGCCTGGCTCAGGTTGCCCGCCTGCAGCGAGGCATCGGCCTGCGACAGCATCGCCTGGCCCACCTGACGCAGGCCGTCGCGGGCGCGATCGTTGTCCGGCTCCAGCGCCGCGGCGGCCTGGAACAGCTCGCGCGCGCTGCTGCCGTCCTGGCCGTCCAGACGTCCATCCTGCAAGGCCTGCTGCGCCTGGGTGAGCAAGGTGTTGAAGTCGGTGCGCGGCACCATGCCGCGCAGGCGGTTCTGGTTGATCCACAGCGCCGCAAGCAAGGCGATCACCACCAGCAGCAGAACCGGCACCAGCCAGCCGCGGCGTGTCTTCGGTCGCGCCGACGAGGACGCCCGGCCATGTGGCCGACGCGCTTCCACCGCAACCCGCGGCAGGCCATCCGGCGCCGGCGCGCGCGGCGCGTCCAGCCGATCGAGATCGCCGAGGGTGGGCTCGGTGCGCATCGGGGGGTGTGCGTCGTGCTGGTCGCGGCGTCCGCTCATGGTTCGTGGCTTTGAAAATGTCGGCTCAGCTTACCATCGGGCCAGCAGCCCCTGCCCCGCACGGGGGCAGGCATTGCGTGGGCATTCAGCCGACGCCGACGCGGCGCACGTCGATCACGTTGGGCAGTGCCAGCAGCTTGCCGAGCAGGGCCGACAGCTGTTCGAAGTCGCGCACGCGCAGGGTGAAGCGCATTTCGACTTCGCCGGTGCGCACGAACTGCCGGCTGGACGAGGCGATGATGTGGGTGGCCGCGTTGCTGATCACGCTGGTGACGTCCTTCTGCAGGCCCTTGCGATCGTAGCCACGCAATTCGATGTCGACCTCGTAGGCCTGTGCCGCCGCACTGCCCCAGCTCACCTCGATCACCCGGTCCGGGTCGCGCCGGGCCAGCCGCGCCAGGCTGGCGCAATCGGCGCGATGCACCGACACGCCGCGGCCCCGGGTGATGAAGCCGCGCACCGGATCGCCCGGCAGCGGCTGGCAGCAGCGCGCCAGCGTGGTCAGCAGGTTGCCGATGCCCTCGATGCTGAGCGCGCTGTGGTCGAGCGTGCTGTGGCGCGAGGCGACCGGCGTGCTGGACTGCGTCACCGCCGGCTGCGCCGGTTGCGCCGCTTCCTGCACCACGCGGGCGATCTGGCCGGGCGTGATCTCGCCCAGCGCCAGCGCGATCAGCAACTCGTCCTGGTTCTTCAGGTGGAAATGCGCCGGCAGCTTGCCCACGTCGGCACTGGTCAGCGCCAGGCGCCGCAGCTCGCGCTCGAACATGCTGCGACCGACCGCGAGGTTGGTGTCGTGGGCGATCCTGCGGAACCAGTTGCGCAGCTTGTCCCTGGCCCGCGAGGTGTTGAGGTAGCCGTGATGGGGCGACAGCCAGTCGCGGCTGGGATCGGCCACCTTGCCGGTGAGGATCTCCACCCGGTCGCCGCTCTGCGGCTGGAAGGTCAGCGGTACGATGCGGCCGTTGACCTTGGCACCGCGGCAGCGATGACCGACTTCGGTGTGCACCAGGTAGGCGAAGTCCAGCACGGTGGCGCCGCGGGCCAGGTCGAACACCTCGCCCTTGGGCGTCAGCAGGTAGACGCGGTCTTCCAGCAGCTCGGTATGCAGGTCGGCGGCCAGCGTGCTGTCGTCGTCGCCGCGCGGTTCCAGCAGCTTGCGCATCCAGGCGATCTTCGCCTCGAACTCGGCATCGCCGCTGCCGCCTTCCTTGTAGCGCCAGTGCGCCGCCACGCCCAGCTCGTTGGCGCGATGCATCTCGTGGGTGCGGATCTGCACTTCCAGGGTCTTGCCGGCCGGACCGATCACCGCGGTGTGCAGTGACTGGTAGCCGTTGGCCTTGGGCCGCGCGATGTAGTCGTCGAACTCGTTCGGCAGATGCGGCCAGCGCCCGTGCACCACGCCCAGCGCGGCGTAGCAGTCGGTGATGTTGTCGACCAGGATGCGCACGGCGCGGATGTCGTACAGGTCGGAGAAGTCCAGCGACTTGCGCTGCATCTTCTTCCAGATCGAATAGATGTGCTTCGGCCGGCCGGCCAGGTCGGCGCGGATGTCGGCGGCGGCCAGCGCCCGCTGCAGTTCGTCCAGCGATTCGCGGATGAACGCCTCGCGATCGGCGCGGCGCTCGTCGAGCAGCCTGGCGATGCGGCGATAGGTGTCGGGCTGCAGGTAGCGGAAGGCGAGGTCCTCCAGCTCCCATTTCAGCTGCCAGATGCCGAGCCGGTTCGCCAGCGGCGCATGGATGTCGCGGGTCAGCCGTGCCAGCGCCTGGCGCTCGTCGTCGGCCAGGTTCGCCGCCGCCCGCATGCGCGCCAGCTGGCGGGCCAGCAGCACGAACACCACGCGCAGGTCGCGCACGATCGCCAGCAGCAGGCGGCGCAAGCCTTCGGCGGCACCTTGCGGCGGTCGCTGCGCGTGCAGCGCCCACACCTGTTCGGCCGCCTGCTGCCCGTCCACCAGCCGCTGCAGCTCCGCCGGCAGTTTCGCGCGACGCTCCTGCCACAGCGCCGGATCGGCGCGCGCCAGTTCGAACCACAACGCGGCAGCCTGGGTCTGCGCATCGCAGCCGAGCATGCCCAGCAGATCCAGCACGTCGGTGCACTCGGCTTCATGCAGCTTGCGCGAGACACAGGCGTCGAGCGCCTCGCCCAGCACCGGCGGCAGCGTGCCGACGCGCTCGCGCCAGGACTGCAGGCTGCCGGTGTTGGCGATGGGAGGCATGATCTTCGGGTATCCGCTGGATGCTTCATCTTAACTGCAGGGTCGGGCCGTTCACTGACCGGCGACCCAATGCCGCGCGGGGGAATCAGCCCAGCGCCGCCAGCGCCTTCGCCAGCCGCTTGGCCGAGACCGGCTCGGCGGTCTTCAGCTCCTGGGCGAACAGCGACACGCGCCATTCCTCGATCAGCCAGCGCAGTTCGGCCAGGTCGGCCGGATCTCCCCCGGCGGCGCGATGCTGCAGGTAGGCGCGCCAGTACGGCAGCACCTGCAGCATGCGTTGCTGGTCCTTCGCCGGGTCTTGGCGCAGGCGTTCGCCACGCAGGCGCATCGCCTTGAGGTAGCGCGGGTAGTGCGCCAGCCGCGCGGTCGGCAACTCGCGCAGGAAGCCCGGCGTCAACAGCGCGTCGAACTGTTCACCCAGGTCGTCGTAGCTGGCACGGGCGAAACCCAGCAGCGGCGGCGCCAGCCACGGCTTCATCTCGGCCTGGGCCTCGATGATCGGCTCGCCCAGTTTCAGCCGTTCGACGCCGGCGCCGAACAGCTCGCGCGAGAACTGCGTGCGCAGTGCCTCGAACGCACCGGCGGTGCGCGCGTCCAGCTCATGGCGTTCCAGCAGATCCTGGAAACCGCCTTCGAGCAAGTCCTCGCGCAGGCCGTCGACGCCACCGAGCGGCGCGTATTTCAGCGCCAGCGCATTGCCGATCGGCAGGCGTCGGCGCGCCTGCTTCGCCTCGCTGGCCAGCGCGTTGCGCAACAGCCGCACCACGCCCTGCCGATGGGCGGCGCGCGCCTCGTCGCTGCGTTCGAACACGCGCAGCGCCACCGTCTCACCCAGGTCGACCAGGGCCGGGAACGCGGTGAGTCCGCCATCCGAACGCACCTGCGCCGGGATCGCCTCGAAGTCCCAACTGGCCACGTCTTCGCGGGTCAGCTCGATGTCGGTCTTGCGCGAGAACGCCTCGCGCGCCTGGCCTTCCCACTGCCCTCGCAGCGCGGCCAGGTCGCGGCCGCTGGCCAGCGTCCTGCCGCGTTCGTCGTGCAGGCGATAGCGCATCAGGAAGTGCGGCGGCAGTTCGATGCCGGCAAACTCGCCGGCGCCGATGTCGACGCCGGTGGTGCGCTTCAGGAACGCGGCCAGCACCTTGGCCAGCGACTCGTCGCGGGGCGATTCCGCCTCGACGAAGGCGCGCGCGAAATCCGGCGCGGGCACGAAGTTGCGGCGCAGCGCCTTGGGCAGGCCGCGGATCAGTTCGGCCACCTTGTCGGCCAGCAGGCCGGGCACCAGCCATTGGCAGCGCGCGGCCGGCAACGCATTCAACATCGCCAACGGCAGCTGCAAGGTCACGCCATCGGCCTCGTCGCCGGGCACGAACCGGTATTCGAGCTTGTACTTCTGCGGTGGAAAATCCAGCGTCGCGGGAAAGGCCTTCGCATCCAGCCCGACGCCACCAGTCATCACGTCGTCCAGCGACCAGCGCAGCGCAGCCTGCTCGGCCGGACGCGCCTTGCGATACCACGCATCCAGTGCGCGCGAGCTGGCGATCTCCTCGGGCAACTTGCCTTCGAAGAACGCGACCAGATCATCCTCGTGGCGGATCAGCCCTTCGCGGCGCTGCTTCGCCTCGATGCCCAGCGCCTCTTCCAGCACACGCTGGTTGGCGTGCACGAAGTCCACCCTGGTGTCGATGTCGCCGCGTACCAGCGCCTCACGCAGGAAGATCGCATGCGCCAGCGCCGGGTCATGCTGCTGGAACGTGACCGGCCGCTTCTCCACCAGCACCAGGCCGAACAGGCTGACCTGCTCGTAGGCCACCACGCAGCCGCGCTTCTTCGACCAGTGCGCCTCGCGACAACTCGTGCGCAGCAGATGCGCCGCCTGTTGCTCGATCCACAGCGGTTCCACCCGCGCGTTCGCCATGCCCCACACGCGCCCGCCCACGTCGAGGATCTGCGCGGAGAAGATCCAGTTCGGCGGCGCCTTCGACAAGGCCGAACCGGGGAAGACCTGGAACTTGCGCTCGCGGGTGCTCTGGTAGATGCTCTTTTCGTCCTTGCGGCCAACCTGGGTGGGCAGGCCTGCCAGCAGTGAGCGATGCACGGATTCGTAAAGACGATCGGCGTCGCTTCCGCTCCCTCCCCTGCTTGCAGGGGAGGGTTGGGGTGGGGTCCGCTTTTGACTTTGTGCAGCAACGTCAAGAGCTCTTTACCCCCCCCCCCCCCCCC
>NZ_LMHR01000038.1:0-24913 GCF_001428465.1 Rhodanobacter sp. Root179 | reverse complement strand
GGGCAGGCGAGGGCATGGATGCCCGAGTTGAGGCAACGCAGGAGCAGTTGCCCGATGCCCGGAGGGCGCGCCATCGGGGTGGCCTTTCTCTTGGGTTACTTTCTCTTTGGCCACTCAAAGAGAAAGTGACTCGGTCGCCGAAGGCGATCGACCGCTCTGCACTTGATCTCTTGCTTCAAAGAGAAAGCCCGCACCACGCGGACAAACATGAAAGCGCAGCTACGCGCGAACCCGCTTCTCGATATCCGGCAGGAACACCGTGATCAAACCCATCAGCGGCAGATACGCGCACAGGCCATAGACATATTCGATGCCGTGTGTGTCGGCCAGGCCGCCGAGTACGGCGGCGCCGATGCCGCCCATGCCGAAGGCGAAACCGAAGAACAGGCCGGAGATCATGCCGACGCGGCCGGGGATCAGCTCCTGCGCGTAGACCAGGATCGCCGAGAACGCCGAGGCCAGGATCAGGCCGATCACCACCGTGAGCACACCCGTCCACATCAGGTTCGCGTGGGGCAGCAACAGGGTGAACGGGGCCACACCGAGGATCGACACCCAGATCACCCACTTGCGTCCCACGCGGTCGCCCACCGGTCCGCCGATCAGCGAACCGGCGGCGACGGCGAACAGGAACACGAACAGGTGCACCTGGGCGCTCTGCACCGACACGCCGAACTTGTGGATCAGGTAGAAGGTGTAATAGCTGCTGAGGCTGGCCAGATAGAAATACTTGGAGAAGATCAGCAGGCCCAGGATCGCCAGCGCGCCGATGATCTGGTTGCGCGACAGGGCGATCACATCCAGGTGCCGCGATGGCGACTTGCTGCGCGCCACGTGATGGCGGCCGTACCAGCGCCCCACCTGCAGCAGCACCACGATGGCCAGCAGGGCGGCCAGCGAGAACCACGCCACGCTGCCGCGCCCGTGCGGCACGATGATCCATGCCGCCAGCAGCGGACCCAGCGACGAGCCGGTATTGCCGCCGACCTGGAACAGCGACTGCGCCAGGCCATGTCGACCACCGGAAGCCATCCGCGCCACCCGCGACGATTCCGGATGGAACACCGACGAGCCGGTGCCGACCAGGGCCACGGCCAGCAGCAGCACGGGGAAATTCGGCGCGACCGCCAGCAACAGCAGGCCGCACAGGGTGAAGCCCATGCCGACCGGCAGCGAGTAAGGCATCGGTCGCTTGTCGGTGACCATGCCCACCAGTGGCTGCAGCAGCGAGGCGGTGAGCTGGAAGGTCAGGGTGATCAGGCCGACCTGGGCGAAGCTCAGGTGGAAGCTGCCCTTCAACAACGGATAGATCGCCAGGATCAGCGACTGGATCATGTCGTTGAGCATGTGCGCGAAGCTGATTCCGCCGAGCACGACGAACTGGGTGGGTTCGCTGGCGGGGATGGAAGTCGTGGATGCGGGGATCGCGGAAGGGGAGAGCGGAGCGCTTTCGACGCGGGTCTGCATGGGCGGTGTTTGACTGGGTGGGGTACGACGCGGGGAGGCCCTACCTTAGGACAGTGGCGGCGAACCCGCATGTGCCAGGGGTACGGCGTCGTGCTTCCACCGGGCCGACTTGTCATCTGACCGTCAAGCGCGTGCGGCAGACTGAGCCGGGGATGACCCGTCGCGGCCGTCGTCACCCGGGCCTTGCCCCTGCCGCGCTACGATGTCCCGACGTATTCCTGCATGAGCCAAGCCGGTGTCACCATGAACAGCCGCCTGATCCACGAGAGCTCGCCGCCCGGCACCGCGACGCCGGCCGCCAACGATGCTTCGACGGCGATCGCGCCGGCGGTGGACCTCACCGATCCCCGGCTGTACATCCACCGCGAACTGTCGCAGCTGCAGTTCAACATCCGCGTGCTGGACCAGGCGCTGGACGAGCGCACGCCGCTGCTGGAACGGCTGAAATTCCTGTTGATCTTCTCGCGCAACATGGACGAGTTCTTCGAGATCCGGGTGGCCGGGCTGAAGGGCCAGGTGGCGCTGGACCACGAGCTGATCGGTCCGGACGGCATTCCACCGAAGCGTGCGCTATTGATGATCAGCGAGATCGCGCACCGGCAGATCGAGCGGCAGTACGCGATCCTCAACGAGCGCATCCTGCCGGAACTGGCCGCGCAAGGCATCCGCATCGTGCGGCGCCAGCAGTGGACGCAGAAGCAGAGGCTGTGGGTGCGCCGCCATTTCCGGGCGGAAGTGGCGCCGCTGGTGACGCCGATCGGACTGGACCCGACCCATCCGTTCCCGCTGCTGGTCAACAAGAGCCTCAACTTCATCGTGCGGCTGGATGGTGTCGATGCGTTCGGCCGCGACTCCGGCCTGGCCGTGGTGCCGGCGCCGCGCGTGTTGCCGCGGCTGATCCAGATGCCGGCGGAGATCTGCGAGGGCGGCGACAACTACGTGCTGCTGTCCTCGATCATCCATGCCCACGTGGACGAGCTGTTCCCCGGCATGGACGTGCTCGGCTGCTACCAGTTCCGGCTGACCCGCAACGCCGACCTCACGCTGGACCCGGAGGACGTCGAGGACCTGGCGCTGGCCTTGCGCGGCGAACTCTATTCGCGCCGCTTCGGCGATGCGGTGCGGCTGGAAGTGGCCGACAACTGTCCCAGGGACCTGGCCGAGCACCTGCTCAGGCAGTTCGGCCTGACCGAGTCGGAGCTCTACGAAGTGAATGGCCCGGTGAACCTGGCGCGGCTGTTCCGCATTGCCAGCCACGTGAACTACCCGCGCCTGCAGTACCCGCCATTCACGCCGGCGCTGCCGAAGGAATTGCGCCACACCGACGACCTGTTCCAGGTGATCGGCAAGCAGGACGTCCTGCTGCTGCACCCTTACGAATCCTTCGCGCCGGTGGTGGACCTGCTGCGCCAGGCCTCGGCCGACCCGCAGGTGCTGACGATCAAGCAGACGCTGTACCGCACCAACGCGAATTCCGAAATCGTCGACGCGCTGGTCGACGCGGCCCGCGCGGGCAAGGAAGTGACCGCGGTGGTCGAGCTGCGCGCGCGCTTCGACGAGGAGTCGAACCTGAGCCTGGCCTCGCGCCTGCAGCAGGCTGGCGCGATGGTGATCTACGGCGTGGTCGGCATCAAGACGCACGCGAAGATGATGCTGATCCAGCGCCGCGAGGGCCGCGAGCTGGTGCGTTATGCCCACCTGGGCACCGGCAACTACCACAGCGGCAACGCGCGGCTGTACACCGATTACAGCCTGCTCACCTCCGACGAGGCGTTGTGCGAGGACGTGCACAAGCTGTTCAGCGAACTGACCGGCATGGGCACCGTGCTGCACATGAAAAAGCTGCTGCATGCGCCATTCACGCTGAAGCCCCGGCTGCTGGAAATGATCGCCGGTGAAGCGGCGCATGCCGCGGCGGGCCGGCCGGCGCGGATCATCCTCAAGCTCAACGCGCTGACCGAACCGACCGTCATTCGCGCACTGTACCGGGCCAGCATCGCCGGTGTGCAGATCGACCTGATCGTGCGCGGCATCTGCAGCCTGCGGCCAAGTATCGAAGGTGTGTCGGAAAACATCCGGGTGCGTTCGATCATCGGCCGCTTCCTCGAACACAGCCGCGTGTACTGGTTCGCCAACGACGGCGAGCCGCTGCTGTACCTGTCCAGCGCCGACCTGATGGAGCGCAACCTCGATCGCCGCGTGGAAACGGCGTTCCCGATCGAGGGCAAGCGGATGCAGCAGCGCATCACCCAGGTGCTGGAGCTGTGCCTCGCCGACAACGTCGGTGCGTCGTTGCTGCAGGCCGACGGCGAGTACCTGCATCCTCTGCCGGCCGCCGGCGAGCCGATCCACGACATGCAGGACGAGCTGCTGGGAAGGTTGTGCGGGGCAGGGGCCGGCAACGGCAACGGGCACTGAGCCAGCTGCATCGTGCAGGACGGGCCATGCCCGCCGGTTTTGACGGGTACGAAAGCGCGCTGCTGGATGACCCGTCTGCGCGCATCGCCGCGTTGCCGGTGGTGATTCGCTGCTGAGCGGTTTCGCTCCACGGTCCGCCATGGTCGCGGAGTACGATGCGCCGACATCGGGCGAACTGCCGGGAGCTGCCTTGAACGCATCGACACTGTGGTGGGGTCTGCTGTTCGGCTCGATCGGGCTGGGCTTCTTCGTCTACGGCAGGAAACAGCGCGCGATCGTGCCGCTGGTCTGCGGCATCGGCCTGATGGTGTTTCCGTATTTCGTCAGCGGCACCGCGTGGCTGATCATCGTCGGCGTGGTGCTGGTCGCGATTCCCCGGTTCGTCAGCCTGTGAGGCGAACGCCCAAGAAAAAAGCCCGCGGAAGCCGCGGGCTTTTCTGCAAATCCGTGGTGGAGCGGATGGGGATCGAACCCACGACCTCCACGATGCGAACGTGGCGCTCTCCCAGCTGAGCTACCGCCCCACGGAAGCAGCGAATATTAGCAGCGTGGGTGGGCTTCGCCAAGACCCCGGCTGGCGGATGGTGAAGCGCGGCGATCCATCGACCCTGTGCCGGACGGGCTTGCGCGGACGGGTGAGCCTTTCGATTTCGCGCTGCGTGCCCGCGTCCCGGTCGAACGGCGGACCAAGACGTGCGGCGCTCAGTCCGGCAGCAGCCCGGGCAGGTCGTCGTGCAGCACCTCGCGGCGCCAGCCTTCGAGGAAGTCCGGCCATTCGGCGGTGACCACGTATTCCTCCAGCACCTTGCGTGGGCACAGCAGGCCGGGCGGCAGGTCGAGTTCGCCGGCGCGGCTGTCGACCAGTTGCTTCATCTCGCCCAGCGCCTTCTTCGCCGCGCCCTGCGGGTGGGCCGGGATTTTTGCGGTCGCCGCGATTTCCTCGGCGCTGACAGTGGGCGCAATCAGCTCGAACAGTTCGCTGCGTTGCGCCGAGCGCAGGGCGCGCTGGCCGCGGCTGCGCTGTTCCAGGTCGGCCAGATGGGTCGGCGGCAACTCGGCCAGGTTCAGTGCGAGGTTGTCGTCGAGCAGCCAGGGGCGTGGCACGTCGAGTCGACGCGCGCTGCGGTCGCGCCACAACAGCAGGCGGCGCAGCAGGGCCTGGCGTTCGGGTGACCATTCGGCAGCGCCACGCAGCGCACGTTGCGGCTGCGGGTCGCCGTCACGATGGCTGGCGCGCTGCTTCAGGCGGGCACAGTCTTCGGCGTGCCACGCGCTGCGGTCACGCTGGCGCAGGCGCTCGTTCAATTGTTCGTGGATGGTTTTCAGATAGACCACGTCCAGCGCGGCATAGCTGCACTGCGACGCGGTCAACGGACGCTGCAGCCAATCCGAGCGGGTCTCGCCCTTGTCCAGTTCGTCGCCGGACAGTTCGGCCACCAGCGCCCGATAGCTGATGCCCAGGCCCATGCCGACAAAGGCGGCGGCGATCTGGGTGTCGAACAGTGTGTGCGGGCCATCGGGCAGCAACGGCGAGAGGGTTTCCAGATCCTCGCTGGCACTGTGCATGATGGTGACGGCCGGGCCGGCGCCCAGCAGCGGCTGCAACGCCGGGCCGATGTCGAAGGCCAGCGGGTCGACCAGGGCGTAGCGACCGTTCCAGCCCAGTTGCAGCAGGGCCAGCTGCGGATAGAACGTATTGCGCCGCATGAACTCGGTGTCCAGGCCCACGGCGGCGTCTGCCGGTATCGTGGCCAACCATGCCTGCAGCGCGTCGAGCGTGTCGATCCAGTCGGCGGCAGGGGTTTCGGGCAATGACATCGGTACTCCTTGGAAGGCGGCGCGGTCACTCGCGCGGATTGCCCTGTCGGCGGTTTGTGCCTATGGTGAGCAGCGCACGATAACAGGCCGCGCCCAAGGACGCCCATCCATGCCGAACAACGCCAACCTGCAGCGTCAGCGTTTTCTCGGTGGTGCGCTGGGGGTGATCGTGCTGGGGTTTGCGCTGACCTATCACTTTTTTCCACGCCTGTTCCATGTCGATCCGACCCAGGCGCCGCGGCGTTCGATGTCGCTGGGCACCGCGGCGCCGGGCAGCGGCCTGCAGCCGGAGCGCGTAACGGCGATCAGCGAACTCAATGCCGGGCCGCCGCTGACCCTGGCGCCGGCTGCGGTGATCGCCGCGCGCAACAGCGCCAAGGCCGACCTGCCCAAACAGCTCAGCGCCGACCCGCCCGAAGTGGTGGCCCTGCTCGACAAGGCCACCAGGGCGCTGCATGCGGGCGCGCTGGCCGGCGGCGAGGACAGCGCTGCGGCCCTGTTCGAGCAGGCGTTGAAGCAGAAGCCCGACAGCCGCCGCGCCGTGCAGGGTCTGTTCGACGTGCGCGCGCGCCTGGTGGCGGAGATCGACCAAGACATCGCGGTGGGTGACGTGGACGCCGCGCATGACCTGCTCGACGCCTTGCGCACGCTGCCCAACGCCGAAGCCGAAGTGGCGCAACTGGAAACCGGCCTGCAGACGCTGGAGAAGGTGCGCCCGATGCTGGCCCGGGCAGCGGGCCTGCTGCAGCAGGGCAAGGCCGACCGCCCCGACGGTGGCAGCGCGCTGGACCTGTATCGCGACGTGCAGAAGCTGGACCCGCAGAATGCCGTTGCCGAGCAGGGCATCCTGCAGGTGCAGCGCGCCGTGCTGGACCGGGCGCTGGCGGCGGTGGCGCAGAACGATTTCGCCGGCGCCGACCGCGAACTGGCCAGGGCGCAACAGATCCGTCCCGGCACCCAGCAGATGCGCGACGTGCACCAGCGCGTGGACGACATGCGCGAGCAGCGTGCCCGCGGAATACTTGCCCAGGCGCATACCGCGCTGGATGCCGGCAACGTGACCCTGGCCATCAAGCTGGCCGGGCAGGTCCGCGCGATCGATCCGGACCTGACAGGGCTGCCGGCGCTCGACGAGCAACTGGTCAACGCGCGTCTCTACGCCAGCTACAAGCCCGGCCAGGCCTTTGCCGACCATTATGTCGACCTGCCGGGCAAGGCGCCCACCATGGTGGTGATCCCCACCGGCAGTTTCATGATGGGTGCACCGGCCAGCGACAGCGATCGGCTCGCCTCGTCCCAACCGCAACATGCGGTGACCATCGCCACCGGTTTCGCGATGGCGCGCAGCGCGGTGACGGTGGTCCAGTTCCGCGAGTTCGTGCGTGCCAGCGGCTACGTGCCCGATTCGATCCGGCTGGGTGGCGCCAGCGTGTACGACGAGCGCAGCGGCGTCCTGCGCGACGACAGTACCGCCACCTGGGAAGACGACTACGCCGGTCGCAAGGCCGACGACAACCTGCCGGTGGTGAACGTGTCCTGGGCCGATGCCACGGCTTACGCGGCGTGGTTGCAGCAACGCACCGGCAAGACTTATCGACTGCCCAGCGAAGCGGAGTTCGAGTACGCGCTGCGCGGTGGCACGAAGACACGTTACTGGTGGGGCGACGGGGTGCCGTCGCACCCGGTGGAGAACCTGACCGGCTCCGCCGACCGCTCACGCAGTGGCCGACGCTGGAGCAACGCCTTCCGCGGCTATCGCGACGGCCACTGGGGGCCGGCGCCGGTGATGAGCTTCGCCGCCAACCCGTTCGGCCTGTTCGACATCGACGGCAACGTTTCCGAATGGGTGGTCGACTGCTGGCACGACAGCTACCTGCGTGCGCCCACCGACGGCAGTGCCTGGGTCAACCCCGGCTGCCGCGCCCACGTGCTGCGCGGCGGTTCCTGGGGCAGTTCGCCCGAACAGGTCGAATCGGCCTACCGCCAGGGCGCCAACGGCGACGCCCGCAGCGCTCGCGTGGGCTTCCGCGTGGTGCGCGAGCTGTAGGCATGAAAAACCCCGCGCGAGGCGGGGTTCTTCGAAAGCTGGTACCGGTGAGAGGACTCGAACCTCCACTGTGTCACCACAAGCGGATTTTGAGTCCGCCGCGTCTACCATTCCGCCACACCGGCATGTGTGAGCGGGGGATTATGCCGGGTTCAGTGCACGCGGTCGAGTCCCAGCTGGCGCACGTCGCGTCCGTACCAGCGGTCCTCGGGCAGGGGCTGGAACACCGAGCAGCGGACCATCGGGCCGGAATAGATGTGCAGGCTGACGGTGACCGCGTCGTCGCTGGGGTTGCGGATGCTGTGGTATTCGTGCGGCGGGATCAGGCTGCCGGCCGAGCCGGCGCCGGCCTGGATCGAACCGACCGGCTGGAAGCAGTAGCGTTTGTCGTCGTGCTCCAGCAGTTCGTACTGCACGATCTCCAGCGCACCGTTCCACACGCCCTCGACGCACCACATGCCGTCGTGGTCATGGATCGGCGTGCCCTGTCCCGGCCCCCAGGTCATCGCCACCACGCAGTAGCCGTGCTCTTCGCTGCGGTACAGCTCGCGCCGCGCGTAGTGTTCGGCATTCGCCTCGAACACGCATTCCGGCAGGGTCACCGACTTGTCGCGGATCATCCTGCACAGGCTGTTGCGCAGGCTGTCGGTGAGCTCGTGGGTGGTCGACTTGGCCACGGCGGCGTCGATGGCGTCGATCAGGGTGCGGCTGCCGGGGAAATCCAGGGTAAGCATGGCGTTCTCGGGGAATGCGGGAGCTGTCTAGCTTAGCAGCGCGGCGATCAGCCGGCCGCCAGCTGGTTCAGGAAGCCGCCGATGGCGCGGCTGTAGTTTTCGATGTCGACCAGGAACGCGTCGTGGCCTTGCGGCGAATCCAGCGCCACGAACTCGACCCGGGCACCAGCGGCTTGCAGGCCTTCGGCGATCTGTTCCTGCTGCTGCAGCGGAAACAGGATGTCGGTGCTGACGCCGATCACCATGGCCTGTTCGACGTGGATGCGCTTGAGTCCTTCGTGCACGCTGCCGTGGCCGTATTCGGCGATGTCGAACCAGTCGCTGGCGCGCGACAGGTACAGGTAGCAGTTCGGGTCGAAGTTGCGCACGAAGCGCCGGGCGTGGCCTTCGAGGTAGGACTCCACCTGGAACTCGCGGCCGAACGGTTCGTCCTCGCGCTGCTCCGGATCGAGCCGGATGCGGGCGAAGCGGCCGTTCCACTCCATCGCCGAGCGATAGGTGATCACGCCGAGCTTGCGCGCGATGCTCATGCCCAGGTCGGGATAACTGCCACCTTCCGTGGCATGGATGTCGTAGCGGCCGTCGTTGAACTGCGGATCGAGCCGGATCGCCTCGCGCTGCAGCGAGCGGATCGCGATCGCGAA
Organism: Rhodanobacter sp. Root179; assembly: GCF_001428465.1. Lineage (NCBI taxonomy): Bacteria > Pseudomonadati > Pseudomonadota > Gammaproteobacteria > Lysobacterales > Rhodanobacteraceae > Rhodanobacter > Rhodanobacter sp. Root179. Next base: position 15,785 of record NZ_LMHR01000038.1, on the reverse strand, counting down.
CGGCTGCGCCTGGGGCGCGGTGTCCACGCTGATGTGGGTGCGCACGCTGCCCGGGTGCAGCAGCATGTAGGCCAGCGCGCTCATGCCGCCCATCGAGCAGCCGATCAGGCAGGCCAGTTGCGTGATGCCCAGGCTGTCGACCACGGCGTGCGCCGCGTTGGCCACGTCTTCCAGCGCCAGTTCGGGGAAGCTCAGCCGGTAGGCTTCGCCGGTGCCCGGATCGTTCGAGGCGGGGCAGGTGGAGCCCTTGTCGCTGCCCAGCGAGTTCACGCAGATCACGAACCAGCGCCCGGTGTCGATCGCCTTGCCGGGGCCGGCCATGTCCTGCCACCAGCCCGGCGTCGGGTCCTCGTCGCATGAGGTCATGTGTGCGCTGGGCGACAGGCCGGTCAGCACCAGCACGGCATTGTCGCGGGCCGCGTTCAGCGTGCCCCAGGTTTCGTAGGCGACGTGCGCGCCGTGCAGTTCGCCGCCGCGCTTCATCGGGAAGGGCGAGGACAGGGCGAGGTAACGGCGCGCGTCGCCCATGGTCAATGCACCTTGTCGATGCTGATCTTGATCGGCGTCGTGCTGTCCACCGCGACCACCCCGGCGTCGCCTTCCAGGTCGCCGGGCCGGGCCTCGGGCTGGCCGCCGTGGCTGATCCGCGCGCCGACGAAGACCTGCGCAACCGAGGACAGCTTGAACGCCGGCGTCATCGCCATCGCGTCGGTCAGCGTGACCGTGGCGGGCAGGCTGGCGGGATCGAGTTTCGCCACCGCCAGCGGCATCGGCGGGCCATCCGGCGAGCGGGCGTAGACGAACAGCACGTCGCCCGCGACCAGCTTGCCCTTCAGCGCCGGCGCCAGCGCGACCTGCACCTGCAGCGCGGCGCCTTGCGGGGCGCTGGCGGCGGCGCTCGACGATGCGCCGGCCGGTGCGCCACCGGCGCGGGCATCGGCCACGGCGATCTGTTCGGCGACGGATTTGGCCACGTTCGAGCCCGGTTCCAGCTGCGGTTGCAGCAAACGCCAGGTGGCGGCGGCGTCGCGGTAGTCGCCATTCTGGAAATCGCTGATGCCGAGCAGCCACAGGCCGCGCTGGCTGTCCGGGTGCAGCTTCACCGCCTGCACGAGAAGTTCGCGCGCGCGACCCTCGATGCGATGGTCGGCCCGCGTCATCGAATCATTTTCGGCCCAGCCGATCATCGCCTCGGCGTTGTTCGGGTCCAGTTTCAGTGCGTGTCCGAAGGCATCGCGCGCATCCGCCGGCTGGCGCAGCATGCTGCTGGTCTGGGCCAGCAGCATCCAGCCCTGCAGGTCGTCCGGCTGCTGTTGCAGATGGGTGCGCAGTTCGGTCAGCGCCTGGTCCATGGTCAGCGAGGGCGGTGCCTGCTTGCTGGCCGGGTTCAACGCGTTGGGCGTGCCCACCAGCAGGTACAGCGTGCCCGTGCCCAGCGGCAGTATCAGGGCGATCAGCAGGGCCAGCGCGAACACGCTGCGCGGGCGACCGGCTTCACGGCCCTGGCGCAGCAGCGGCAACAGCAACAAGGCCAGCGCCGCCGCGACCATCGCGGCGGCAATCACGGCAAAAGCGATCTTCACCAGTCGTCCCCGGAATCGGTTGGTGTTTCATCCATGGTGCGGGCGGCACGACTGCGCTGGCGGATCAGCACCAGCACCACGCCGGCGCCGCCGAGCAGGATCAGCAGCGGGCCGAACCACAGCAACGAAGTGCCGACGGTCAGCGGCGGGTCGTACAGCACGAACTCGGAGTAGCGGGCGACCAGGTATTGCCTGATCTCGTCGTCGCTCTTGCCTTCCTGCATCATCCTGAAAATCTGGTTGCGCAGGTCGCGGGCGATCGGCGCGTTGGAATCGGCCAGCGTCTCGTTCTGGCACATCGGGCAGCGCAATTGATGGGTGAGGTGCTGGAAGCGCAGTTCCTGCGCGTGATCCTTGAACGGCATCGGCTCGATCGCCTGCGCGTAAGCGAAGCCGCCCAGCAACAGCGAAGCGACGAGGAACACCCGCAGCAACCGGCGCATCACGGCGCCTCCTTCAGCATCGCCGCGATCGCCGGCTTCAGTTCCTTCGCCATCACCTCGGGCGTGATCGGGCCGATGTGCTTGTAGCGGATCACGCCCTTCGCATCGATCAGGAAGCTTTCCGGCGCGCCGTACACGCCGAAGTCGATCGCGGTGTTGCCGGGTTCGTCGGCGATCAGCAGGGCGTACGGATTGCCGTGCTTGGCCAGCCAGTTCTTCGCGTCCGCCGGCGGGTCCTTGTAGTTGTAGCCGACCAGCTGCACGCCCAGGGTCGGCGCCTCGGCGCTCAGCACCGGGTGCTCCACGCCGCATTCGATGCACCAGCTGGCGAACACGTTGAGCAGGTAGGGCTTGCCCAGCAGGTCGGCCTTGCTGACCTTCTGCGCCGGCTCGTACAGCTTGGGCAGGTTGAACTCCGGCGCCGGCTTGTTCAGTAGCGGCGTGGGGATCGCGTTCGGATCGTGCTGGGTGTTCCACCAGATGCCGAAGCCGAACAGGCCGACCAGCAGCATGAAGCCGATGAAGGGGAGCAGGCGGTTCATGCGCGGCTTTCCCCGACCTGCAGCGTGGCGCCAGTGTCGACGACGCCTTCAGCCTTCGCCGTCCGCTTGAGACGGAAGCGCTTGTCGGTGGCGCAGACCACGCCGCCCAGCATCATCAGCAGGCCGCCACCCCAGATCCAGCGGATGAACGGCTTGGTGTAGAGCCGCAACGCCCACGCGCCTTCGAGGTTGTTCGCGTCCATCGGCTCTCCCAGCGCCACGTAGAGGTCGCGGGTGACGCCGGCGTCGACGGCCGATTCGGTTTGCACCTGGCCACGCGGGTAGGTGCGTTTCTGCGGATGCATCACCGCGATCTGTTTCTCGCCCCGGGTGACCGTGACCGTGCCCTGGTCGGCGGTCCAGTTCGGGCCGGTGGTGTGGTGCACGCCGTCGAAGCGGAAATCGTAGCTGCCGATGTGTTGGGTCTCGCCGGGCGCCATGCGCACGTCGCGGGTCACGCTGAGCGATTCGGACAGCAGCACGCCGATCACGAAGATGCCCACGCCCAGATGCGCCAGCAGCATGCCGGCCATCTCGCCGGGATAGCGCCGGCCACGCGGCGCCTCACGCCAGCGCTTGAGCGCATACAGCAGCACGCCGACGACCACCCACACGCCGGCGGCGACGCCGACGATCGCCTTGAGGTTGCCGTCGACCAGGAAGGCCGCGACGATCGCGCACGCCAGCGCGGCGACGACGACCCGCAGCAGCAGTCCCTTCAGCACGGGGGCATCACCCTTGCCCCAGCGCAGGAACGGGCCGAACGGCATCAGCAGCACCACCGGCGCCATCAGCAGCGGGAACAGGAAGCCGAAGTAGGGCGGGCCCACCGAGATCCGGCCCAGGTTCAGCGCATCGCCGATCAGCGGGAACAGCGTGCCCAGCAGCACCATCGCCGCCGCCACGGCGAACATCAGGTTGCCGATCAGCAGCACCGTTTCGCGCGACACCACGTTGAACGCCTTGCCGCCCAGCACCTTCGGTGCACGCAGCGCGTACAGCAGCAGCGAGCCGCCGACCACGATGGTGAGGAAGGCCAGGATGAACACGCCGCGGCGCGGGTCCGAAGCAAATGCATGCACCGAGGTGAGCACGCCCGAGCGGACCAGGAAGGTGCCGAGCAGGGACAGCGAGAACGCGAAGATCGACAGCAGGATGGTCCACGCACGCAGCGAGCCGCGTTTCTCGGTGACCGCCTGCGCATGGATCAGCGCGGCGCCGACCAGCCACGGCATGAAGCTGGCGTTCTCCACCGGGTCCCAGAACCACCAGCCGCCCCAGCCCAGTTCGGCGTACGCCCACCAGCTGCCGGCGACGATGCCGCAGGTGAGGAAGGCCCAGGCCATGTTGGTCCACGGCCGCGCCCAGCGCACCCAGGCCTGTTCCAGCTCGCCGCCGAGCAGGGCGGCGATCGAGAACGCGAACGCCACCGAGAAGCCGACATAGCCCATGTACAGCATCGGTGGATGGAAGGTCATGCCCGGGTCCTGCAGCACCGGGTTCAGGTCCGCGCCGTCACCCGGCATCGGCAACAGACGTCCAAACGGATTCGACGTGAAGATGATGAAGGCGAGGAAGCCCACCGCGATCAGGCCCATCACCGCGATCACCCGCGAAGCGAACACCTCGGGCAGCTTCTGGCTCAGCGCCACCAGGGCGATCGTCCACACGTTGAGGATCAGGATCCACAGCAGCAGCGAACCCTCGTGCGCGCCCCACACCGCGGCGATGCGGTAGTACCACGGCAGCGCCAAGTTCGAGTTGTCGGCCACGTACTGCACCGAGAAGTCGAAGCGCAGGAACGCCCAGGCCAGGATGCCGAACGCCATCGCCACGAACACCGCCTGACCGGCCGCGGCCGGGCGCGCCACCGCCATCAGCGCACGATTGCCGCGCCACGCGCCGACGAGCGGCAGGATGCTCTGCGCCAGCGCCAGCAGCAGGGCGAGGATCAGCGCGAGTTGGCCGAGTTCGGGGGTCATGGCTTGGGGTTTCCCTGCATGGCGTCCTGAGCTGCAGCGCCTTCTTCGACCTTCTTGCCTTCGTGCGCCTTGGCCATGGCGTCCTTCAGCTCCTTGGGCATGTAGGTCTCGTCATGCTTGGCCAGCACTTCGGTGGCGACGAAGCGGGCGTTGTCCATGTGGCCGGTGGCGATCACCGACTGGTTGTCGCGGAACAGGTCGGGCAGGATGCCGGTGTACTCCACCGGCATCGCGCCGCCGGCGTCGACCACGGTGAAGGTGACCTTGAGCGAGTCGCTGGCGCGCTGGATCGAGCCGGCCTTGACCATGCCGCCGAGGCGGAAGGTCTTGTAGCTGGCCGCCTCGCCCGACTGCACCTGGCTCGGCGTCAGCAGGTAGTTCATGTTGTTCTGCAGCGCCAGCACGACCAGCACGGCGGCGACGACGGCCGCGGCGAGGATCGACAGCACGATGGTGAGTCGGCGCTTGCGGGTGGGGTTCATGGGCATGGTCGAAAACCGCCCCGGTCAGGGGGATGCTGGAGTGGAAGGGGGTTTGCGTTCCTGACGCACGCTCTGACGCGCCAGCCGTGCGCGAAGTTCCCGCAGCACGCGGTGGCGGCGCAGGCGCGGCGCGACGGTGTCGGCGATCAGCACGAGGAAGAACAGCGCATAGGCCGGCCACACATAGGCGGCGTAACCGCCCATCGCCAGGAAGTGCTGCAGGGCGTTCATCGGTCGGCCTCGCTTTCGGCGATCTGGCGCACCCAGTCCTTGCCGCCTTCCAGCTCGAGCAGGTCGGTGCGCACGCGGCGAAACAGGCTGGCGGCGTAGTAGCACTTGGTGGCCAGGGTCATCGTCAGCAGCGGCCACAGCATGTCCCAGGACATGGTGGATTTGCCGAACACGTTGACCGTGCTGCCCTGGTGCAAGGTGTTCCACCAGTTCACCGAGAAATGCACGATCGGCACGTTGATGACGCCGATGATGGCGAGGAAGGCGGCGGCGCGGGCGCCCTGGCGGCGATCCTCGAATGCGTGGTACAGCCCGATCACGCCCAGGAACAGGAACAGCAGCACCAGTTCGGAGGTGAGCCGCGCATCCCAGGTCCACCAGGTGCCCCACATCGGCTTGCCCCACAGCGAACCGGTGACCAGGGTGATGAAGGTGAACGCCGCGCCGATCGGCGCCGATTGCATCGCCACGACCTCGGCCAGCTTGATTCGCCAGACCAGCGCGATGAAGCCGGCCACGCCCATCACCGCGTAGATGAACATGCCCATCCACGCGCTGGGCACGTGGATGAAGATGATCCGGTAGGCATCGCCTTGCTGGTAATCGGCCGGGGCCAGCACCAGGCCGCCGTACAGGGCCACCGCACCCAGCAGCAGGGCCAGCGTCATCGCCCATGGCTGCAGCGTTCCGGCGAAGCGGTAGAAGGTTGGCGGCGAGCTCAGCCGGTGCAACCAGAGCGGAATCCAGTTAGACATGGTGAATCGTCATGCGTCCAGGGCAATACGGAGGGCGGCGGCGCAGGCCAGCGGCGCCAGCACCACGGCCAGCACCAGCGAGGCAGCGAGCCAGGCGATCGGTGCAAGCCACGGCAAACCCTGTTGGGCAGCCGCCACGGCACCGGCGGCGAAGATCACGGCCGGTACGCACAAAGGCAGCAACATCAGGGCCAGCAGCATACCAGAGCGCCGGGTGCCGGCCGTCAGCGCCACCAGCACCGCGCCCAGCAGGCTCAGCAGCGGCGTGGCCAGCAGCAGGGCCAGCAACAGCACGGGAATCACCGCGCCGGGCAGGTGCAGCATCGCGGCCATCAGCGGCGCGATCACGATCAGCGGCAGCGCGGTGGTGATCCAGTGCGCAAGGATTTTCATGCCCAGCATCAGCGCCAGCGGCTGCGGCGCCAGCACCAGCTGTTCCAGCGAACCGTCCTCGATGTCGCTGGAGAACATCGCATCCAGCGCCAGCAGCATCGCCAGCAGCACGGTGACCAGGATCACGCCGCCGGCGATCCGTTGCAGCAAGGTGTCTTCCGGCCCCAGCGCAAACGGGAACAGCATGGTCACGATCAGCGCGTACAGCACCGGCATCGCGATGTCGCCGCGCCGGCGCCAGGCCAGGGTGAGGTCGCGCCGCAGCATCGCGGCGCAGGCGGTGGCAAGGCCGGGATGCTTAGCCATGCATGCGGATCCGTCGCGGCTCGCCGCCGTGGAAACTCACCGTGCCGTGGCTGGTGACCATCGCCGCACCGCCGGCGTCGGTATGTTTCTCCAGCAAATGGTTCACCAGGGCGATGCCGATGCGGTCCAGGTTCGCGTACGGCTCGTCGAGCAGCCACAGCGTGGCCGGCAGCAGGACCAGCCGGGCGAGCGCCGCGCGTTTCTTCTGGCCGGCCGACAGGCGGCGCACCGGCTCGTCCTCGTAACCGCGCAGGCCGATGTCGGCAAGCACGGAAGCCATGCCCAGGCCTTCGCGCGTGCCGTGCAGGCCCGCGGCGATGCGCAGGTTTTCGCGGGGACTCAGGTCCGCCTTGAGGCCGAGCTGGTGACCGAGGAACAGGATCTGGCCTGCGCACTGGTCGCGCTGCAGCGCCTCACCGCGCCAGAGCAGTTCGCCTTCGCCGCGGTGGAGCAGGCCGGCCAGCATGCGCAGCAAGGTGGTCTTGCCGCTGCCGTTGTCGCCCTCGACCAGGGCCAGTTCGCCCGCGTGCAGCTGAAAATCCAGCGGCGCGAACACCGGTTCGTCCTGGCGATGGAAACTCAGGGCCCGCGCTTCGAGCAGGGGCACGGCGGTGCTGGCGGCAGTCATTCCCGCGATTGTCCGCAATGGCGTCGATGCTGTCCATGCGGCGCACTGCCGCTGAAGCTTCAGGCCACGGTGCGCAGCAGGGCGGCGCCGGCGGCCTCGCCGTGCACATAGGCCAGCTGCCCGTGCGTCCTCGCCAGTGCATCGAGGATGGCCAGGTCCGGACCGATGGCGAACAGGCTGGGTTCGCTCCAGCCGCTGCTGCCCACCCCGATCGCCGGCAGAACGATGGCGCCGGGCTGCGCCTGCAGAGCGCCCAGCAAGGCATGCTGGGCGGCCAGGTTCTCGGCCGGTGCGCGGCGGCGTGCCTGCGGATTCCAGGCGGTGATGAAGGCCCACGAGCGGCTGCCGACCACCTCGGCCAATGCAACGGGCAAGGGCAGATCGACCCGGATCGTGGCCCAGCTCACCGTGTCGATGCACACGTGGTACGCGGTCGAGCGGAACGCTTCGAGCAGGGCCTCATCCATGACGCAGCGCCGGCAGCGGAGGCAGGGTGGAGACAAACAATGCTGCCGCCGCGTCGATATCGATCGTCGCCACGTTCAGATTCTCGCGCAGCAGTTGTTCCAGCAATTGATCCTGGGCGCGGCCGCGTTCCAGCGCATAGGCATAGGGCAGGTGGGTGAAGGTGACCATGCGGTAGCGCGCCATGTAATGCGCGGGGATGCGGGCGGCCAGCAGCGCGCCCAGTTCGCGCTTGGCCAGATAGTGCGGGTCGGCCACCGAGTCGCGCATTTCCACGTAGTTTTCCAGCGCCATCGCGGCGATCGCGTCGGCATTCGGTTGGCGCACGCGCTGGAACTCGGCGAACACCTCGGCGCTGTCGGCGGGCGCCGCGGCCAGCAGGTTCGCCAGCACCACGGTGTCCTCGAAGCCGCAGTTCATGCCCTGGCCGTGGAACGGCACGATGGCGTGCGCCGCATCGCCGACCAGCAGCGCGCGGCCGTCCAGATGCCAGCGGTCGAGGTACAGGGTGGACAGCGTGCCGACCGGGTTGTGGTCGAAGTCTTCGGCGAAGCGCGGGATCAGCGACAGCAGGCCGGGGAATTGTTCGCTGAAGAACGCTGCCGCTGCGGTCGAGTCGGGCAAGCTGGCGAAGCTGGGCGCGGCGCCTTGCGCGGGCAGGAACAGGGTGACCGTGAAACTGCCTTCCGTGTTCGGCAGCGCGATGCACATGTAGCCGCCGCGCGGCCAGATGTGCAGCGCATGCGGCTCCAGCGCGTACTGGTCGCGACCACCGCCGAGTTGCTGCAGCGTGGCCGCGAGCTCATGGGCGGGCGGAATTTCCAGCTCCTTGTAACCGTGGCCCAGTGCTTCGATCCGATCGCCCAGCGGCGCGTGGGCGTTCATCGCCGCGCGCAAGGCCGAGCCGGCGCCATCGGCACCGATCAGCAGGCCCACCGACTGTTCGCGTTCCACGCCCGCGCCGTCCGCCAGCCGGATGCGCTGCTGCCCGAAATCGGCGGCGACCAGGCTCTGGCCGAAATGAAAGGTGACACCCGCCGCCTCGGCCGCATCCAGCAGCAGCATGTTCAAGGCGCCGCGCGAAACCGACCAGATCACCTCGCTGTCGTCCACCCCGTAGCGCTGCAGGGAGCTGTGGCCGTCGCGATCGTGCACCATGCGGCCGCGCATCATCACCGCCCGCTGCAGCACGTCGTCGGCCAGCCCGGCGCTGCGCAAGGCCTGCAGGCCGCGCTCAGCCAGCGCCAGGTTGATCGAGCGGCCACCGAGAAAGCCGGCCAGCCGCGGATCGGGCCGCTTCTCGAATACCTCGACCGCAAAGCCGCGTTGCGCCAGCTGCTGCGCCAGCAACGCGCCGACCAGGCCGCCGCCGATGAGGGTGATGGGTTGCTGCGCCATGCTGCGATCCGTCGATGAAGTTCGCCCACTGTTCCGCAAGCAGGGCGGGACTGCAATCCCGGGTGACTTTCATGCGGCCGGGGGCACAGAAAAAGGGCCGACCCTGGCGGGCCGGCCCTTTCCGGTCATGCGTTTGCCGATGGCTTACTGGCAGGTCACGCCGACCGCGTTGAACGCCGCCACCACGTCGCTACGCGAGTAGCCGTAGTCGTCCGCGGCGTTTTCCACGCCACAGGCGCCCGATTTGAACGTGGAAGTGGCCGTCCAGTACATCTCGTTGGCACGCGCGAAGACCTCGAAGGCCTTCTTCGTGTTCCAGTTGGACGACTTGGCCAGCGTGCAGAACGCCTTGTTGTAGACGCCACTGGAATAGTGCACGTCCAGGCCGCTGTAGTAGTCCGCCGCGTTGCCGATCGAGTCGCCGTCCAGCGTGGGCGTGCACATCCAGCGCAGCGCGGTGCCGTTCTTGATGATCTCGGCGCCGACCAGCCAGTCGTTGCTGCCGCGGTCGAAGTACTCGGCCGCTTCGCCCGCCATGTCCGAGAACGCCTCGTTCATGCCGCCGGACTGGCCGGAATACTGCAGGTTGGAGTTCTGTTCGGTGAAGCCGTGGCTGATCTCGTGGCTGGTCACGTCCAGCGAGGTCAGTGGGTAGAAGTAGCTGGCGCCGTCGCCGAAGTTCATCGACGAGCCGTTCCAGAACGCGTTCTCGTAGTTGCGGCCGTAGTGCACGTTCATCACCAGCTGGAAGTTCAGCGGCGGTGCGCCCAGCCAGTCGTTGTACATGTCGTGCACGACGCTGCCGAAGTGGTGCGCGTCGTTGATCGGCGAGTAGGCGCCGTTCACGGCATCGCCGCTGCTGTTCGGGCAGATGAAGCTCCACAGCGTGCCACGGCGAGTGCTGCTGGCCATGTTGTTGGTCTTCACGTCCGGGTTCTGCATATAGCAGGTGGAACCGGACTGGGTGACCGCGAGCGCAGCGTAGTCGGTACCGTAAAAGTACTGGCCAGTCTTCTGGTTGCCGCCGGCGCCGGTCGCGAGCGCCGGCGTGCCGGTGACACCGCCGCCACCGCCGGGCTTGCCCTTGGTGGTGAGGCCTTCCCAGGACTCGATCACTTCCCCGGTGTTGGCGTCGATGATCGCCATCGGGCGCGTCGGCGTACCGTTGCGATCGACGAAGAACGAGGTGAGGTAGGCGAGGCGGGCGCGGTTGCCCTCGGCGTAGATGTACAGGTCGCTTTTCGCATTCTGGATGTCGCTTTCCCGCACGCCGTTGACGCCAATGCCGAAGGGCAGCAGGCCGGCATGTGAACGCAGGAGGGCAACGGCGCGGGCACCGCTGAGGACCGGCGCGACCGAGGCAATGTCGTGATCGAGGCCGCGGGAAACTTCGCCGCTGATACCAAGGACGTTGCCGCTGTGGTCGTGTTCCACCACGACGTTGCGACCGTATACCGGCACGCCGCGGAAGGTCTGTTGTTCACGGGTTTTCAGGGTGCCGTAGGCGGTGCGTGCCTGGCGGCGCGGTGACAGCGCGGCGTCGGCGTCCAGGCCGATGCGGTTGGCGAGCGCGGCGGGTGCGATCATTCCCATGGATTGGGCCTGGACGCGGGTGTGCGTGGCGGCTCCGGCGTCGGACATGGCTGCCAGGCCGATGGCTCCCAACAACGCAACGACAAGTGGTTTGTGCATCATCAGTGTTCCCCTCCCAAAGCGTGACTGGACAGACGCACCCGGCCGGTTCTTCCGGTCATGGCGTGTCTTGCGGTCCGGACGCAGGAAGTCCCCCCGAACAGATCGGCGGCCGGATCGCTGGACGCTACGGCGGTCCGCGGCTACCGGTCAATAAGAACATTTCACAGCGTGATGCCGTTTGTGAAGCCGGTGTGGAGGGCCAGTCAGAGAGCTCCCCGGCAAGCCGCCTTCAGAAGCTCATGAAATACCCGCCGTTGACGGGCAGGTTGGCGCCGGTGATGTAGCCGGCTTCGTCGGCGGCGAGGAAGGCCACGGCACGGGCGATGTCGGCGGGCGAACCAAGCCGGCCGACCGGAATGCCGGCGATGATCTGCGCGCGGATCTCTTCGGATACCGCGGCCACCATCGGCGTGTCGCAATAGCCCGGCGAGACGGTGTTGACGGTGACGCCCTTGCGCGCGGTCTCGCGCGCCAGCGCCATGGTGAAGCCGTGCACGCCGGCCTTGGCGGCGGAGTAGTTGGTCTGGCCGAACTGCCCGGTCTGGCCGTTGACCGAGCTGATGTTGATGATGCGGCCGAAGCCGCGGGCGGTCATGCCGTCGACGACGTGACGGCACAGGTTGAATACGCCGTCGAGGTTCACGTGCATCAGCTCGTGCCATTGCTGCGCGGTCATCTTGCGCAGGGTGGCATCGCGGGTGATGCCGGCGGCGTTGACCACGATGTCGACGCTGCCGTGCTGCTGTTCGATGCGTTCGATCACCGCGCGGCAGTCGTCGAAGTCGCTGACGTCAACCGGCGTAAAGCTGATCGCTCCATCGAACGCGGCCACTTCGTCGTGGAACGCGGCCACGCGCTCTTCGCGCGAGGCAAGGTCCAGCGCGATCACCCGACGTCCCGCGCCGGCCAGCTGGCGACAGATTTCCGTACCCAGGCCGCCGATGCCGCCGGTGACCAATGCAACGCGTTGGGGAAGGGGGGCTGGGCTCATCGCAGTACATCCATGGGAGGATCATGCCGCGGGGCAGCACATGCCGTGCTGCAACGGCCAGACCGGAAAAGGCAGGGGTGACAAACGGACGGCGCGTCGATGCGCGCCGTCGATCGGGTCCGGATCAGCCGGACTTCTTGCTGCCGCGGGCGCCGCCGGGCGGCGTCGGCATGACCTGGGCGGCGGTGTCCATCAGCCCGCGCTGCAACGCCTGGAACGCGGCCATGTTGCGCTCGGTCAGGTCGTTCAGCGTGTTCCAGGGGGTCTGCCCCATCAGGCTGTTGAGCTGGCTGCGGAACTGCGTCTGCTGGTCGAGGAACACCTGCAGGCTGCGCTCCAGGTAAGGCCCCATGAAGCCCTGCAGCGAATCGCCGTAGAAGCGGATGATCTGGCTGAGCAACTGCGGCGACAGCATCGGCTGCCCCTTGTCCTCGTGCTCGGAGATGATCTGCAGCAGGACCGAACGGGTCAGGTCCTCGCCGCTCTTGGCGTCGCGGACCTCGAAATCCTCGTTGTCCAGCACCAGCTGGCGGACTTCCTCCAGCGTGATGTAGCTGGAGATTTCCGTGTCGTAAAGACGCCGGTTCGGGTACTTCTTGATGGTGCGCTTGGTTTGTGCCATGCGTCACAAGCTAGCAGAAGATATTGCGTCGCACCAGTCGCACCGCTCCATTCATGCTGCAGTGCAAGGCTGCAGCATTTTCGGCGGCTCAGTGTCCGACGGCGCCACCGGTATTGCCGAACGGTGGCCGGGCGAACCAGATCAGTGGAATCAGCGCCAGGAACATCACGCCGCAGACGATGTACACGTCGTTCACTGCCAAGGTCAGCGCCTCGCGGGTGATCAACTGGTCGACGATGCCCAGGCTCTGGGTGGAAGAAAAGCCGCCATGCTGGAGTTGCTGCAGGAAGTGTGTCGCCGCCGGCGCGGCCGCGTTGACGTGCTCGGTCTGCACCGCATGGTGATATTCGCCGCGGTGCTGCCACAGCGTCACGGTGGCGGCGGTGGAAATGCTCGAACCCAGCGTGCGGCAGAAGTTGGCCAGTCCCGACGCGCTGGCCACCTGATCCGCGGGCAGGCCGGACAGATACATCTGGTTGAGCGGAATGAAGAAGCAGGCGATGCCGATACCCATCACGAAGCGCGGCAGCACCAGGGTGCTGAACGACGCCGAGCTGTCGAAGCCGGCGAACCAGAACGAGGTGACCGCGAACACGATGAAGGCAAACGTCACCACCGCGCGCAGTTCCAGTCGCTGGATGTTGGCGCCGATGATCGGCGCCATCACGAACGCCAGCACGCCCACCGGCGCGCTGGCCAGGCCGGCCCAAGTGGCGGTGTAGCCCAGGGTGATCTGCAGCCACAGCGGGAACACCACGTTGATGCCGAAGAACGCCATCATGCCCAGCGACAGCGCGATGACCGCCACGGTGAAGTTGCGCGACTTGAACAGCGACAGGTCGATCACCGGGTGCTTGGCGAACAGCTCCCACACGATCAGGAAGGTCAGGCAGACCAGCGCGACGATGCCCAGGGTCAGGATCATCGGCGAGGAAAACCAGTCGTTGTCGTTGCCGTTGTCCAGCATGAATTGCAGCGCGCCCACGCCGACCACCAGCAGGGTCAGCCCGATCACGTCGATCGGCGCCTTGAAGGTCTTCGTCTCGCGCTTGCGCAGCAGCGCCCAGGTGATGATCGCGGCCAGCGCGCCGACCGGCACGTTGATGTAGAAGATCCACGGCCATGACAGGTTGTCGGTGAGCCAGCCGCCCAGGATCGGTCCGAAGATCGGCGCCACCACCACGGTCATCGCCCACAGCGCCAGCGCGATGCCCTGTTTCGCCTTGGGATAGCTGGACAGCAGCAAGGCCAGCGACAGCGCCACCATCGGGCCGGAACCGGCGCCCTGCAGCAGGCGACAGATCACCAGCATCGGCATGCTGGTGGCCATGCCGCACAGCATCGAGAACAGGACGAACAACCCCACCGAAGCGATGAAGGTACGCACCTCGCCGAAACGGCGGGCCAGCCAGCCGGTGAGCGGTTGCATGATCGCGCTGGCCAGCGCGTACGAGCTGATCGTCCAGGTGCCTTCGCTGGGGCTGACGCCGAGGCTGCCGGCGATGTGCGGCACCGAGACGTTGACGATCGTCATGTCCAGCACCTCCATGAAGGTGCTGAAGGCGACCGCGATGGTCAGCAGGACCAGCGCGCCGCCCTGCAGCGGCTTCAACGGCGTGGCGTCGTTCGGGGTGGCGGCCATCGGCGGGGTCCGGCTCAGTGGGCGGCGTGGGGGAGGTTGGCGCGGATGATCTGCGTGGCTTGCGCGTCCGCCTTGCTGGCCATCTGCTCGTACACGTCGGTTTGCGCCACCGGCTGCGTTGCCGGCGCGGTCGCCAGCACGTTGCCCTTGTCATGGGTGATGTCGATGGTGGTTTCGGTGGACAGGCCGATCCGCAGCGGATGCTTGTCCAGCTCCTTGTTGTCCAGCGAGATGCGCACCGGCACGCGCTGCACCACCTTGATCCAGTTGCCGGTGGCGTTCTGCGCGGGCAGCAGCGAGAACACGCTGCCGGTACCGGCGCCCAAGCCGATCACCTTGCCGTGGTATTCGGCGTCGTCGCCGTAGACATCGGAGACGATCTTCACTGGCTGGCCGATGCGGATGTGGCGCAGCTGGCTCTCCTTGAAGTTCGCATCCACCCACAGGTCATGCAGCGGCACCACGGTCATCAGTTGCTGTCCGGCGGCCACGCTGTTGCCCAGCTGCACGCTGCGCTGGGCCACGTAACCGGAGACTGGCGCGTAGATCGCGTTGCGCTGGGCAGCGACCCATGCCGCGCGGAAATTCGCGCGCGCCTGCAGTACGGACGGGTTCTGCGCCACATCAGTGCCTTCGGTGGCCGCGTGCGCGGCGGCAGCCTGGGCTTCGGCCGCTTCCAGCGCAGCCTGCGCCTGCGCCACGCCATCGCGCAGATGTTGCACGATCTCTGGCGATTCGGCCTGGGCAGCGATCAGCGGCAGGCGGCGCTGCAGGTCGGCCTGGGCCTTCTTCAACGCGAGCCTGGCCGTGACGACCTGGGCGTCGGCACCGGTGGCCGAACTGGTCTGCTGGCGCACGCCGCGCACGGCCTGGGCCAGCGCGCTGCGGGCCTGTTCAAGCCGGGTCTCGGCGTCGGTCGCGTCCAGTTTCACCAGCACCTGGCCAGCTTCCACGCGCTGCGTGTCGTCAGCGAGGATGGCCACCACGGTGCCGGGCACCTGGGCGGAAATCGCCACCTGGTTGCCGCCGACATAGGCATTGTCGGTTTTTACGCGGGTGGAAAACACGAACAGCCACAGCAGGAACCAGATCACCCCGGCAAGGATGAACACCGCGGCGACGATCAGCAGGGCGCGCCGGCGCTTGGCCGGATTCTTCGCGGCCATGCCGCTGTCATTGCTGTCGACAGTTTCGGATTCAGTGGCGCTCATGGTCGGAAGCTCCGGCATTGACAGAAGAGGAAGGGGAGGTGGCATCGTCGGCGCTGCGATAACCGCCGCCGAGCGCCTTGATCAGGGCGAGATCCGTGCTCAGCGCCTGTGCCTGCAACTGGGTGGCGGCATCGCGCTGTTGCAGCAGGGTCGCCTTGGCGCCAAGGCTTTCACGCAGGTCGCGCACGCCCTGGCGGGCACGCGCCTGCGCATTGGCCAGCAGGACCTTGTCGGCATCCAGCTGGGCCTGTTGTTCGCGCAGGCGGGCCGCGACCTGTTCGGCGCTCAGCGACTGGGTGGCCACTTCGCGGGCGGCGGTCAGCACCGCGCTGTCGTACTGGGCGACAGCGGCATCGAGCTGGGCCTTGCTGACGCCATAGTTGGCCTCGAGCGTGCCGCCGTTGAAGATCGGCAGG
>NZ_LMHR01000037.1:0-24484 GCF_001428465.1 Rhodanobacter sp. Root179 | reverse complement strand
CCCGCCACGGCGGGTTTTTCTTTGGGCGGGGCTGGCAAGCGCGGCAGCGGCCGCCGATACTTTGCGGCCCCATGTGACGAGTGAACCGATGACCAGCCGCGACGCCCTGCAGGCACGACTCGAACAAGGCATCGCCACGCTTGGCCTGTCGTTGCCGCCCGAGGCGGTGCCGCGCCTGCTGGATTACCAGGCCTTGCTGCAGCGCTGGAACGCGGCGTACAACCTCACCGCGGTGCGCGATCCGGACGAGATGATCACCCGCCACCTGCTCGATTCGCTGGCGATCCTGCCGTACGTGCAGGGCCAGACCCTGGCCGATCTCGGCACCGGTCCGGGCCTGCCCGGCATCGTGCTGGCGATTGCCGCCCCCGGTCGGCAGATCCTGCTGGTGGATTCGAACGGCAAGAAGGTGCGCTTCCTGCGCGAGGCGATCCGTTCGCTGAAACTGGAAGGCGTGCGCGCCGAACAGTCGCGGGTGGAGGACGTCGAAGGCCAGTTCGACTGCGTCACCGCGCGGGCCTTTGCCAGCCTCGCCGACATGCTGGGCTGGGGCGGTCATCTGCTGGCCCCCGACGGGATCTGGCTGGCGATGAAGGGCAAGCTGCCGGATGACGAGTTGCCGGGCATTCCGCCGGGTTTCGCGCTGCGCGGCACGCACGAGTTGACGGTGCCGGGCCTGCCGGCCGAACGCCACTTGCTGGTGCTGGCCCGCGGCGCCTAACCGAAACCACCCCCGTGACCAGTCCGCTGATCCCTTCCCCCGCATGCGGGGGAAGGTGCCCGAAGGGCGGATGGGGGTGCGCGCGGCGCAGCCACGCTCCGAGCAGCGAAAAGCAAAAGCACTACCCCATCAGCCCTTCGGGCAGCTTCCCCTGCGGGGCAGGGGAAGCGAAAGCTTCCGATGGGTCAGTCGTCCAGCACGGCGCCGTTGCTCTCGATCACCCGGGCATACAGTTTCGCGGTGGCCTTGGGCGTGCGCTGCTGGGTGGCGAAGTCGACGTGGTAGAGCCCGAAGCGTTTGGAGAAACCCAGCGACCATTCGAGGTTGTCCAGCAGCGACCACGCGTAGTAGCCCTTGAGGTTCACCCCGGCCCCGATCGCCTTGTGCAGCGCCTTGAGGTGCTTGCGCAGGTAGTTCGTGCGCAGCGGGTCGTCCAGCTCGCCGTTCTCGGCCACCGGCGGGTCGTAGAACGCGGAACCGTTCTCGGTGATGTACAGCGGGATGTCGCCGTAGCGATCCTTGAACCAGGTCAGCGTGTCGGTCAGGCCCTGCTCGAACACCTCCCAGCCGGTCTCGGTATAGGTCTTGTTCGGCTGGCGCACCGGCACCGCCTTCAGCGGGTAGGCGTTCGCGTCGTGCTTCACCACGGCGCGGGTGTAGTAGTTGATGCCGACGAAGTCGACCTTCTGGTTCGTCAGCTTGAAATCGTCTTCGGGAAAGTCCGGCCAGGCGTCGCCGAAGATCTCCTTCAGCTCGGGCGGATAACGGCCCAGCAGGGCGGGGTCGGCGAACTGCTCGTTCATGTAGGCATGCGCGCGGCGGGTGGCGGCCAGATCCTCGGCGCTGTCGCTGTGCGGGTATTTCGGCTCGATGTTGAACACCACGCCGATCTCGTGCCTGCCATGGGCGCGATAGGCCTGGATGCCGGCGCCGCTGGCGCGCATCAGGTTGTGCGTGGCGATCGGCGCTTCGTACTTGTTGCGGTGGCCCGGTGCCAGTGCACCGTGCAGGTAGCCGCCGTCGGTGACCACCCAGGGTTCGTTGAGCGTGGCCCAGCGCGGCACGCGGTCGTCCAGCGCCTTGAACATCACTTCGGCGTACTCGGCGAACCAGTGCGCGATGTCGCGGTTGAGCCAGCCGCCGCGGTCGTCCAGCGCCGCCGGCAGGTCCCAGTGGAACAGCGTGGCGTTCGGCACGATGCCGTTTTCCAGCAGTTCGTCGACCAGCCGCGAGTAGAAATCCAGTCCCTGCGGATTGACCCGGCCGGTGCCCTCGGGCAGCACCCGCGCCCAGTTGATGCTGAAGCGATAGCCCTTGAGGCCCAGCGCCTTCATCAGCTGCACGTCGCCCTTGTAGCGGCGGTAGTGGTCGCAGGCGACGTCGCCGGTGTCGCCGTTCACCATCATCCCCGGCGTGTGGGCGAAGCGCTGCCAGATGCTGGGGCCGGCGCCATCGGCCAGCGGCGAACCCTCGATCTGGTAGGCCGACGTGGCGGCACCCCAGTGGAAGCCGTCGGGAAATCGGAAACTGGGGCGTGTCATCGGGGTTCCTGCAATCAAAGTGCTTGATGTAAACGATTACATGGGCAGAATAGCCGAATGCCCCGCCGATGTGCAGACCAGCGCATGCTTCGTCGGGACGGCCATCGTGGCCACCCGCACCGGAGATGCCGATGGCCGCCGTACAACTGGATCAGTTGCGCAAGGTCTACCCCAACGGCCACGTCGGCGTGGCGGGCGCCAGTTTCGAGATCGCCGACGGTGAACTGCTGGTGCTGGTGGGGCCGTCCGGCTGCGGCAAGACCACCCTGCTCAGGATGATCGCCGGCCTGGAAACGATCAGCGACGGCACCCTGGCGATCGACGGCCGCGTGGTCAACGACGTCGCGCCCAAGGATCGCGACATCGCGATGGTGTTCCAGAACTACGCGCTCTATCCGCACATGACGGTGGCCGAGAACCTGGGCTTCGGCCTGAAACTGCGCGGCCACAGGCAGGCCGACATCGACGGCCGCGTGGCGGCCGCGGCGAAGACGCTGGAGCTGGAGAGCCGACTGGCCTCGCGCCCCGGCGCGCTGTCCGGCGGCCAGCGCCAGCGTGTGGCGCTGGGCCGGGCGCTGGTGCGCGATCCCAAGGTGTTCCTGCTGGACGAGCCGCTGTCCAACCTCGACGCCAAGCTGCGCCTGTCGATGCGGGTGGAGATCGCCCGGCTGCATCGCCAGCTCAAGGCCACCATGGTCTACGTCACCCACGACCAGATCGAGGCGATGACCCTGGGCCAGCGCATCGTGGTGCTCGATGGCGGCGTGATCCAGCAGATCGACACGCCGATGAACCTGTATGACAAGCCGGCCAACCTGTTCGTGGCCGGTTTCGTGGGCAGCCCGGCGATGAACCTGCTGCATGGCACCCTGCAGCGGCAGGACGGCTGGAAGCTGGTCACCGGTCAGGGCGGGATCGCACTGGGCGAACCGCCGCAGGCGTCCGCGTGGGAGGCGTGGCGCGATCGTGCGGTGGTGCTGGGCGTCCGCCCGGAGGACCTGCAGCCGCAACCGTCCGGCACGGCCGCCCTCACCGCGCAGCTCGAAGTGGTCGAGCCGGTCGGCAACGAGGTCTTCCTCAACCTGCGCTACGGCAGCCAGCCGCTGGTCTCCCGCGTGGCGCCGCGAGCCCTGCCCGAACCCGGCAGCGCGGTGCCGTTGGGCCTGGCGAGCGAGCGGCTGCACCTGTTCGATGCGGACAGCGGCCGGCGCATCGTGGCGTGAGCCAGGCGCCGGGCGGGCAGGCAAGCCGCGGCGGCAATGCTAATCTAGCCGTCCTTCGCGAACGGTAGCTATCCATCCATGGCCCGCATCATCGCTGTCGCCAACCAGAAAGGTGGTGTCGGCAAGACCACCACGGCCGTCAACCTCGCCGCGGCGCTGGCTGCGGCGAAGCGCAAGGTATTGCTGATCGATCTCGATCCGCAGGGCAATGCCACCATGGCCTCGGGCGTCAACAAGCGCGACATCCAGGCCAGCGGATGCGAAGTGCTGCTGGAGGAAGTGCCGCTGGCCGCCGCGATCGTGTCCACCGATGCGCATTACGACCTGCTGCCGGGCAATGGCGACCTCACCGCCGCCGAGCTGAAGCTGATGGATGCGCTGGCCCGCGAGCATCGGCTGAAGGAACTGCTGGCCACGGTGACGGACAACTACCACACCATCCTGATCGACTGCCCGCCCTCGCTGAACCTGCTGACTCTGAATGCGCTGACCGCCGCCGACGGCGTGCTGATCCCGGTGCAATGCGAATATTTCGCGCTGGAAGGGCTCTCCAGCCTGCTCGACACGGTCAAGGCGGTGCGCCACCGGCTGAACCCGAAGCTGGAGATCGAAGGCTTGCTGCGCACCATGTACGACGTGCGCAACAACCTCGGCAACGAAGTGTCGGCCCAGCTCACCCAGCATTTCGGCGACAAGGTGCTGCGTTCGATCATCCCCCGCAACGTGCGCCTGGCCGAGGCGCCCAGCCACGGCCAGCCGATCCATCTGTACGATCGCAGCTCGCGCGGCGCGATCGCCTATATTGGCCTGGCCGGCGAAGTGATCCGACGTGAGCGCGGGCTGCCGCGCAGCGGGCCGGTCGATCCGGTGGACGACATCGAACCGCCGGCGGCAGTATCCGCGCACGGCGACAGCGGCCCGGTGCTCAAGGCGCCGGCCGCCAACCATCAGGAATAAGGCATGGCTGCTGCGAAAAAACGTGGATTGGGACGCGGGCTCGACGCCCTGCTCGGCGGCGACGGCGATGCCGCACCGTCGGTACTGGCGCAGGAAGGCGAGCTGCGCATGCTGCCGATCCAGCAGATCCAGGCCGGCAAGTACCAGCCGCGTCGGCACTGGAACGACGAGGCGCTGGACGAACTGGCCGCCTCGATCAAGGCCCAGGGCCTGATCCAGCCGGTGGTGGTGCGCGAGCTGGGCAAGCACAGCTACGAGCTGATCGCCGGCGAGCGCCGCTGGCGCGCGGCCCAGCGCGCCCAGATGAGCGAGATCCCCGCGCTGATCAAGCAGGTCTCCGAGGCGGCCGTGCCGGCGATGGCGCTGATCGAGAACATCCAGCGCCAGGACCTCACCCCGCTGGAAGAAGCCGACGCGCTGAAGCGGCTGATCGACGATTTCGAGCTCACCCACCAGCAGGCCGCCGATGCGGTCGGCCGCTCGCGGGCTTCGGTGTCGAACATGCTGCGGCTGACCGAGATGCCCGAGGCGATCAAGCGCCTGCTCGACGAAGGCAAGCTGGAAATGGGCCACGCCCGCTGCCTGCTGACGCTGGAGGAATCCATCGCCGTGCCGCTGGCGCGCCAGGCCTCGACGCTGGGCTGGTCGGTGCGCGAACTGGAGGAAGCCGCCCGCCGCGCGCAGACCGCGCCCAAGGGCAAGGCCAGGAACGCGCCCGCGACCGACCCGAACATCAGCGCGCTGGAACGCGAGCTGGGCGAGCGCTTCGCCACCCGCGTCGAGCTGGCCCAGGGCCGTGGCGGCCGCGGCAAGCTGGTGATCCACTACCACAGCAACGACGAGCTCGACGGCATCCTCGGCAAGATCCGCTGAGGGGCAGGAACGAGTGGAGAGGAGTGAGAAACGAGAGAAAGCATCCGTTTGCGGGGTGCCGGCTCTCTCTCGTTTCTCACTCCTCTCCACTCACTCCTCGCTCCAACCTCCTCGCTCCAACGCTTCACGTTCACGTAAATAGTCAGGGCCTTCCCCATGCCGCAACTCTCCGTCGTCGTCCCCGTCTTCAACGAGCGCGACAACATTCCGCCGCTGCTGGCCGAGATCGCCGCCGCCCTGCGCGGCCAGGTCGACTACGAGGTCATCTACATCGATGACGATTCCAGCGACGACAGTCGCGCGGTGCTGGCGGCGCAGAAGGCGAGCCATCCGGAACTGCGCGTGCTGCACCACGTCACCCGCAGCGGCCAGAGCACGGCGGTGTGGAACGGCGTGCGCGCGGCGCAGTCGCCGTGGATCGCCACGCTGGACGGCGACGGCCAGAACGATCCGGCCGACATCCCGAAACTGCTGGCCGCCCGCGATGCGGCGCCGGCCGAAACGCGGCTGTTCGCCGGCTGGCGCACCACCCGCCGCGACAGCTTCAACAAGCGGATCTCCTCGAAGATCGCCAACGCGGTGCGCTCGCGCATGCTGCGTGACGCCACCCCGGACACCGGCTGCGGCCTGAAGCTGTTCGAGCGCGAGGTGTTCCTGCGCCTGCCCTACTTCGACCACATGCACCGCTACCTGCCGGCGCTGGTCAAGCGTGCCGGTTTCGCCGCCCAGAGCGTGCCGGTCGGCCATCGTCCGCGCACCGCCGGCGTGTCCAAGTACGGCATGCTGGACCGGTTGTGGGTGGGCCTGGCCGACCTGCGCGGCGTGGCCTGGCTGATGCGTCGCGGCAAGGTGACCAGGGTCGAGGAACTCTGATCCAGGTCACGTCGCCGGGTCCGGATGCTCGTATGCTGGGTGGTGTCCTCGGCTGATCCGGAGCATCGGGAGACCGCCCATGAGCATTGCCGTCAAACGCGTCTACGAGCCGGCCGCGACCACCGATGGCTACCGCGTGCTGATCGATCGCCTGTGGCCGCGCGGCCTGAAGAAGGACGCGGTGCCGCTGGACCTGTGGGCGAAGGAACTGGCGCCGTCGACCGCGTTGCGCCAGTGGTTCGGGCACGATCCCGCGTTGTGGGACGGCTTCCGCCATCGCTACGCCAGCGAACTGGACAAGCTCGCCGAACACTGGCAACCGCTGGCGCAGCGCGCCAGCCGGCACAAGCTCACCCTGCTGTACGGCGCACGCGACGAGGAACACAACAACGCGGTGGCGCTGAAGGCCTATCTGGAAAACTGGCTGCACTCGCACGGACCGCGCTGAGCCGCGCCCGTCACGCCTCGCGTTGCGGCGTGCCCGCCCGCGGCCAGCTGGCCAGCGCGGCGCGGGCCTGCAGCCGGCCCATCTCGATCAGTTCGCGCGCCCGGTAGAACTCGTAGGCGCTGGCGATGTTGCGCGGCAACTCGATCAGCAGGTCCGGCTCGTAGGCGGCCAGGCGCAGCCGCGCCAGGTTGGCCTGCATCAGGTCCATCGATTGGGTCAGCAGGTCGAGCGTGCCAGGCACCGGCGGGTGGCTCTCGCCATGCGGAATCATCCGGCTGATGAAGTCGCCGATGCGCTGGCGGTAGCCTGATGACGCGTTCGCGTCGCGGATCGGCGGTTCCGGTGGCGTGCTGGTCACGGCCGCGCCGTCGACACTGACGGCGATCGTGTAGTCGGCGTTCTCGCGGATCAGCGGAGTCACCGGCACCGGATTGAGCAGGGCGCCGTCGACCAGCCGGTGACCGTCGATCAGGTGCGGGCGAAACACGGTGGGAATGGCGATCGAGGCGCGGATCGCGTCGAACAGGCAGCCTCGGCTGAGCCAGACCTCGCGGCCCCGTTCGATGTCGGTGGCCACGGCGGTGAACGCCAGCGGCAGCTCCTCGATCTGCACGTCGCCGATCAGTCCGCGCATCGTCTCGATGATCTTCTCGCCCTTGATCAGTCCGCCGCCGGTGAAGGTCCAGTCGACCAGCCTGAGCACGTCGAGCTTGGCCAGCGCGCAGACCCAGTCGCGATAGACCTCCAGCTTGCCGCTGGCATGGATGCCGCCGATCAGGGCGCCCATCGAGGTGCCGGCGATCGCCACGATCCGGTAGCCCTGCGCCTCGATTTCCTCGATCACGCCGATGTGCGCCAGCCCCTTGGCGCCACCGGCCCCGAGCGCCAGCGCCACCGTCGGCCCGAGTGGCGCGGCGGGCAGGTCCGGCGTGGTGGAAGAAGGCGCGGGTTGATGTGCTTTCATGGCAGGCATTCAATCACGAAATGCAGGCGTTGCCGTTGGCAGGCTGCATCGACCGCGAGCGAGGGTGGTGGTGGCTGGTTAGTATGATCAGGGCTGCGGCACCTGGCTGGCGGCAACGAACATGGAATCGTGCATGGCTCTTTCATCACCCGCTTCTGCCCGAAAGCCCAGCCGCGTGCGCGGGCCGGAGCTTGCTGCGTGAACTGGCAGGCCTGGGCGACCGTGGCGGTGATCGCGCTGGCGATGGCGCTGTTCGCCAGCGAGAAGCTGCGCATCGACCTGGTCGCCTTGCTGGTGCTGGCGACCCTGGTGATCCTCGGCATCGTTACGCCGGTGGAAGCGCTCAGCGGCTTCAGCAACGAGGCCACGGTGACGGTGGCGGCGATGTTCGCGCTGAGCCTGGGCATCGAGCGTTCCGGCGCGCTGGAACCGCTGAGCCGCTGGCTGATGCGGATCAGGCGCCCCTGGCTGCTGACCCTGGCGCTGATGCTGGCGATCGCGCCGCTGGGCGCCTTCGTCAAGAACATCGCCCTGGTCGCCACCTTCCTGCCGCTGGCGCTGCGCGTGTGCCAGCGCACGCATACGCCGCCGGGCCGCGTACTGATGCCGATGGCCTACGCCGCGCAGATGGGTGGCGTGTGCACCCTGATCGGTACCTCGTCCAACCTGCTCGCCGACACGCTGGCGCAGAAGCACGGCATGGCGGCGTTCGGCGTGTTCGAGTTCACCCGCATGGGCGTGATCCTCGCCGTGGTCGGCATCCTCTATCTGATGCTGGTCGGGCGCTGGCTGCTGCCGCGCCACATCGATGCGGAGATGCCGGAGCAGGAAGACATCGGGAAATACGTCACCGAGCTGGAGGTGACCGAGCAGTCGTCGCTGGTCGGCGGCAGCATCGCCGATGCGAAGCTGGGCGAGCGTTATGGCGTCTACCCGCTGGAGCTGCTGCGGGGCGAGAAGCGCATGTGGTCGCCGCGCAGCCAGGAGATCGCCGTGGGCGACGTGCTGCTGGTCCGCGGCGACTGGGAAAAGATCGAGGAATTCCAGCGCCGTACCGGCCTGCGCAACGCACCGGACCGGCGTTATGCCAAGGGCGACGACCGCTCGCGGGTGATGGTGGAGCTGATGGTGGCGCCGGCCAGCCCGATGGAAAGCCGGCGGCTCGACGAGACCGGCCTGAACTGGCGCTATGACGCGGTCGCCCTGGCCATCCACCGGCGCGGCCAGCTGTTGCGCGACAAGCTCAGCGACGTCAGCCTCGCGGTAGGTGACGTGCTGCTGGTGCTGGTGGACGACGACGCCCTGTCGAACCTGCGCAACGACGAGGCCTTCATCGTGCTGAGCGAGCGCGAGGAAACGCATCGCACGCCGCGCAAGGCGTTCTACGCGGCCGCCATCATGGCCGGCGTGGTGGTGGCCTCGGGCCTGCACTGGCTGCCGATTCCGATCGCGGCGATCTGCGGCGCCATCGCCATGGCGCTGACCGGCTGCTTCGGCCGCAAGGATGTCTACGAAGGCATCGACTGGAAGATCATCATCCTGCTCGGTGCGATCCTGCCCCTGGGCATCGCCATCGAGCGCAGCGGCCTGTCGCAGGAACTGGTGCAGATGGGCCTGGGCGTGGTCGGCGAACACGGCCCGCTGGCCGCCCTGCTGATGGTCTATCTGCTCACCGCCCTGCTCACCGAGCTGATGGGACACAACCCCTCGGTGGTGCTGATGGTGGGCATCGCGGTGTCGGTCGCCCACGCGATGAAGGTGGACCCCCGGCCATTCGTGGTGGCGGTGGCGTTCGCCGCGGCGACGTCATTCGCCACCCCGGTCGGCTATCCCACCAACACCATGGTCTATTACGCCGGCGGCTATCGCTTCACCGACTTCATGAAGGTGGGTATCCCGCTGATCCTGATCTTCTGCGCGCTGTCGATGTGGCTGATTCCGAAGTTCTGGCCGTTTTAATAGAGCTAAAGCGCTTCTTTGCGTTTGCTCCCTCTCCCCGCAAGGGGGAGGCCGCTTCAACAAAGCAAAGCGCATTTCGCGTTTGCTCCCTCTCCCTCCGGGAGAGGGTTGGGGAGAGGGCCCCCCCCGCCTGGAGCCAGCATCGAAGCCGGCTTCGATCAAGTTTCGTCGTACACCGGCCCTCACCTCAATCCTCTCCCCCGAGGGGGAGAGGAGGCAAACGTGCCGTGCGGGAGTCGCTTCATCGTGCATCCGGGTTGTGCGAATGCCACCGAGGAGTGGTAGCGCCAGTCATGGCTGGGCGTATCCGCCCAATGCCAGCTGCAGCAGGATCTTCATCTCCTCGCGCAGTGACATGGGCGTCACGATCTCCGCATCCGGGCCGTACTTGAGCACGTCCATCAGCAGCTCTTTCGAGTTGGAGTAGGGCAGCTTCAGTTCGTAGCGGCCGTCGGGCAGCCATTCGCCCTTCTGCTGCGAGTGCCAGTGTTCGTCGGCGACCCAGCGTGCCGCGTGCGACGAGAAGCGGATGGTGGCCCAGGCCTTGGGCTTGCCCGCGAAGATGCCGTAGCTGGAGGCGAGCAGTTCGTTGAGGTCGCTGTCGGGGACGTCGATGGCGGCGCTGTCCAGCGCGTGCGCCTCGGCCATGCGGTCGACGGCGAAGCTGCGCAGCGCCTCGCGGTCGTGATCCCACACGTCCAGGTACCAGTTGTCGCGGTAATGGGTCAGCCGCTGCGGCGACACCGTGCGGCGGCTGTCGGCATTGGTGGTGCGCGCGCGATAGCGGAAGCGCAGCTGCTGGCGCTGCAGCACCGCGCCGGCCACCGTGCGGAACACCTGCTGGTCGAGCTTGCGCTCGCCCCAGGGAATCACCCTGATCCGCTCGATCGGCAACGCCTTGCCGTTGTCGTGGTTGGAAAGCAGGCCCTCGATGCGCGACTTGAACGGCGCCAGTGCGCCGGCCAGCACGCCGGGGCCGGAGCGGCCGATCAGCTCGTTCAGCGCCAGCAGGGCGGCCAGCTCGTCGGAGGTCAGCCACAGGCCGGGCAGTTCGAACTTCTCGCCTTCACCCAGCTCGTAGCGGAATGCGGCGGCCTGGTCGTTGCCGCCGCTTTCGATCGGCGCGCGCAATGCATCGCGCAGGAAGGCCACGTCGCGGTACAGCGTGGCACGCGAACATTCCAGTTCGTCGAGCAGGCGCGGCAGCGGTATCGGGTAGTGCGCCGACTTCAGCAGCCGGTGCAGGGTCAGTATGCGTTCGTAGCGATCCATGGGGCGTCGGCGTTTCGTCGATGGCAGGCCTTGTGTAGCATGGAGGCGGCCTGCGTTGCTCACAAGTCGCCGCCGGCACGGTCGAAACCAGCATCGGATGCCTCATGTCGCCCAGCCGCGAATTGCCGACAGACGTCACCAGCACGCACGACCGCTCCCATGCCGGGACGACGCGATCCAGTTACGCCGAGATCCTGCTGCGCGTGCTGGCGGTCAGCGGCTACGGCTTGTGGATCTGGCTGGGCATGGGCCTGACCCTGGGCATGAACCAGATCGGCAACGGCGCGATGCAGATGCCGCTGGTGCTGGGCACGGCGCTGGTGTGCGCGGGCCTGGCCCTGGGCGGCTTGCGTCTTTCGGCGAACACCGCGTGGTACGGCGGGCCGCCGGCGGAACGCCGCTGGCCCAAACGGGCGGCGTGGATGGCGCTGGCCTGCTTCCTGCCCGTGCTGTTGCTGCTGGTGCTGGGTGACGGGCACGGACACGTGTTGTCGATGCGCATGGCCGGGGTCGCCCTGCTGCTGTGCAGCCTGGTCAGCCTGGTGCACAGCGCGTACCGCTTCCGCAGCCAGCTTTCACCCGACCTGCAGCGGATGTCCTCCTCCCTGCCGGTCAGCCGGCTGGTCACCGCCTGGTATGGCGGCGGCCTGTGGCTGTGGTTGTGCGTGATGATGCAGGGCGGGCCAGGCCCCGACGGCGCCTATCCGTGGATCCTGCTGTTGCTGGCGCTGGCCCTGCTGCTGGGCCTGCTCGAAGGCATGCGCTGGCAGTCGTTGGCGCCGGCCCAGGGCAGCGACCATGACCTGTACGTCCAGCACCTGTCGTTGCCCCGCGTCGCCGCCGCGCTGCTGATCTACGTGCTGCCCTGCGCGGCCCTGTTGTTCACCGACCGATTCGGCGGCGGGCTGCTGGCGTCCGCGCTGGCCGTTCCCAGTTGCCTGCTCGGCAAGATGATCGAGCAGCATGTCTATGAAACGGCCCTGGCGCGGGGGCTTCCCGCCAGCGGAATGAATCCGTTCCCGTGATTTTCCGGAACGTTCATTGGCAGTTCAAACCGCCACGTTAAGGTAGCGGCCTTACCATCTTTTAACAAATGGATCGCCCCGATGAAAAAGACCCTGATCGCCGGCCTGCTGCTGGCCGCCTTCTCGAGCTTCGCCGTCCAGGCCCAGGATACCGACACCCAGGCCGCCAACGGCGGCTGGAGTGGCTCGGGCGAATTCGGTTTCGCCTCGTCCACCGGCAATTCGCGCTCGGAGAACATCAACGCCAAGCTCGGCCTGAGCCAGGAAAACGAGCAGTGGAAGAACAACTTCTTCGTCGACGCGCTGCGCTCGAAGAGCCAGCAGACCCTGGTCGACACCGACGGCAACACGATCAAGCAGTTCAACACCACCGCGAACCGTTATGACGGCGGCGCCTCGGTCGGCCTCAAGCTCGATCCGCGCAGCTACATCGTGGGCGCCGCGCGCTACGAGCACGACGACTTCGGCGCCAACCTGTGGCAGGGCATCGTCTCGCTGGGTTACGGCTACATCGCGCTGAAGGACGGCCGCAACGAGCTGTCGTTCGAAATCGGCCCCGGTTACAAGCGCTACCGCCCGGCCGACGTGGATGTGGTGGTGGACGGTGCGGTGGTGCACCAGCAGCAGCCGACCGAAAGCGAAATGGTCGGCCGCGGCCTGATCAACTACAAGTTCAAGCTCACCGAGAACACCGCGTTCGAGGATACCTTCCTGATGGAAGCGGGCTCCAAGAACACCTACCTGCAGAACGACGCGGGCCTCGCCGTCAGCATGACCAAGAAGCTGGCGCTGAAGGTGGGTTTCCAGCTCCGCCACAACAGCGACGTGCTGCCCGGCACCAAGAAAACCGACACGCTGACCACGACGAACCTGGTTTACAGTTTCTGAGGGAAGAGCGGAAACAGGGAACGGGGAACGGGAAGAGCGCGAAGCTCAGAGTCCTTGTTCCCCTTTCCCGCTTCTACCCCAGCATCTCGCCCGCGCCCTGCGCCAGCAGGGCTTCGGCTACCTGCCGACCCAGTGACTCCGCCTGTTCCACGGGGCTGCTTGCTTCGGCATGCAGCAGGCGGCCGCTGCTCGCGTCACCGACCAGTCCGCGCAGGTGCAGGCCGTGTTCGCCGAGCATGCACCACGCACCCACCGGCACCGTGCAACTGCCGCCCAGCGCATGGTTCATCGCGCGCTCGGCGGTGACGGTGAGGCGGGTGTCGGCGTCGTCCAGCGCGGCCAGCAAGGCGAGCACGGCCGGCTGGTCGCCGCGTGCCTCGATCGCGATCGCCGCCTGGCCCGGTGCCGGCAGCCAGTCCGGCGCGGCCAGTCGCGAACGGATGCGCGCGGCCAGGCCCAGTCGTTCCAGCCCGGCGCAGGCCAGCACGATCGCGTCGTAGTCGCCGGCGTCGAGCTTGCCCAGTCGCGTGCCCACGTTGCCGCGCAGATCCAGCAGCTGAAGATCCGGCCGCAACGCCCGCAATTGCGCCTGCCGGCGCAGCGAGGAAGTGCCCACCCGGGCGCCCTGGGGCAGTGACGCCAGCTCGGCGTGGTCGTTGCTGACGAAGGCATCCGCCGCGTCCGCGCGGGGCAGGATCGCCGGCAGCACGAAGCCGGGTTCCAGTTCCGCCGGCACGTCCTTCAGGGAATGCACGGCCAGATCCGCGCGGCCTTCCAGCATCGCCACTTCCAGTTCCTTCAGGAACAGCCCCTTGCCGCCGATCGTGGCCAGCGGCTTGTCCAGGATCTCGTCGCCGCGCGTGCTCATCGGCACCAGCTCCACCGTCAGCCCCGGGTGCGTCGTGCGCAGCAGCGCGGCGACGTGCTCGGCCTGCCACAGCGCGAGCGCGCTCTTGCGGGTGGCGATACGCAGGGTGGAAGGATTCATCAGGGCTCCACGAGGTTCAACGAGCGCTCATTGTCGCGTAGTTTCCGCGCCGCGGCGCAACGGCGAATTGGCGCAGGAGGCTGCAAAACCGCGATGGACCGGGCTAGGATGGGGGAAACCTCGGGAGCAGATCATGCAAAGCGGCAATCCGGCGCTCAACAAGAACACCTTCCTCGACGCCGCCAGCGGCGCCGTGGTCACCCGCAGCGACGACGCGATGACGATCAACGGCACGGTCAACAAGACCGGGCTGCTGTTATTGCTGGTACTGGTGGGTGCGTTCGTCAGCTGGAGCCGCTTCAGCGGCCCGGACAGCCTGCCCACGATCATGCCGCTGGTGCTTGGCGGCTGCATCGGCGGCCTGGTGCTCGGCCTGGTCACCGTGTTCAAGAAGACCTGGGCGCCTTACACCGCGCCGCTGTACGCGGTGGCCGAAGGCCTGTTCATCGGTGCGCTGTCGGCGATCTTCGAGATGCGTTATCCGGGCATCGTGATCCAGGCGGTGGGACTGACCTTCGGCACCATGGCGGCGATGCTGCTGGCCTACCGCAGCGGCCTGATCCGCGCCACCGAGAAGTTCAAGCTCGGCGTGGTCGCCGCCACCGGCGGCATCATGCTGTTGTACCTGGCCAACTTCGCGATGGGTTTCTTCGGCCATTCGATGGGCTTCATCAATGGCAGCAGCATGCTGGGCATCGGCTTCAGCGCCGTGGTGGTGGTGATCGCCGCGATGAACCTGATCCTCGACTTCGACCTGATCGAAACCGGTGCCCAGTCCGGCGCACCGAAGTACATGGAGTGGTACGGCGCGTTTGCGCTGGTGGTCACCCTGGTCTGGCTGTACCTGGAACTGCTGCGCCTGCTGTCGAAATTGCAGTCGCGCAACTGAGCATCTGAAACAACGAGGCCGACGGATCGCTGCGATCCGCCGGCCTCGTCGTGTCCGCGGGTCTATTTGCCCAGCAGCGCCTTTGCCCGCTTCACCACGTTGTCGACGGTGAAGCCGAATTCCTGCAGCAGCTTTTCCGCCGGCGCGGAGGCGCCGAAGTGGTCGATGCCGAGCACGTCGCCGCGCTCGCCCACGTAGCGCAGCCAGCCTTGCGTGGCGCCCATTTCCACGGCCAGCCTGGCGCCCACGTCCGGTGGCAGCACCACGTCGCGGTAGCTTTGCGGCTGCGCGTCGAACAGCTCCCAGCTGGGCATCGAAACGCAGCGCACGGACACGCCGCCCGCCTGCAACTTGTCCGCGGCAGCCAGGATCAGGCTGACTTCCGAGCCGCTGGCGATGAGGATCAACGCCGGCTTGCCGTCGGCGGCGTCGCGCAGGTTATAGGCGCCATGACGCAAACCCTCGGCGCCGGCATGTTGCGTGCGGTCCAGCGTCGGCACTTTCTGCCGGGTCAGCGCCAGCGCCACCGGATGCTTCTTCGAGCTCACCGCGACGCGCCAGGCCTCGGCCGTCTCGTTGGCGTCGGCGGGACGGATCACGGTGAGGTTGGGGATCGCCCGCAGGCTGGCCAGCTGTTCGATCGGCTGGTGGGTGGGGCCGTCCTCGCCCAGCGCCACGCTGTCGTGGGTGAACACGTGCACCACGTGCAGCCCCATCAGCGCGGCCAGCCGGATCGCCGGGCGCATGTAGTCGGAGAAGATCAGGAAGGTGGCGTCGAACGGGATGAAGCCGCCATGCGCGGCCAGGCCGTTGCTGATCGCGGCCATCGCGTGTTCGCGCACGCCGTAGTGGAAGTTGCGCCCGGCGCGGCTCCAGCCGCCGCCGTCGGAGCCTTCGGTGTCTTCGCCCGGGGTGACCGCCGGGTTGAAATCGCCCAAGCCCTTCAGCGCGGTGAAGGTGGACGGATCGAGGTCGGCCGAACCGCCGCACAGCGCCGGCAGTTTCTTCGCGAACGCGTTCATCACCTGGCCGCCGGCCACGCGGGTGGCCAGGCCTTTCGGGTCGGCGGGGAACGGCGGGATGTCCGCGTCCCAGCCCTGCGGCAGCTCGCCACCAAGGCGGTCGCGCAACTCCCTGGCCAGCTCGGGGAAGGCCGCCGCGTAGGCGCTCATCCGCCCGTCCCAGTCCGACTGGGCTTTCGCCCCACGCTCGAGCGCCTCGCGCATGTGCGCCAGCGCGGGCTCGGGCACCAGGAAGTCCGGTTCCACCGGCCAGCCGAGCTTCTGCTTGGTCTTCTTCACGTCCTCCACGCCCAGCGGCGAGCCGTGCGCCTTGTAGCTGTCCTGTTCGGGCGAGCCGTAGCCGATGTGCGTGCGCACCAGGATCAGCGACGGGCGGCTGGTGTCCTCGCGGGCGGCGCGCAGGGCGGCATGGATCGCGTCCACGTCGTTGCCGTCGTCGACATGGATGGTCTGCCAGCCATACGCGTCGAAGCGTGCGCCCCGATCTTCCGAGAACGTCATGTCGGTGCCGGCCGAGAGCGTCACGTAGTTATCGTCGTACAGGCAGATCAGCTTGCCCAGCTTGAGATGGCCGGCCAGCGACGCGGCCTCGCTGGCCACGCCTTCCATCAGGTCGCCGTCGCTGACGATGGCGTAGGTGTGGTGGTCGATGATGCGATGGCCTTCGCGGTTGTAGGTCGCCGCCAGCTGCGCCTCGCCCAGCGCCATGCCCACCGCATTGGCCAGGCCCTGGCCGAGCGGCCCGGTGGTGACTTCGACGCCGGGCGTATGGCCGTACTCGGGATGGCCGGGCGTCTTGCTGCCCCACTGGCGGAACTGCCTGATGTCGTCCAGCGACACGTCGTAGCCGCTGGCGAACAGCAGGCTGTACAGCAGCGCCGAGCCGTGGCCGGCGGAAAGCACGAAACGGTCGCGGTCGGCCCAGTGCGGATCGGCCGGGTGGAACTTCATGTGCCGCGTCCACAGCACATAGGCCATCGGCGCCGCGCCCAGCGGCAGCCCGGGGTGGCCGCTGTCGGCCTTCTGCACCATGTCCACCGACAGGAAGCGAAGCATGTTGATGCATTGCTGGTCGAGGTCGTGGGACATGATGTTCTCCAGTGTGGGGGAATGGTGCGAGGCAACCACCGTCATTCCCGCAAAAGCGGGGATCCAGTGCCTCTCCCTGTCGGCGGCCTTGAGGTCACTGGATTCCCGCTTTCGCGGGAATGACGTCGCCCAGAAGACCCAAGCCCACGATCAGGCGAGCGCGGCGTCGACGATCTTCTGTGCCTCGTCGAGCAGGCTCTTGAGGTGTTCTTCGCTCTTGAAGCTTTCCGCGTAAATCTTGTAAATCGCCTCGGTGCCGGACGGCCGGGCGGCGAACCAGCCGTTGGCGGCGACCGCCTTGATGCCGCCGATCGCCGCACCGTTGCCCGGCGCCTTGTCCAGTACCTGCTCGATCTTCTCGCCGGCGAGCTGGTCGCTCTTCAGCTGGTCGGGCGACAGCTTCGACAGCTTCGCCTTCTGCGCGGGCGTGGCCGCTGCCTCGAGACGGTTCGCGTACGGTCGGCCCAGCTCGCCGGTGAGCCGGTCAAACAGCTCGCCCGGGTCGCGGCCTTCGCGGGCGGTGATCTCGGCGGACAACAGCGCCGGCACCAGGCCGTCCTTGTCGGTGGTCCACACCGAACCGTCGTGGCGCAGCAGCGAGGCGCCCGCGCTTTCCTCGCAGCCGAAGCCCAGCGCGCCGTCGAACAGTCCTTCGGAGAACCACTTGAAGCCCACCGGTACCTCGTACAACTGGCGCCCCAGCCGCTTCACCACGCGATCGATCAGCGCGGTGGTGACCACGGTCTTGCCCACGGCGGCGTTGCTGCTCCACTGCGGGCGGTGGCGGTACAGGTAGTCGATCAGCACCGACAGGTAATGGTTCGGCTCCATCAGGCCGCTGGAGCGGGTGACCACGCCGTGGCGGTCGTGGTCGGTGTCGCAGGCGAACGCCACGTCGTACTGGTTCTTCAATCCGATCAGCCGCTGCATCGCGTACTTCGACGACGGGTCCATGCGGATCTTGCCGTCCCAGTCCACGCTCATGAAGGCGAACTGCGGATCAACCACCTCGCTGACCACGGTGAGGTCGAGCTTGTAACGCTCGGCGATCGGCGCCCAGTAATGCACGCCGGCGCCACCCAGCGGGTCGACGCCCATGTGCACGCCGGCGCTGCGGATGATGTCGAAGTCGATGATGCTGGCGAGGTCGGCGACGTAGCTGTTGAGGTAGTCGTGATCGTGCGTGGTCGCTGCCTTGCGCGCCTGCGCGAACGGCATGCGCTTCACGTCCTTCAGGCCGGCTTCGATCAACGCGTTGGCGCGGTTCTCCACCCACTTGGTGATGTCGGTGTCGGCCGGGCCGCCGTTGGTCGGGTTGTACTTGAAGCCGCCGTTGTCGGGCGGGTTGTGCGACGGCGTGATCACGATGCCGTCGGCCAGTCCCGTGGTGCGACCACGGTTGTAGACCAGGATCGCGTGCGAGATCGCCGGCGTGGGCGTGAACTCGCCGCCGCTGGAGACCATCACGTCCACGCCGTTCGCCGCCAGCACTTCCAGCGCGCTCTCGAACGCCGGCTGCGACAGCGCATGGGTGTCCGCGCCGATGAACAGCGGGCCGTCGATGCCTTTGGACTTGCGGTACTCGCAGATCGCCTGGCTGATCGCCAGGATGTGCCACTCGTTGAAACTGCCGTCGAGCGAGCTGCCCCGATGACCCGAGGTGCCGAACGCCACGCGCTGCGCGGGCACCGACGGATCGGGCCGGGTGTCGGCGTAGGCGGCGAGCAGTTTCGCCACGTCGACCAGGATCGACTGCGGTGCCGGCTTGCCGGCGAGGGGGCTGATCTTCTGGCTCATGGGTTCTCTGGAGTGATGCGACGGGTGGGCGTATTTCGCAGGAGCGCACGCTGTCCGAAGGGAGTCCCTCGTGGACAGCGTGCGCTCCGTACCGTCAGGGATGACCGTCGCGCAGCTGCCGGTAGCGACGGATCAGGGTATTGGTGGAGCTGTCGTGATCCAGTGAGGGCTCGTCCTTCGCGATCAGTTCGGCGATGGTGGTTTTTGCCAGCTGCTTGCCCAGCTCCACGCCCCACTGGTCGAACGAATCGATGTCCCAGATCACGCCCTGCACGAACACGCTGTGCTCGTACAGCGCGATCAGCGTGCCCAGGCTGTGCGGCGTCAGCTTCGCGGCGAGGATCGTGCTGCTGGGGCGATTGCCCTCGAACGTGCGATGCGCCACCAGGGCCTCGGCCGTGCCTTCGGCGCGCACTTCGTCGGCGGTCTTGCCGAACGCCAGCGCCTCGCCCTGGGCGATCAGGTTGGCCATCAGCAGATCGTGCTGGTCGCCGCCGCCCTGGGCGGGGATCGGGTTCAGGGTCTGGCCGAAACCGATGAAGTCGCACGGCACGATGTGGGTGCCCTGGTGGATCAGCTGGTAGAACGAATGCTGGCCGTTGGTGCCCGGCTCGCCCCAGTAGATCGGTCCGGTGGCGTAGTCGACGGCCGCGCCGTCCAGCGTCACATGCTTGCCGTTGCTCTCCATCGTCAGTTGCTGCAGGTAGGCGGGAAAGCGCTTCAGGTATTGCTCGTACGGCAGCACCGCCACCGTGGCGGCGCCCAGGAAGTTGGCGTTCCAGACGCCCAGCAGGCCCATGATCGCCGGCAGGTTGTGCTGCAGCGGGGTGTGCCGGAAATGCTCGTCCATCGCGTGGAAGCCGGCCAGCATCTCGCGGAAACCGTGCGCGCCGATCGCCAGCATGGTCGACAGGCCGATCGCCGAATCCATCGAATAGCGCCCGCCGACCCAGTCCCAGAAGCCGAACATGTTGGCGGTGTCGATGCCGAACTTCGCCACGCCTTCGGCGTTGGTGGAGACCGCCACGAAGTGCTTCGCCACCGCGCTTTCCTCGCCCAGCGCCGCCACGCTCCACGCGCGCGCCGCGTGCGCGTTGGTCAGGGTTTCCAGCGTGGTGAAGGTCTTCGAGCAGACGATGAACAGGGTCTCGGCCGGGTCCAGGTCGCGCACCGCTTCGGCGAAGTCGGTGCCGTCGACGTTGGAGACGAAGCGGAACGTCATGTCGCGTCGGCTGTAATCGCGCAGCGCTTCGTAGGCCATCACCGGGCCCAGGTCCGAGCCGCCGATGCCGATGCTGATCACGTTGCGGATCGGCTTGCCGCTGTGGCCCTTCCACGCGCCGCTGCGCACCTGTTCCGAGAACGCGGCCATGCGGTCGAGCACGGCGTGCACGTCCGCCACCACGTCGTGGCCGTCGACCAGGATCTGCTCGCCCCGTGGCGCGCGCAGCGCCGCGTGCAGCACGGCGCGATCCTCGGTGGTATTGATTTTGCGCCCGCTGAACATCGCCTCGATGCGCTGCGGCAGCTGGCGGGCGCCGGCCAGTTCGCACAGCAGGCGCAGCGTGTCGGCGTCCACGCGCTGCTTGGAGTAGTCGAGGTACAAGCCCACCGCCTCGACGGTCAGCGCCTCGCCGCGTTTCGGATCGGCGACGAAAAGCTCGCGCAGGTGCTTGCCGCCGATGTCCTGGAAATGCCGCTGCAAGGCCTGCCACTGCGGCAGGCGGGTAAGTGTGCCCTGGCTCATTTCAGCGCCGGCCCCTGGGACTTCTCGGCCAGCTGGCGGGCCTTCTCGGCGATGCCGTCGAGCAGGTGGTGCCACGACTTGACGAAGGCTTCGGCGCCTTCGCGCTGCAGCGTGAGTGCCAGCTGCTCGATGTCCACGCCGGCCGCACTGATGCGCGCGAGCACCGCGTCGGCATCACCGCCGTCCACGTCCATCACCCCGTGCAGCTGGCCGTGGTCGGCGAACGCGTGCAGGGTCTTCTCCGGCATCGTGTTGATCGTCTCCGGCGCGGCGAAGGCGCTGATGTACAGCGTGTCGGATGCGTTGGGATCCTTGGTGCCGGTGCTGGCCCACAGCAGCCGCTGCGGCATCGCGCCGGCGTCGGCCAGCTTCTGCCAGCGCGGCGAGGCCAGCATCTGCCGGTAGGCGCGATAGGTCTGCTGGCCCACCGCGATGCCCAGCTTGTTGTGCAACTCGTCGGGCAGCTGCTTGTTGCTGGCCACGTCCCAGCGGCTGATGAACAGCGAGGCGACCGAGCCCACCCTGGGGTCCAGTCCGGCCTGCAGGCGGCGCTCGATGCCGCGCATGTAGGCCTCGCTCACGGCCTCGTACTGGGCGCAGGAGAACAGCAGGGTCACGTTGATCGGAATGCCCAGGAAGATCGCTTCCTCGATCGCCGGCACGCCTTCGGGCGTGCCGGGAATCTTCACGAACAGGTTGTCGCGCCGCCCCTTGTGGTGGATGTGGCGGGCTGCGGCGATCGAGCCGGCGGTGTCGGCGGCCAGCAGCGGCGAGACCTCCATCGAGACCCAGCCATCCACCTGGCCGGTCGACTCGAACACCGGCTGGAACAGGTCGGCCGCGCGGCGCAGGTCTTCCAGCGCCAGCTCGGTGAACAGCGCCTCGCCCTGCATGCCCACCAGCGACTTGGCGTGGATGCCCGCGTCGTAGGCGTCGCCGCCGCTGATCGCCGCGTCGAAGATGCTGGGGTTGGAGGTCAGTCCGGTGATCGAATCCTCTTCGATGTAGCGCGCCAGCGTGCCGTCATCGAGCAGGGTGCGGGTGATGTTGTCCAGCCACAGGCTCTGGCCGAGGTCGTGCAATTGGCGGGTCGCTTTCATGCTTGCTCCATGTCGCTTCACGACGGGTTTCGGGGGGAGGTTCCATCAGCTGCCAGGGCGATGACCGGAGCCGCCGGCAGAAAGTCATCAAGCTTACGCCCGCGCAGATCGCCGATGCGAGCGATCGTGATGTCCGGCGCGGGGTCGATCGTTTCGGTGGCGGCCGCGGCGGCGTAATGCCCCTGGCGCACGAAGACGGTAGTCAGCCGATGACCCATCCGCTGCTTCATGGCGGCCAGGACCTGCGGCTTGTCGTCCACCATCACGTAATGCGCGGCGGGGTAGCGTTGCTGCATCGCCACCAGCATCTGCTGCTTGTGCACGTACACCAGCACCTCGCCGCGCAGCGCCTGCCACAGCCCGGCGCGCTGGATCTTGCGCGGCTGGAACACCACGTCGCCGTCGGACAGGATCACCGTGGTGCCCAGCGTGCGCAGGTGCGCCACGGTGTCCAGCGCATGCGGATAGAGCCGGGTGGCGAACGGGTATTCGAGCAGGTAGTTCGACATCTGCAGCAGCGAGGGTTCGTTGTCCAGCCCGCTGCGGAAACGCTGCAGCGCGCCCAGGTAGTCGGCCACGCCGCCGAGCTGGCGCAGCTCTTCGTAGATCGCCCAGTAGCGTTCGCGCTCGGCCTCGCCGAAGGCCGCGTCCAGGGTGTCGCTGAGGTCGCGGCCGAAGCGGTCGTTGTCGAGCAGGGTGTTGTCCACGTCCAGCAGGAACACCACGGCGGCGGATTCGGAGGTGCGGTCGGTCAACATGGCGTGCTCTGCTCCGGTCGGGTGTCGTGCCAGCCCTCATCATCGCTGACGATGGCGGCTGCCGCATCCGGGCCCCAGCTGCCCGGTTCATAGAACGCCACCGGCCCCTCATGGGCCAGCACCTGGTCGACCACCGCCCACGCTGCCTCGACGCATTCGTCGCTGGTGAATAGCCCGTTGTCGCCGCGGATCGCATCGCCCAGCAGGCGTTCGTACGGCGACTTCTCCGGTCCGGAATCGTGCCGCGCCACCAGCTCCACCGCCTCGCCCCGCATCTCCTCGCCCGGCTTCTTCACCCGCATGCCTTCGGCGATCACCACCTCCGGGCTGAGCCGGAAGCGGAAGTAGTTCGACTGCGGCGCGCCGATCGGGTCGAACACCGACAGCGGCGGCGTCTTCATGTCCACCAGCACCTGGGTGGTGGTCAGCGGCAACCGCTTGCCGGCGCGGATGTAGAACGGCACGCCGGCCCAGCGCCAGGTGTCGATGTGCAGGCACAGCGCCACGAAGGTCTCCACGTTGGAATCCGCGGCCACGCCCTCCACCTGCCGGTAGCCGTTGAACTGGCCGCGCACCACCTCGGCCGGGTCCAGCGGACGCATCGCCCGGAACAGCCGCAGCTTCTCCGCGCGCAGGGCATCGGGGTCGTTGCCGATCGGCGCATCCATCGCCAGCAGCGAGGTCACCTGCAGCAGGTGGTTCTGCAGCACGTCGCGGATCGCGCCCACGCCCTCGTAGAAGCCGCCGCGGCCGTCCACGCCGAACTCCTCGGCCATGGTGATCTGTACGCGGTCCACGTAACGGTTGTTCCACACCGGCTCCAGCACGGTGTTGGCAAAACGGAAGTACAGCAGGTTCTGCACCGGCTCCTTGCCCAGGTAATGATCGATGCGGAAGATCGCCGACTCCGGAAACACCTGGTGCAGGGTCCGGTTGAGCGCGCGGGCCGAGGCCAGGTCGCGGCCGAACGGCTTCTCCACCACGATCCGCGCATCGTCGGCGCAGCCGGCCTGCTTGAGCCCCTTCGCCACCACCCCGAACAGGCTGGGCGGAATGGCCAGGTAGTGCAGCGGCCGCTTCGCCTCGCCCAGCGCCTGCTTCAGGGCGGTGAACGTTGCCGCGTCGTTGTAATCGCCATCGACATAACGCAGGCACGCCGACAGCTTCTTGAACGCGGCCTCGTCCAGCTCGCCGCCGTCATGCTTCGCCGCCTCGACCAGGCTATCGTGGGCGCGCTGCCGCAGCTGCTCCACGTCCCAGCCCGAATGCGCCACGCCGATGATCGGCAGATCCAGCCCGTCGCGCGTCATCATCGCCAGCAGGGCGGGAAAGATCTTCTTGTAGGCGAGGTCACCGGTGGCGCCGAAAAAGACCAAGGCATCCGAACGAGGGGTCGGCATGAGGCGAATTTCTCCATGAGGGGGCGCAGCATCCCGGGCCTCGGGCGGTACGCGTGACAACGGTGCTGGCGCGCTGGTGCACCACCTTCGCACCGAAGACCAAATCTACCCGCAAAGCCTGCACGCCAACAGGTTAAGTTGATGCATAAGATGCGCACCCATCCGGTCGAGACCGCCGCATGAACTTGCATCCTTGAAGATCGGCAGGGGTAGCCGGATGCCCAACCACGCAGCGCAACCATTCACCCCGCAGCGTAGGAGAAACGCGTGAACGCCCAGCTCAACAGCCCGATAGACGCTCCGAGCAATAGAGCGAAGATGTTCATAGGCTCTAACGCTGGAGTTAAGCGGCGGCGGAGCCGTCCCCCTCAAACTTGATGCTACGTGACGTACCGCGAGGCTGGATGACCCAACCGCAGTCGCTGTAGCCGCCACCGTTTGCCGCTGAGCGCGCGGGCCGCACACTTAGGGTGATTCTCTCTTTTGCCTTGAGGCTTGCGTGAAAAGGCTGCGACCGGCACTTCTGTGTATTTGGGATGCTAGGAGCATCGCCGATTGGACCGATAAATTGATTGGAACTGACCAGAATTGTATACGTCCCCGGCGTAACGAAAACGCACGCGGCTTGGCCCCCGGAGAGGGTAACGCTGTAATTGGGGATGGAACCGCCGAGCTTGGTGTAAACGCCGACTGTACTGGGATGACCATTCATTGAGCCATCGTCTTCGCGGCGCTCGAA
Source organism: Rhodanobacter sp. Root179 (assembly GCF_001428465.1). Lineage (NCBI taxonomy): Bacteria > Pseudomonadati > Pseudomonadota > Gammaproteobacteria > Lysobacterales > Rhodanobacteraceae > Rhodanobacter > Rhodanobacter sp. Root179. Next base: position 211 of record NZ_LMHR01000037.1, on the reverse strand, counting down.
GCACAACTGGGACGTTAAGCCTGAAAGGCCGCCAAATGGCGTGGAAGTTGATTCGCGCGCTGGCAGTAATGCTAGCGCCGCTGTGAAAATTAAGGTTGCGAGCATCCTACGCTCCTCGACGCCTAACGCTTGAACTGAGCGGCGGCGCAGCCGGAGTGTTCCTACGCAAAAGTGGACACCGGTGGGTTAGCCGCCTTGGGCCTCGAACTCG
>NZ_LMHR01000036.1:0-24181 GCF_001428465.1 Rhodanobacter sp. Root179 | reverse complement strand
CCTCGATGAGCCTGCCGTACCACATCGGCAACGGCTGGTTTGGCGGCTTCCTGCCCTCGGTGTCGTTCGGCATCGTGGCGCTCACCGGCAACATCTACGCGGGCCTGTGGTATCCGGTGGTGATCGCGCTGATGACCTTCGTGATCGGCATGCTGTTCGTGCGCGAAACCAAGGATGTCGACATCACTGCCTGAGTCATGTGGGCGCGGCACGAAGAACGCAGCGGCGGTAGCCGCTGCGTTCTTCGTTGCGAAGCGCGTCAGGCGCGCTTGATCAGCCCGATGATCACCAGCAGCACGATCGCACCGATCATCGCGTAGACGATGCTGGTGACGATCGGGTTGCCCAGGCTGAAGCCGACACCGAGCGTCGGCAGCAGCCAGCCGGCCAGGAACGCGCCGATGATGCCGACCACGATGTTGCCAAGCAGGCCGAAGCCGAAACCGCGCACGATCAACCCGGCCAGCCAGCCGGCGATGGCACCTATCAACAAGAAGATGAGCAGGGCGGTAAGCGTCATCATGAACTCCTGGTTCGAGCGAAAGAGTCGACGGTGGCCGCATGCCGGGCCACGCCGCCGCAGCGTCTGCGCTCGCGTGTGCAGCGGTCGTGACGGCTGTGGGCCGGGGTATGCTGGCGCCCAGCATTCAGCGGTGACGCCAGCGGGAACCAGCCGATGACCACAGCCACATCGAGTTACGTGCATGGCGTCAGCCTGCAGCCGCTGCTGGGCGAAACCGTCGGTGGCCTGCTCGATCGGGTGGCGGCGAAATACCCGCAGCGACCCGCGCTGGTCGCGCGTGCGCAGGACGTGCGCCTGGACTATCGGGCATTCCATGCCGAGGTGGAACGTGTCGCGGCGGGCCTGCTGGCGCTGGGCCTGGAGCGGGGCGAGCGCATCGGCATCTGGGCGCCGAACCGGGCCGAGTGGGTCGTGCTGCAGTTTGCCGCGCCGAAGGCCGGGCTGATCCTGGTCAACATCAATCCGGCGTACCGCGCGCACGAGCTGGAGTACTCGCTGAACAAGGTGGGCTGCCGCGCACTGGTGTTGCCTCGCCGCTTCAAGACCTCGCACTACCTGGCGATGCTCACCGAGCTGGCGCCGGAACTGGCGACGGCGGCACCGGGCAAGTTGCAGGCGGCAAGGTTGCCCGCGTTGCGCGAGGTGATCCTGCTGGACGAGCAGGACCAGCCCGGTACCCGCCGCTGGGCGCAGCTGGCCGCACTCGGCGACGAGGCGGCGCGTGCGCTGTTGCGCGTGCGCGAAGCGGTGCTCAACTTCGACGACGCGGTGAACATCCAGTTCACTTCCGGCACCACCGGCGCGCCCAAGGGCGCCACCCTGACCCACCACAACATCGTCAACAACGGCTGGTTCATCGGCGAGGCAATGCGCCTGACCGAGCAGGACCGGCTGTGCATCCCGGTGCCGTTCTATCACTGCTTCGGCATGGTGCTGGGCAACCTGGCCTGCGTCACCCATGGCGCCTGCATGGTGATCCCCGGCGAGGGCTTCGACGCGTTGACCACCCTGCAATGCGTGGCCGAGGAACGATGCACCGGCCTGCACGGCGTGCCCACCATGTTCATCGCCGAGCTGGAGCATCCGCGCTTCGGCGAATTCGACCTGAGCTCGCTGCGCACCGGCATCATGGCCGGCTCGCCCTGCCCCATCGAGGTGATGCGCCGGGTGGTCGGCGAGATGCACATGGCCGACGTCACCATCGCCTACGGCATGACCGAAACCAGCCCGGTGAGCTTCCAGACCGTGCCCGACGATCCGCTGGAACGCCGCGTCGACAGCGTGGGACGGATCCACCCGCAGCTGGAGGTGAAACTGGTCGACGAGGCCGGCCAGGTGGTGCCCCGCGGCACCACCGGCGAGCTGTGCACGCGTGGCTACTCGGTGATGCTGGGTTACTGGGACGACCCCGCACGCACCGCCGAGGTGATCGACGAGGCGCGCTGGATGCATACCGGCGACCTGGCGGTGATCGACGCGGACGGCTATTGCAGCATCGTCGGCCGGCTCAAGGACATGATCATCCGGGGCGGCGAGAACGTGTACCCACGCGAGATCGAGGAGTTCCTCTACGGCCATCCGAAGATCCGCGACGTGCAGGTGTTCGGCGTGCCCGACCCGAAATTCGGCGAGCAGGTGTGCGCGTGGATTATCCTGCGCGACGGCGTCAGCGCCAGCGTGGCCGAGATCCAGGACTACTGCCGCCATCACCTCGCCTATTACAAGGTGCCGCACTACGTGCGCTTCGTCGACACCTTCCCGATGACGGTGACCGGCAAGACCCAGAAATACCTGATGCGCGACGCGATGGCGGCCGAGCTGGGGCCCTGACCGGCCTCAGGGACGCTCGTGCCGGAGTGGCGGCTTGCCCTCGCGCAGACGCTTGAGGTCGTACTCGGACAAGCTGGCTTCCCGTGTGTTGCCGGCGATGCGGGCGTGGACGAAGGCCAGCGTGCTGGCGAACACCCCGAGCAGTCCGACCAGCATCCAGAAACCCCACGCGCCGGCACTGTGGCGGGTGAAGCAGAGCACGAAGGCGAATACGGTGGAAATCAGCAGCAACCAGCGCATGGGCACGACCCGGCAAGTGGATGGAGCGTCGCTCCCACGGCGACGGACGGGCAGATCATAGCGCCGCCCATGCGCGCCGGGCGCGCGTGGAATCACAGCTTGACGCGGTGTCGCCACGATTGAGATTCCGGCACGCCACACTGCCCGGATGAGCTCGCCATCACCACCCGACTCACCCTGTGCCCCGCGTGCGCACAAGGGGCGCGGCGCCGCGTCGAATCCCGAAGGCCGCTTCGAACACGTCCGCCACCAGGCCGAAGATGACGGCTGGCAGGGTGCGCTGCTGGACGAGGATGCGCCGCGCCCGCGCACGGAAGTCACCGACGAGCGCGCGCGCAGCGTGATCAGCCGCAACGACTCGCCGGACATCGCCTTCAGCCAGGCGATCAATCCGTATCGCGGCTGCGAGCACGGCTGCATCTACTGCTTCGCGCGGCCCTCGCACAGCTATCTCAACCTGTCGCCGGGTCTCGACTTCGAGACGAAGATCCGCGCCAAGGGCAACCTGGCCGAGATGCTGCGGGCGGAACTGGGCAAGCCCGGCTACGCGATCAGCCCGATCAACATCGGCAGCAACACCGACCCCTACCAGCCGATCGAGAAGCGCTGGCGGCTGACCCGCGCCGCGCTGGAGCTGCTGGCCGAATGCCATCACCCGTGCACCATCGTGACCAAGAACGCGCTGGTCGAGCGCGACCTCGACATCCTGCAGCCGATGGCGCGCGAAGGGCTGGTGCAGGTGTTCGTCTCGGTCAATTCGCTGGACAACCATCTCGCCGCGAAACTCGAACCGCGCGCCAGCGCGCCGCACCGGCGGATCAAGGCGATCCGCAACCTGGCCGAGGCCGGCGTGCCGGTCGGCGTGCTGGTGGCGCCGATCATTCCCGCATTGAACGACAAGGACATGGAAGCGGTGCTGGCACAGGCCTTTGATGCCGGCGCGCGCAGCGCCGGCTACACCACGCTGCGCCTGCCGCACGAACTGAAGTCGCTGTTCCGCGAATGGCTGGCCCTGCATGCGCCGCAGCGCGCCGAACACGTGATGAGCCTGGTGCAGCAGATGAACGGCGGTCGCGACTACGACAGCAACTTCGCCACCCGCATGCGCGGGCAGGGCGTGTTCGCCGACCTGCTGCGCCGTCGCTTCGAGCTGGCCTGCCGTCGGCACGGCTTCGCCCGCGCCCGCGAGCTGCAACTGGATACCTCGCGCTTCGTGCCGCCGCGCAAACCCTCGCCCCAGGGCGAATTGTTCTGAGAGCCCGCTCAGCTCTGCACAAACGGATGCGGCAATTGCATCAACCCGCGCCAGCCGCGTCGCGCTAGCCAGATCATGCCGGCGCCCAGCAGCAACCACGCGCCGACCAGGGGCAGCAGCAGTGGCTCGACGCCCGCGACCGGGTGACGGCCCCAGCTGATGGCCGGCAGCAGCAGGCTCGACAGGCAGAGCACGAAACTGGTGACCAGCACCGCGCCGCTCACCCAGATGGACAGCCGGCGGCCACCGAAAAGATTGAGCAGCATCGCCACGGTGACGGTCGTGGCACCCAGCTGGGCCAGCAGCAGGAACGACAGCATCGCGACGTGGCCATGCCAGCACAGCATGGCGACACCGATCAGCAGCGCCAGCAGCGCATGCAGAACCAGCGGCAGGCCGAGCCCGGCGCGCACCACTTGCCGCCGCGCCTGCGCGGGTTCGCCCAGCCCCGGCAGGAGTGCCAGCAGGGGCAGTTCGGCATTGGCCTGTTGCCAGCGCCTGTTCAGCCAGATCAGGCTGAACGTGCAGATCATCGGACCGGCAACGCCGCCGACCATGCCAAGGCTGCCGATCAACACGCCACGCATCGCGACGGCGGCCTGCGCGTCCTGTCCGCCCCAGTGCAGCAGCCAGGCGACACCCAGCAACGGCAGCGCGATGAAGCCGATCATCAGGCCCAGTTGCCTGGCGTAACTGCGCCAGGTTTGCGGCAGGTACCAGCCGCCCAGCGCCACCCGCAACGCCTTGTGCGGGGCCGTCGGGCCCACGCCGTCGAGGCTGACGGCCAACTGCAGCCAGTCCGGTCGCTGCTGCAGTTGGCGCAGGTCGCCGATGGCGCTCCACTGGCCCCAGCCGCCGCTGCGATACTGCAGCACCATCGGCGAACTCCAGCCCTGCGCGCGGCTGGAGCCGACGCGCAGCAGCCGGCGCCAGCAGATCACGATCAGCAACAGCGACAGCAGGATCAGCGGCAGCGCGAGCAGCACGAAGCGGGGGTCGTCGACGCCGGGCAGGTGCAGGCGATGCCACAGCGTATTGCCCAGGGTGGGCATCAGTCCGAAGAAGATGGCGCAATAGCGCGGCATCAGCGCGAACGCGAGCCCGACCGACGTGCACAGCGTCAGCACGACCGCGGTGTTGAGCACCGGCGCGCCCAGCATGCCCAGCACGAGGGTCGGCACGGCGATGCCGAGCCCCGCATGCAGCAGCAGGGACGCCACGATCTGCCGCTGGATCGCCGGCACGCGCAGCTGCCACGCATCGATCGCCAGCAACAGGGTGGTCGACAGGAAGAATGCCCACACGAACAGCAGGCCCACGCCAAACATGAAGATCGCGCCGGCGAAATGGCCGGGCTTGCTGCCGAACAGGCCGAGGCCGATGGCCGAACCGGCACACACGGTCAGTAGCACCACCGCCATCCAGCGCAGCGAGCGATGGGCCGCGTACCAGGGAATCCGGAACAGCTGCGACGGTTTCATTCGGCCACCTCCACGAACAGATCCTCCAGGCCGAGTGCGTCGACGCGGGCGCCGGCCAGGCTGGCGGCCTCCGGCCAGCGGCCGCGCTCGTCGAGCTCGACCACCAGGCTGAGGCTGCCGTCGTCGTGGCGACGCCGGCTCAGGCTGTGCGCGGGAGCGGCCGCGCTCAGCCGCCCGGGCAGCCACAGCCGCGCGTAACGTTCCTTGGTCTCATCGACACTGCAGCGCATCAGCAACTTGCCCCGATGCAGGAACGCCACTTCCGAGGCCACGCGTTCCAGGTCCGACACGATATGGGTGGAGAACAGCACGGTGGTGCCGGACTCGCCGGCGCGCAGCGCCACCTCGCGCAGCAGTTCGCGGCGGGCGACCGGGTCGAGCGCCGCGGCCGGTTCGTCCAGCACCAGCAGTTCCGGTTGCGAAGCCAGCGCGCGGATCAGGTCGACACGCTGGCGTTCGCCCGGCGACAGCTTCGCCAGCAGCCGGTTCGGCTGGATCTGCCAGCGTTCCAGCGTGTTCCTGACGAAGGTCTTGTCCCAGCGCGGGTAGAAACGGCCGACGAAGTCGAGCATCTGTTCCGCGGTGAGCCAGGCCAGCGCCTCGGGCTGCTGCGGCACATAGGCGATGCGCGACTTGGCGTCGTCGCCGAGTGCCAGCGCCGGTTCGCCGAATACCGTCGCGACCCCGGCCATCGGTTCGAGCAGGCCCAGCATGATGCGGATCAGGGTCGACTTGCCGGCGCCGTTGCGGCCGATCAGGCCGAGCACGCTGCCCGGTTCCAGCGCCAGGTCGACGCCGTTCAGCGCATTGCTGCCTTCGTAGCTGTGGACCAGGCCGCACACCGCGAGCGGGGCGATGGTGGATTCCGTTTCACTCGGCATCGCGTTCATTTCATTCTCCCAGCAGTTTGGTCAGGCGCCGCAGCACCGGCGCGGCGGGCAGTTCGAGTTCGTGGGCATGGCGCGCCAATGCCTGCAATTGCGGTTCGAGCAGGGCCAGCCGTTGGCTTTCGCTTTGCGCGGCCTTGCGCGTGGCGATCACCGCCATGCCCTTGCCGCGCAGGCGCTCCACCAGGCCCTCGCTTTCGGCAATGCCGTAGGCGCGCGACACGGTCATCGGGTTGATCGCATGGAAGCCGGCGACGTCGCGCACCGACGGCAGCAGTTCACCATGGGCGAGCTGGCCCCCGGCAATCAGCCGGCGCAGCTGTTCGACGATCTGCCGATAGATCGGCTCGCTGGCGGTCGGTTGAACGGTGAGCAGGGAGGCATCCATGTGTATCAGTACAGCAATACACATGGAGCCTGTCAACAATGACTTCCGACCTGGTCGGCCGGTGGCCTGCCTCTTGCCGGGGAGCGCCTCAAGCCTTCTTCACGCGCCGATGAAGTCCGATCGGCTGCAATGCGGCCATTCGTCGAGGCGTGTACGCCGCGGCGACCTGCACCAGGGAGGCACCGATGTCCTCGTTCGCGCTCTACCTGATCGGCATGATCGTCGTCATCGGCGGTCTGGTCTACATCGCCACGCTGCTGCATGTGCCCAACCAGTGGATCATCGGCGGCGCGGTCGTGCTGGTCGGCGCGGGCATCCTGGGCGCGGTCACCAAGACCCGCAGCAAGGACCCGCCCGAGCATTGACGGAGAGGCGTGACAGAAAAAGAGCGGGCCAGTCGGCCCGCTCTTTTTCTGTCAGCCGGTTCATGCCGTTCGGCTCAGCGGCTGGCCGGCAGGTACTTGTCGAACCAGCCCAGCGCCCGCTGCAGCACATCGCGCTGGTGGGCGGGATCGACGAAGTGGTGGCCTTCGTTCGGATACACCACCAGCGAGGTCGGCACGCCCTGCGCGCGCAGCGCGTGCCACATCTCGAACGATTGCGGCGCCGGGCATTCGGCGTCGCGGTCGCCGACCACGATCAGCATCGGCGTCTTCACCTGCTTGATGAAGTTGATCGCCGAGCTCTTCGCGTAGACGGCCGGGTCGTCATAGACGCTGGCGCCGAAGAACGGCGGCATCCATTGGTCGATCAGGTTCTGGCCGTAATAGCTCTGCCAGTTCGAGATGCCGGCGCCGGCCACCACGGCGCGGAAGCGCTGGGTCTGGGTCGGCGCGAACATGCTCATGAAACCGCCGTAGCTCCAGCCGGTGAGGCCGAGCCGCTGGTCGTCCACAGGAAACTTCTTCTCCACCGCGTCGACGCCGGCGAGGACGTCGCGCAGGTCGCCGTAACCGAAGTCCTTGCGGTTGGCCTGCACGTATTTTTCGCCCTGGCCGAAGCTGCCGCGCGGATTCGGCTGGAACACGAAATAACCCAGCGCGGACAGCGGCGCGGCGCCGTAACCCACGCCCGGCCAGCGCGGGATCACCGCGCTCGACGGGCCGCCGTGCACCACCACCACCATCGGATAGGTCTTCTTAGGATCGTAGTGGGCCGGGTACAGCAGCCAGCCCTGCACGTGGAAGCCCTCGTTGTTCCACTCCACCGATTCGGCCTTGCCCCAGGCCGGTTTCAGCGCGGCGTTGAACGAGGTCACCGCCGGCGGCGCCGCCTTGCCCAGTGCGCCGGCGTGCACTTCGGTGGCGCGGGCGTACGAGCTCTGCAGGAAGGCGACGTGCCTGAGATCGGTAGACAGCGACATCGCCATCGAGGCGCTGCCGTCGCTGATGCTGGCCGGCACGGTGAAGTGCACGCGCTGCTGCTGCGCCTGCGTGGCGGACACGGCGTAGTCGGCCAGCTGGCTCTGGCCGTTGCTGACCTGGCTGACCAGCATCGACTGCGGCGAGGTCCAGCGCAGCCAGCTCGGCGTGACCTTGATGCCGGGCGTGAGGTTGACCAGCGCACCGCCGGCGGCGGGCACCGCGTAGATGTCGCCGCCGGTGGCGCCCTGGTCGCTCATCAGGCCGCCGATGAAGGCGATCCGCGAGGCATCCGGTGACCAGCGCGGCAGCGCGATCTGAAGATGCTGCAGCGAGCCGCTGGCGGCGTCGGCCGGATCGACCAGCACGGTTGCGGTGGCGTCCACTTGCGCGGGTTGCACGTAGAGCTTCGCGATCCACCAGTTGTTGTCGCCCGGTGGCAGCGCGGCGGTATAGGCGATGCGCGAGCCGTCCGGCGACCAGTCGAACTCGTACGCGTACATGTCGGCCGGCGTCAGCTCGCGCAGCGTGCCGCTGGCCACGTCGAGGCTGGCCACGCGCTGCACTTCCACCCCGGTCACGCCGATCTCGCCGGCGGCCGGTTTGGCCGCGGCGGTGGCGCTGGCGTGGCGGGTGGCGCCAGCCACGTAGAGGAAGCCGAGCGACTTACCGTCATCGGTCCACTGCAACGCGCGCACGTAACCCTTCAGCTCGGCCAGCCGCGCCGGCGCGTCGTGGCCGGTGGTGTCGGCCAGGTAGATGGCGTTCTGCATCACCTTGGTGCTGGTGAGGTCGACGTTGCAGTTGGAGACGAAGGCGAGATGGTGCGAATCGGGCGCCCAGGCGATGCCGGATTCGGCGCAGCTGCCGGACCGCGCTGCGGCGGTCACCCGGCGCGCATGGCTGCCGTCGGCATTCGCCACCTCGATCGCCGGCTTACCGTCGCGCTGGATCACCCAGGCGAGCTGCTTGCCATTCGGCGAGATCGCGGTGGTCTGGATCGACTGCGCCTTGCCCAGTTCGGTCAACACCTGCTCGATGCGCGGATCGACCTCGGCCGTGGCGGCGAAGGCTTGCGGCGCCAGCGCGAGAGTGAGCAGCGACAGCGGGACGATCAGGCGTGAGCGTTTCGGCATGGGAGGGATTCCGGCGTGGGGAATCCCGAAGCTACAACCCGATGCCACGCACGCCAAGTGCAGGACGGCATGGCGACCGGATCAGCGCTGCGCAGCCTTGCTGCCGGCGACCTGGCGCGCCGCGGCCATGGCGGCCAGCTTTGCCCGGATGGCGGGGATCGCTGCCAGCGCGGCCTTCTCGCCGGCCAGGATGGCCTGGTTCTTCTGCTCGAAATCGGTGGGGCCGATGCCGCGCAGGTCGGGCCGGATCACCACCTCGGCGCGCGCGCTTTCCTGCGCCGCCAGTTGCCGCCCCATGATGTCGATCGACTGGCCCACGATGCCCATCATGTCCTGCGGGTTGCTGCCGTCGGGCGCGGCGGAGATGTCCACCGCGATCACGAAATCGGCGCCGAGCTGGCGTGCCGCGTCGACCGGGATCGGGCTGACCACGCCGCCGTCGACGTAGTGCTTGCCGTGGATCTCCACCGGCTCGAACACGCCGGGAATGCTGGACGATGCGCGCACCGCGCGGCCGGTGTTGCCGCGCACGAACACCGTGCGCGTGCCCGTTTCCAGCTCGGTCGAAACGGCGGCGAACGGCATCTTCAACTGTTCGATCGGCTGCTTGTGCACCAGCTGGTTGACGTAATCCTGCAGCGCCTGGCCCTGCACCAGGCCGCCGGAGAACAGCCGCACGTCGCGGATCTTCGCCTCGTCGAGACCGAATGCGGTCTGCTGCAGCGCGAACGCGTCCATGCCGCTGGCGTACAGCGCGCCGACCACGCTGCCCGCACTGGTGCCGGCGACCACGTCCGGATGGATGCCGCTGGCCTCCAGCATCTTGATCACGCCGATGTGGGCGAAGCCCTTGGCCGCGCCACCGCCGAGGGCGAGGCCGATCTTCAGCTTCACCGGCGCCACCGGCGGGGCGACCACCGGCGCGGGTTTGCTGGCGTGCGTGCAGGCACCGAGCAGGAGGGTGGCGAGCAGTGGCAGCAAACGGCGAAAGGGCATGGGCATCGGTATCGGAAGATTCTGATCTGCTCCTCCTCCTGCAGGCAGGGGGAGGTTGGAGGTTGCCCCTCCCCTGCAAGCAGGGGAGGGAGCAGGAGGGTCAGCCTTGCGCGGCGTCGGCTTCCTGGTGGTAGCGCGTGGCCAGTTCGACTTCTTCCTTCGAGCCGAGGAACACCGGCACGCGCTGGTGCAGGCCGGTGGGCTGGATCTCCATGATGCGCTGGCGACCGGTGGTCGCCGCGCCGCCGGCCTGCTCGATGATGAAGGCCATCGGGTTGGCCTCGTACATGATGCGCAGCTTGCCGCCCTGCTTCTCGATCTTCGCGTCCAGCGGGTAATAGAACACGCCGCCGCGGGTCACGATGCGGTGCACGTCGGCCACCATCGAGGCGACCCAGCGCATGTTGAAGTCCTTGCCGCGCGGCCCGGTCTTGCCGGCCAGCAGTTCGCCCACGTAACGCTGCATCGGCGGCTGCCAGTGGCGCTGGTTGGACATGTTGATGGCGAACTCGGTGGCCTGCTCCGGAATGCGGATGGCGCGCCGGCTGAGGATGAAGCTGCCCACCTCGCGATCGAGCGTGAATTCGTGGGTGCCGTGGCCGAAGGTCAGCACCAGCACGGTGGCCGGGCCGTACACCACGTAGCCGGCGGCGAGCTGGGTGGTGCCCGGCTGCAGGAAGTGCTCGGCCTTGGGCTCGGTCACGCCGTCCGGGCAGCGCAGCACCGAGAAGATCGTGCCGACCGAAATGTTCACGTCGATGTTCGACGAGCCATCCAGCGGATCGAACAGCAGCAGGTGCTGGCCCTTGGGATAGCCGTCCGGAATCTGCTGCGGGTCTTCCATCTCTTCCGAAGCGCAGGCGGCGAGATGGCCGCCCCAGGCATTGGCCTCCAGCAGGATTTCGTTGGAGATCACGTCCAGCTTCTTCTGCGCCTCGCCCTGGATGTTGCCCGTGCCGGCCTCGCCCAGCACGCCGCCCAGCGCGCCCTTGCCGGTGGCCACCGCGATGCGCTTGCAGGCGCGCGCGACCACTTCGATCAGCAGCGAAAGTTCGGCATTGATGTGGCCGGCGCGGCGTTCCTCGATCAGGAACTGGATCAGTGAGACAGGCTTCATGTCGGGTCCATGGCGTGGGGGACGGGCATTGTCGCATTTGTTTTGAGCGGGGAACGGGGAAGGGGGAGCGGGGAAGAGCAGCGCGCGGGAGCGGGGAGCCTGGCGATCCCGTTTTTGTTCCCCGCCCTGCTGACAACACGCTGGCAGCAGCCCCCCGGCAAGCTGTCCCTCCAAGGCGGAGGACCAAGACATGCGCGATACGGTTTATTTCCTGGTGTTCGATGGTTTTGCCGACTGGCAGGCGGCGCTGGCCCTGTGCGAAATCCGGCGCCCCGGCGACTGGGAGGTGCAGACGGTGGGCTTCAACCGCGCCCAGGTCACCTCGATGGGTGGGCTGTGCGTGCAGCCGGAGCTGACGCTGGATCAGCTGGACGACGCACGCGCCGCGATGCTGATCGTGCCCGGCGGCCATCTGTGGCAGCGTGGCGAGGGCGCGCCGGCGGTGGCGGCGATGCGCCAGTTGCACGCGGCCGGCGCGGTGGTGGCCGGCATCGACAGCGGCATGCTGGCGCTGGCCCGCGCCGGCCTGCTCGACGATTGCCGTCACACCGGCAACTGGTCGGGGCAGATCGCCGCGCAGGTGCCCACCTATGCCGGCGCGGAGCAATACGACGCCGAGGTGCTCGCGGTCAGCGACGGCGGCGTGATCAGCGCCAGCCACCTGGGCAGCGTGGAATTCGCCCGCGAGGTGATCCGCACGCTCGACTTGTACGGCCCCACCGACCGCGATCACTGGTATCGCCTGTTCAAGCATGCGCAGCTGCCGCCCTGGTGCGTCGGCGAAGCCGTGGCGGCATGAGGAGGTCGCGATGAACAAGATCCTGCAACGCACCTTGATGGCCTATCGTCCGCTGTACCTCAATGGCCTGCTGCTGGATGGCCAATATCGCTTGCCGAAAGCGAACCCGGCCGGAGCCAGTGGCGCGACGCCGCGGCGACAACGCGCGCTGCTCGCCGCACTGACCCACACCTTCCATCACCGGAGCAAATGATGACCAGGACTTATCACGGAAGTTGCCATTGCGGCGCGGTGCGCTATGAAGCCGACATCGATCTCGCCGCCGGCACCGGGCGTTGCAACTGCTCGATCTGCACCAAGACGCGGCAGTGGGGCGTGATCGTCAAGCCCGCGGCCTTCCGGTTGCTGAGCGGCGAGGACGCATTGTCGGACTATCAGTTCAACACCCGCAGCGCCCACCACCTGTTCTGCCGGCATTGCGGCGTGCGCTCGTTCGGCCGCGGCCATATCGCGGAAATCGGCGGCGACTACGTATCGATCAGCCTGGCCTGCCTCGATGACGTCGAACCGCAGGAGTTGATCGAGGCGCCGCTGCGCTTCTCCGACGGTCGCCACAACAACTGGATGTCCGCACCGGCCGAAACGCGGCATCTCTGAAACTTTCCACCCGTTCGCCAGGAAACCACGATGAGCAAGCCACGCGTCAGCTTCTTTCATTCGCCACAAAGCCGCTCCGCCGGCACCCGCGCCCTGCTCGAGGAACTGGCTGCCGACTACGAGTTGCACGTGCTCAGCCTGAAGGCCGGTGAACAGCGGCAGCCGGCGTATCTGGCGATCAACCCGATGGGCAAGGTGCCGGCGATCCATCACGACGGTGCCCTGGTCACCGAGCAGCCGGCGGTGTTCATCTACCTGGCCGACCTGTATGCCGAAGCCGGGCTGGCGCCGCCGATCGGTGATCCGCTGCGCGGCCCGTACCTGCGCTGGCTGGTGTTCTACGGTTCGTGCTTCGAACCGGCGGTGACCGACAGATCGCTGCAGCGCGAGCCGGCGTCGACGTCGACCTGCGGCTACGGCGACTACGACACCATGCTGAAGACCGTGGTCGACCAGCTGGAAAAGGGACCGTACCTGCTGGGTGAGCGTTTCAGTGCGGCGGACGTGTTGTGGGGCACCGCGTTGAACTGGACCACGATGTTCAAGCTGGTGCCCGAGCTGCCGGTGATCCGCGCCTACATCAACCGCGTGCTGGCACGGCCTGGCGTGCAGCGTGCCGCCGCGCTGGATGCCGAACTGGTGGCCGCCCAAGGCGCGTGATGCGATGAGTCGTGACGTTCGACGCTGTTCGCCGTCATCGTTCCCGGGGATGATGTGCGAATGCGTCGAGCGGACCGGCTATTCCTCATCATTCACGCGCTGCGCGGTCGACGTACCGCGCTGCAGGCGCGATCGCTGGCGCAGACGCTGGGCGTGTCGCTGCGTACGGTCTATCGCGATGTCGCCGACCTGCAGTTGTCCGGCGTGCCGATCGAGGGCGAGGCCGGCGTCGGTTACGTCCTGCGCAAGGGTTCGGACATCCCGCCGCTGATGTTCAACGCCAGCGAACTCGAGGCTCTGGTGGTCGGCTCGCGCTTCGTGCGTGCATTCGCCGGCACCCGGCTGGCGGAAAACGCGCAGACGGCGCTGCTGAAGATCGAGGCGGTGCTGCCGCCGGAACTGCGCGAGCGCGCCAGTCGCACGCGCATCTTCGCGCCGGTGTGGCGCGACCAGTATCGCGACGATTTCGCCGCCCTGCTCGATCAGCTGCACGCGGCCATCGTCGGCAACCAGGTGCTGCGGATGGCCTATCGCGACGAAGGCGGCAACCCCAGCACCCGCGAGATCGAGCCGCTGTGCCTGTCGTTCTGGGGCGGCAAGTGGACCCTGGGCGCGTGGTGCCGCATGCGCGGCGACTTCCGCAATTTCCGCCCGGACCGGATCGCCGAGAGCGCGGCCAGCGGCGAGGTTTTCATCGAAACCGAAGAGCGCAACCTGGCTGCCTACCTGCGCTCGGTGGGAGTGGGCGAGCTCAATCTGGGCTGAGCGGGCCGTGGGCGGACCGGGGCGTCGACACCGCCACTGGATGCCGGGTGCCGTTGCCATGCGCCGTCATGACCGCCACGATAGACGCTCGCATCACGTCACCTGATCGATGACGCCGCCGCCCGGAAAGAGGAACCCGAGTGAACAAGACCCCGATGATGGCCCGATGGGCCGTGCTTGCGCTTGTCTGCAGCGCGCCGGCCTACGCGACCGCCACCCCGGTCGGCGAAACCACCGCCGCCGCCGATGCCCGGTTCAAGAACATCTACACCACCGAATGGGCCTGGCGGACGGGGCAGGCCGGCATCAGCGCGTCGGGCGAGTCCCAGCCCAACAACGGCCGGCTCGATGACGTCGACGCGGCCAGCCAGCAGCGGCGACTGGATTACTGGCAGGACGTGCTCAAGCAGCTGGAACGCGTCGACGTGGCCGCGCTGTCGCCAGCCGAACAGGTGAACTTCGCGATCTATCGCGAGCAGATCGGCAACTTCGTCGCCGACCAGCGCTTCAAGAACTGGCAGATGCCGTTCAACAGCGATTCGGCGTTCTGGTCGGACATCGGTTACCAGCTGGGCGGCGGCCGGTTGCGCACCCGGCAGGACTACGAACAGTACCTGGATCGGCTCGACCAGATCCCCGCCTATTTCGACCAGCAGATCGCCAACATGCGGGCCGGACTCAAGCGCGGCTTCAGCGTGCCCCGCGCGGTGCTGGACGGGCGTGACGTGTCGATTGCCGCGGTCGCCGAATTGAAGGACCCGACCGCGAGCAGCTTCTATGCGCCGTTCAGGCAGCTGCCGGCCACGATGCCCACCGACGAGGCCCAGGCCTTGCAGGGACAGGCCTTGCGCCGCCTTCGCGACGAGGTGATTCCGGCGTACGCCAGACTGCTGGCGTTCTTCCGCAACGAGTACCTGCCCCGTGCGCGCAAGACGCTCGCCGCCGAGGCGCTGCCCGACGGCAAGGCGTTCTATCGCCAGCAGATCCGCGAGTACACCACGCTCGACCTCAGCCCCGACGCGATCCACCAGATCGGCCTGGACCAGGTGGCGCAGATCCATGCGCAGATGCTGGAGGTGATCAAGGACACCGACTTCAAGGGCAGCTTCGCCGAGTTCCTGCAGTTCCTGCGCAGCGACCCGCAGTTCTACGCGAAGTCGCCGGAGGAGCTGCTGATGCGCAGCGCCTGGGTGGCCAAGGAAGTGGACGGCCAGATGGCCAGATACTTCGGCCACCTGCCGCGCCAGCGCTTCACCATCGTGCCGGTGCCGGCCGACATCGCGCCGTACTACACCTCCGGTCGCGGCGGCCCGGACGAATACATGGTCAACACCTATGACCTGCCGTCGCGGCCGCTGTACAACATGCCCGCGCTGACCCTGCATGAGTCCTATCCGGGCCACGCGCTGCAGCTGGAGCTGGCCGACGAGCAGCATGGCCAGCCCGCGTTCCGCCGCAACAGCTACATCTCCGCCTACGGCGAGGGCTGGGGCCTCTATTCGGAATATCTCGGCAACGAGATGGGCATCTACAAGACCCCGTACCAGCGTTTCGGTTACCTCACCTACCAGATGTGGCGGGCCTGCCGGCTGGTGGTCGACACCGGCATCCATCACCTGGGCTGGAGCCGGCAGCAGGCGATCGACTACCTCACCGTCAACACCGCGTTGTCCGCTCGCGAGATCGCCAACGAAGTCGACCGCTACATCAGCTGGCCCGGCCAGGCGCTGTCGTACGAACTGGGCTACCTGAAGATCCGCGAGCTGCGCGCGAAGGCGGAGCAGGCACTCGGCGCGAAGTTCGACATCCGCCATTTCCACGACACCGTGCTGTCCACCGGCTCGGTGCCGTTGCCGGTGCTGGAACAGCGCATCGACCGCTTCATCGCCGACGGCGGTCCGGAGCCGGATTACGGCTGCGACTGTGCCGCAAAGGCGAAGGAGCAGCCGTCGGGACCGTGAGCCGGCACTGGTCAAACATTGACCAAAGCTTCCCTTGTAGAGTAAATTGCATGTCAACTTTACAAGGAGAGTGACCGTGCTGGCCCAGTCGCTGCCTGAAAACACTCCTGACGCGGACCTCGGTGGTCCGGCGTTGCGCGCGTTCTTCCGTCTCGCCGAACACTGGAAGCTGCGCATCGCCGATCAGCGCAAGCTGCTCGGCGATCCGCCGGAATCGACCTTCTACAAGTGGAAGCGCCAGCAGGATGGTGCCCCGGGACGCGACACCATCGAGCGGATCAGCTACCTGCTCGGGATCTGGAAGTCGCTGCAGATCCTGTTTCCCGAACCGGCCCAGGCCGACGCCTGGCTGCACAAGCCGAATACGGCGTCGCTGTTCGGCGGCCACTCCGCGCTGGAACGCATGCTGTCGGGCAATGTCGCCGACCTGTATGTGGTGCGGCAGTATCTGGACGCGCAGCGCGGCTGAAGCGGTGACGGGCGTCGCGGCGAGCGAGACGGCGATGCCGCACGCTTTGCGCCTCTCCCTGCAGGCAAGGAAGCACTTCCAGGAACCCTGATGCCAAACGAGTTGCCGCCCCTCAAACGCGTCCGCTGGAGCCAGGCGTATCGCATCGTGCCCAGCCGCTTCCCGCCGGTCGGGGTGTACGACCGCATTGCCGACCCGGCCGACATGGACGCGGTGTTCGCGATCGAGGCATTGACCAATCCGCGCCTGCGCGAGGAGATCGACGCGCTGAAGCTGGTGCCGAAGGCGCATCGGGTCAGCGGCCCGGGTTCGACGCCGGTGATGGCGGCGTTCACCCATCTGAATCCGGAAGGCAGCCGTTTCTCCGATGGCACGTGGGGCGTGTTCTACGCGGCGCACAGCGTGGCCACCGCGGTCGAGGAAACGGTGTATCACCGCGAGCAATTCATGGCCGCGACCAGCGAACCGCCGTGCGAAGTGCAGATGCGCTGCTATCGCACCAGCGTGGACAGCAAGCTGCACGACCTGCGCGGTGGCTGGCCGGCGGAACAGGCGGCCGACAGTTACGTGGCCAGCGTGGCGCTGGCACGCAGGCTGCGCGATGCCGGTTCGCCCGGCATCGTTTTCGACAGCGCCCGGCATGCCGGCGGCGAATGCATCGCGGCGTTCTTCCCCGACGTGGTCGCGCCCTGCGTGCAGGCCAGGCACCTGGTCTACCGCTGGGACGGCACCCGCATCGCCCAGGTGCTGGAGGTGAGCGAGCTCAAGCGGTCCGGGCCGAACAAGTCGTAACAGCGCCGATCATCGCGGAGTGGGCACGATCGGCTTCCGGGGCGGGTGCCGAGGGCGGCCTGCCGTTTCCCCCGGTCGCGCCGCGGCCTTGCTCGCGTCTACAGCTTCTCGAATTCCCGTTTGAGGTCGTAGCCCTTGTCGGTCACGATGCGTTCCAGCGTCCTCACGCGCTGCTCCAGCGTGTCCATGCGCGCCTGGTATTGCGGGTCCTCACGCGGCTGGACCTGCTTGAAGCGCAGGTGGTCGCGGACGATGCGCGCGCCGAAGATGACGATGATGATGCTCAGTATGAAAAATTGACCGTGGTCCATCGTTGATTCCTAGTGTTCCAGATCGCGAAATTGGCGGTCGAGATCGCGTCGACGCGAAGTGACGTAGCCTTCCATGTGCTGCAAGTTGCTGTCCAGCTCGCGCCGGCGATGGCGTCGCTCGCGGAAGCCGTCGCCCGCCGGGTACCTCACGCTGCCCCAGTACGCCTCGTCGACATCGTGCCGCATGTCCGTCCTGGCGGGCAGCAGGAAGCCGAGAACGACATACACCGCCAGCGTCACCACGCCGAACCAGAACAGCGCGATGACCGCGACGATCCGGACCAGGGTGACGTTGCAGCCGAGCTCGTCCGCCACGCCCGCGCACACGCCCATGAGCCTGCCGTGGCGAGGGTCGCGATGGAAGCGCTGCGCGCGCCCGTAGTCGTCGCGTGCCATGGCTCAGCTCCGGTGACGCGTCGATTGCCAGTAGCTGCGCTCGTCGCCGTCGCCGCAGTAACGCAGCGGTCGCTCCGGCATGACCAGCGCGGCGACGACGTAGGCCACTACGGCGGACACCGGGAAGCACCAGGCCAGCGCCAGTGCGCCGGCGCGGGTCAGCCATACCGGCCAGTCGAAGCTTTCGGCGATGCCGGTGCATACGCCGAGGATCAGGCCGCGTTCCGAATCGCGATGGAGCGGGCGTCGACGATCTCCGTCCCGTGTAGCGTTCATGCCTTGTCTCTCCAGTGGGGTGTTGGGGTATCCGGATGGTTTCCGGCGTTGTCGCGCCGCTTCCATCGGGCGGTGCCTCGTTATTCCTTGTTCGCCGGCTTCGCCGAGCCCAGGCGTTCCTTCAGCGCCGCCAGTTCGGCCTCGACGTGGTCGTTGGTTTCCAGCTCCGCGAATTCGCGGTCGAGATCGCGCTGCTTGCCCAGGTCGTAGGCTTCGACCCGGCCTTCCATGTGTTCCAGCTTGCGCTCGTAGTGTTCGAAGCGACCCAGCGCGTTGTTGATCCGCTCGTCGTGGGTGCGGCTGCGCGCCTTCAGGCGGTTGGCCGCCGTGTGGTGGCGCAATTCGAAGGATTTCTGCCGATGCTTGGCATCGGCCAGCTTGACCTGCAGCGCGGCGATGTCGTCGTTGAGCTTGGCCAGGCCCAGTTCGACCTCGTGGCACTGGCGCTGGAGCGATTCCCGCGCCGCGTCCATGTGCTTCTTTTCGGCCAGCGCGGCCTTGGCCAGGTCGTCGCGCCCCTTGGTGATGGCCAGCTCGGCCCGACGCTGCCACTCGTCGGACTCGCGCTGGGCGTGTTCCACGCGCCGCTCCAGTTCCTTGCGGTCGGCGATCGCGCGCGCCGCGGCGGAGCGCACTTCCACCAGCGTGTCTTCCATCTCCTGGATGATCAGCCGCACCACCTTTTCCGGTTCCTCGGCCTTGTCCAGCATCGCGTTGATGTTGGAGTTGATGATGTCGCTCATTCTCGAAAAAACGCCCATGTCTGCTTGCCTCGTGATGGTGAAGGGCCACGAAGTATCCAGAGCACGGGTCGTGCCAAACGCCGGCGTCCTCTCAAGTCATTGATTAGTCTACGGTCGCCTCCTTGCGGCCGTGGAGGCGTATCGTTCGCAGCGGTTGGATAAACCGATTTATGGTTGAATTGACCAATATCGGGTTGAATGAGCCATTCGACCATTGCCCCCTCTGCGAGTTGATGTCCCATGCCAGATCCGCGGCCATCGGATACCGAAATCACCGCCATGCTGGGCGAGTCGACGGCCTTCCTCGATTTGCTGGAACACGTCTCGCGGGTGGCGGCGGTGAACAAGCCGGTGCTGGTCATCGGCGAGCGCGGCACCGGCAAGGAGCTGATCGCGGCGCGACTGCATTACCTGTCGCCGCGCTGGGAGGCGCCGCTGGTGAAGCTCAACTGCGCGACCCTGACCGAAGCCCTGCTCGAAACCGAGTTGTTCGGCCATGAGGCGGGCGCGTTCACCGGCGCCAGCCGCCGCCACATCGGCCGTTTCGAGCAGGCCCACGGCGGCACGCTGTTCCTCGACGAGCTGGCCACGGTTTCCCTGCGCGTGCAGGAAAAGATCCTGCGCGCGGTCGAGTACGGCCAGTTCGAACGCGTCGGCGGCAACGAGACGCTGACCGTGGACGCGCGCATCGTGGGCGCGACCAATGGCGACTTGCCCGCCGCCGTGCGCGCCGGAACGTTTCGCGCCGACCTGCTCGACCGCCTGGCCTTCGACGTGCTGACGGTGCCACCGCTGCGCGCGCGCACCGGTGACATCCTGCAACTGGCCGAGCACTTCGCGCTCAACATCAGTCGCGAGCTGGGTCGGGACCTGTTCGCCGGTTTCAGCGAATCCGCCCGCGCCGCGCTGATCCGCTATCCGTGGCCGGGCAATGTGCGCGAGCTGAAGAACGTGGTCGAGCGATCGGTGCACCGCACGCCGGCCGACGACCCGGTCGACGCCATCGTTTTCGATCCCTTCGCTTCCGCGTTCCGGCCGGTGGTCGAGGCCGAGCCGGAAGCCGTCGAGGTGGCGGCGCCGGAAAAGAAATCGATCCGGCTTCCCTGCGACATCAAGACCGAGATGGCGCGCCTGGAAGTGGACCTGGTCCAGCGCGCACTCGTCGAAGCCCGTCACAGCCAGGTCGAGGCAGCGCCACTGCTCGGACTCAGCTATCACCAACTGCGCGCGCTGTTGCGCAAGCACGGCATGGTGAAGTCGCGCCGTCGCGGGGACGCTCCATGAGCGGCAACCGTGAAATCACCCTCGCCGTCGTTGCGCTACGCTCGGGAACGGCGTTTCCCGCTGTCTGCAGGCAGCATCTTAGTCTGCAGCCGGCATGACCACGACGGAGCGAACGATGAAATGCATGCGTCATCTGCTGTGGATCCTGCTGCTGTGCCCGCTGCTGGCCGCGGCACGCGACAACCGGGAAAACGATCATGCGCAGTGGAACCGGGATATCGCCGCGTTCCAGGCCACGGATCGGGCGCAGCCACCGGCGGCGGGCGCGGTGTTGTTCATCGGCAGTTCGTCGATCCGCATGTGGCGCTCGCTGGCCACGGATTTCCCGCAGGTGCGCACGCTCAACCGCGGCTTTGGCGGTTCGGAGATCGACGATGCCACCTTCTTCGCCGACCGCATCGTGGCGCCGTACCATCCGCGCGCGATCGTGATGTATGCGGGCGACAACGACCTGGCCGACGGCGACAGCCCGGCCCATGTGCGCGACGACTTCGCCGCCTTCGTGCGCAAGGCGCGCTCGTACGACGCTGATGTCCCGATCGCCTTCATCGCCATCAAGCCCAGCGTGGCGCGCACGGTGTTGCTGCCGAAGATCCGCGAGGCGAATGCGCTGGTGCGCGCCTATGCCGCCAGCCAGCCGGGCGTCAGCTACCTGGACGTGTTCACGCCGATGCTGGGCAGCGACGGCCAGCCGCAATCGCGTTGGTTCATCGCCGACGGGCTGCACATGAACCGGCAAGGCTATGCGCTGTGGACCGGCGTGGTGGGACCGTGGCTGGACGCCACCTTGCGCTGATCCGGCGAATCAGGTGTCCGCGTTGGTCGCCCAGCCCACGCGGTCGCCGCGGGCGAACACGCGGTCCCCATCGAGCACGTCGCCGGCGGCGTGCGCGGGCGACTCGCGCAGCTTCGCGTAGATCGGCGTGAAGTCCGGATGGGTGGCCTCGAACAGCTGCTCGAAGCTGTCGATCACGAAGTAGGTCTGCTGGTAGGTGTCGATGCGGTAGCGCGTGCTCATCACGCGTTCCAGGCCGAAGCCGATGCGGTTGGGCGAGGGCGAATCGAGCGAGTAGATCGACTCGCCCTTGGAGCTGACGATGCCGGCGCCGTAGATGCGCAGGCCGTCGCCGGTGTTGATCAGGCCGAACTCCACCGTGTACCAGTAGAGCCGGGTCAAGTTCATCAGCGCTTCGGGGCCGATCGCGAACGCCTTCATGCCGCCGCGGCCGTAGGCCTGCATGTAGTCGGCGAACACCGGGTTCAGCAGCAGCGGCACGTGGCCGAACATGTCGTGGAACAGGTCCGGCTCGCTGAGGTAGTCGAGCTGGTCGGGCTTCCTGATCCACCAGCTGACCGGGAAACGGCGATGGGCCAGGTGGTCGAAGAACACCTCGTCCGGCAGCAGGCCCTCCACTGCGACCAGCTCCCAGCCGGTGGCGGCGCCGAGCACCTTGTTCAACTCGGCAAATTTCGGGATGCCGCCATCGCCCAGGCCGAAGCGCTCGACGCCGTCGAGGAATTCCCGGCAGGCGCGGCCCGGCAGCAGTTCGCGCTGGCGCTTGAACAGCGTGTCCCAGACTTCATGGTCGGTCGCGCTGTAGCTGTCCCACGGCTGTTCGACCACGCCGGTGGCATAAACCGGCACGTAACCGCGGTCGGTCTGCTGGTGTTCGACTTTGCGAGGAGTGTCCATGGGCGCGGTTCCGGGTGGGTCAGGCGATCTCAAGGATACGGTGGATCGCCCGCAGCAGGCTTGCCTTATTGTCCGATTACGGGCCGAGAATGAACTATTCTTGCGTCAACTGCGTAAAGGAAAGGAGATCATTGCATGACGTCGCTGGATCGCACCGACCTGCGCATGCTCGCCGTGCTGCAGAGCGAAGGCCGCATCACCAATGCCGAACTGGCCGAGCGGGTCAGCCTGTCGCCGTCGGCCTGCCTGCGCCGGCTGCAACGGCTGGAGGCGGACCAGGTGATCACCGGCTACGCCGCCCAGGTCGATCCGCAGGCGGTCGGACTGGGCCTGCAGGCCTTCGTGCGGGTCCAGCTGACCCGCCACGAGAGCGCGGCGATCGAGGGTTTCGTCGAGCGTGTCAGCGGCTGGGACGAAGTGGTCGCCTGCCATGCGCTGACTGGCGACATGGACTACCTGCTGCACGTTTACGTGGCCGACCTCAAGGACTTCTCGCGCTTCCTGCTCGACCATCTGTTGAACGCCAGCGGGGTCGGCGATGTCAATTCAAGCTTCGTGCTGCGCACGGTGAAGCGTTCGCCCTCGCTGCCGCTGGCGCAGCTGGAGCGATCGGGGCCTGCGGCGGCGCGGAACTAACGTTAAACTGGGCAGCTGATGAGCATCGACACCACCTCCGTGCCCGAACGCGACCTGCTGCGCCCGCTGCGCTACCTGTGGCGCGTGCCGCTGGTGGTGCTGCACGTCGTGCTGGGCATCCTGCTCTGCGCGCTGCTGCTCAGCTGGAACCAGCAGGCCGTCATGAAGAACGGGCGCGAGCCGTTCGCGCACCGGATGATCCGGCTGTGGTCGGTGACCCTGCTGCGCATCCTCGGCATGCGCGCCCGGCGCTTCGGCGAGGCGCTGCGCGACCCCGTGCTGTTCGTCGCCAACCACACCTCTTGGCTCGACATCATCATGCTGCACAGCCAGCGCGCGGCCTGCTTCGTGGCCAAGGCGGAGATCGCCGGCTGGCCGCTGATCGGCTGGCTGGCCGCCAACGGCGGCACCATCTTCCACCGCCGCGGCAACAACCATTCGCTGGCGACGGTGATGCAGGCCATGGTCGAGCGCCTGCGCGCCGGGCGTTCGGTGGCGGTGTTCCCGGAAGGGGGCACCGGTTACCACGGCGTGCTGAAAGTGTTCCACGCGCGCATCTTCCAGGCCGCGCTCGACGCCGAAGTGACGGTGCAGCCGGTGGCGCTGCGCTTTGCCCGTGGCGGCCGGCGGGTGGTCGATGCCGGCTTCCGCGAAGACGAGAGCTTCTTCGGCAATATCGTGCGCCTGCTGGGCGAGGCGCCGATGGATGCCGAGATCCACTTCCTGGCGCCGGTGCCCGCCACCCCCGATGCGCGCCGACGCATGGCCGAGCTGTCACGCGAACGCATCGCCTCCGCACTGGAAGACCGCCAGGAATGAGCCTGCTTTACGGAAAGGATTTCCGTCCACCCTGGCCGCTGCGCAGCGGTCATATCCAGACCATGCTGTCGTCCAGCGGCGTGCGCCGGCTGCTGCTGCCGCGCGCGGCCAAGACCGTGCTGCAGGGCGCCGAGCCGGTGGTGGTCGATGGCGGTGGCGGCGTGCGCCTGACCGGTGCCTACACCGCGCAGAAGACCCGTCCGCAGTCGCGTGGGCTGGCCGTGCTGTTCCATGGCTGGGAAGGCAGTGTCGACTCCACCTACGTGCTGCAGACCGGCAGTCGCCTGCTGGCCGATGGCTGGGACATCTTCCGCCTCAACTTCCGCGACCATGGCGACAGTCACGGGCTCAACGAGGCGCTGTTCCACTCCTGTCGGCTCGACGAAGTGGTGCACGCGCTGGGTGACATCGCCCGGCGCTACCCGGCCCGGCCGATGGCACTGGCCGGCTTCTCGCTGGGCGGCAACTTCGCGTTGCGCGCCGCGATGCAGACCTCGCTGCTGGGCATTCCGCTGAGTTACGTGCTGGCGGTCTGCCCGATCATCGATCCGGGTGCGGGGCTGTTCGCGCTGGAGGAATCGGCGCCGTGGTTCTACCAGGCCTACTTCATGCGCAAGTGGCGCCACTCGCTGCTGGCCAAGCAGCGGGCGTTTCCCGAGCACCAGTTCTTCGAGATGTCCGAGCTGAAGCAGCACCTGCGCGGGCTGACCGAATCGCTGGTGCTGCGCCACACCGACTTCAAGTCGCTGCAACAGTATCTGGACGG
>NZ_LMHR01000035.1:0-24177 GCF_001428465.1 Rhodanobacter sp. Root179 | reverse complement strand
CGGGCGTGCGGCGCGTCGCGCCGCACGCCCGACACGGACCTCACCCGTTTACTTGACCGAGAAGTCCTTGCTGGCGACCGGCCGGCCGTCCAGCGAGATGTCCACCTTGTAGTTGCCGGCGGGGAAACCGCTCGGCTTGCTGATCATGAACACGGTGGTTTCCGGCCCGCTCGCATTCAGCGCCTTGCTGTCCTCATGCACGGTCTGGCCATCCTGGTAGGTCCACTTCGCGGCCAGCGTGCCGTTGCCGCTGCCCGTCGTATCGACCGACGCATAGATGCTGTCCTTCGGCGCGAACGAGTCGCCGCTGGCCGCGATCCGGTTGTTCGCGTCCACGCTGGAACCCAGCTGGACCGAGCTGAAGCTGATCGCCGCCGCGTTGCCGGTGTTGTCCATGCCCATGGCCGCGGTGCTGGCGGGGGCGGGCGCCATGGTGGTGGGCGGAGGCGCCGGCGCCGTGGCCGCGGGCGGTGGCGTGGCGGGAATCTGCGAGGCCGAATCGTCGGTCTTGCCGCAGCCGCCCAGCGCCAGCGCTGCGGCCAGTGATGCGGTGAGGATCAGGGGTTGGCGAGTCATCTTCATGGCATGTCTCCTGTTGCGGGGCTTGCGGTGTCGTTGCTCAGGGCTTCGCCGGAATTTTCAGCATCTGCCCGGCCTTGATGTGGTCCGGGTCGGTGAGCTGGTCACGGTTCGCATCGAAGATCGGCTTCCACGCATTGCCGTTGCCATAGAAATGCCTGGCTATCTTCGACAGGCTGTCGCCTGCCACCACTTCGTAGACTGTGGCTTCGTCGGCGGTCGAACTCACATGCGATTGCACGTCGCTGAAATCGGCCTTCGCCGCAGGCGGCATCTGCGCGGCCTGGCTGCGCACCTCGCTGCGCACGTCGGAGAAGTCCGGCTTGCCGGTTTCGTTGCCCATGGCGTTGTCTCCGTCTCTATTGAAGAGGGAGTCATAGGTAACGGTCGCCCGGTTAACGCCTTGTGAGTGCGTTGCCGAAGTGTTCAGCCTGGAAGCCGGTGCCGGGAGCGTCCCTGTTCAGGGCGACCAACGGCACGGTCGGGTGCCCGGACGACTCACGACGGCCGTCGTCACGCCCCCGCCAGCTGACGGCGGCGCCGCGCCAGCTGGCGCTCGCGTCGGCGCGCCGACCACGCCCTGCGCCGTTCGGCCAGGCAGGAGAAGATCACGTACAGCGCCGGGGTGCTCAGCAGGGTGAGGCTTTGCGAGATCAGCAGACCGCCGATCAGGGCGATGCCCAGCGGGCGGCGCAGTTCGCTGCCTTCGCCCAGGCCGATCGCGATGGGCAGCGCGGCGAGGATCGCCACCATCGTGGTCATCATGATCGGGCGGAAGCGCACGGTGCACGCCTCGCGCGCGGCTTCGAGCGGACTCTTGCCGTGCTCGCGTTCGGCGACCAGGGCGAAGTCGATCATCATGATCGCGTTCTTCTTGACGATGCCGATCAACAGCACCAGCGCGATCTGCGCCACCACCGACAATTCGGTGCCGGTCAGCCACAACGCCAGCAGCGCGCCGACGCCGGCGGCCGGCAGGGTGGACAGGATGGTCACCGGGTGGATCAGGTTTTCGTACAGCATGCCGAGCACGATGTAGACGGTCAGCACCGCAGCCAGGATCAGCCAGCCCATGCCGCTCTGCGATTGCTCGAAGCGCCGGAAGTTGCCGCCCATCTGCACCTTGATGTCGCCGGGCATGCGCATGTTCTGCACGGTGCCCTGGATGATCCCCATCGCCTCGCCCATGCTGACGCCGGGCGCGAGGTTGAAGCTGAGGTCCATCGTGCTGTACTGGTTTTCGTGGGTGATCTGCGATGGCGCCAGCCCCGGCTCCTGCCGGGTGAAGGCGGTGATCGGAATCATCCTGCCGCTGCTGGAGGCGACGTAGATGCGGTTCAGCGCATCGGGCGTGGCGGTCTGGTCGGGCAGCGCGTTGACCACCACCTTGTACTGGTTGATGTCGGAGTAGATCGTGCTGACCTGGCGCTGGCCGAAGGCGTCGTAGAGCGCGCCGTCGATCGCGCCGATCGACACGCCCAGGCGCGCGGCCTTGTCGCGGTCGATCACCATGTTCTGGCGCAGGCCCGCTTCGTCGACGTCGGTGCCCACGTCGCTGAGCTTGGGATTCTTCTTCAGCTCGGCCTGCAGCTTCGGCAGCCATTCCTGCAGGCTGGCCTGGTCGTTGCCCTGCAGTGAAACCTGGTACTGGGCGCCCTGGCTGGTGCCGCCACCGCCGCCGCTGGGCAGGTCCTGCACCGGGCGCAGGCGCAGGTTGAGGTCGGGATACTTGGCCGCCTTGGCGCTGAGTCGCGCCAGCACGGTGAAGGTGTCGTCCTTGCGACCCTGCGCCCGGGTCTTCAGGTCGATGTTGAACGAGCCGCTGGTGCCCTGTCGGCTGCTGCCCAGGCGCGAGCCCACGGTGGCCACGTCGGGATCGGCCATCAGCATCGCGGTCAGCCGTTCCAGCCGCTGCTTGCTCTCGGCGAAGGAGACCGTGGCGCTGGAACTGGCGCGGCCCCAGATCAGGCCGGTGTCCTGCTGCGGGAACAAGCCGGTCTTGACCACGCCGAACAGGAAGAAGGTGGCCACGATCAGCGCCAGCGGCGTCAGCGCGAACAGCAGCGCGTGCCGCAGCGAGAAGTTCAGCGCGCGGGTGTAGACCCGCAGCATGCCGGCGTGGAAACCGTCCAGCGAACGCGCCAGTCGCGACGGCGCTGCCGCCTTGTGCGCGTCATGCCCGCTGAGGAAGCGCCCGCACAGCGCCGGCGTGAGGGTCAGCGAGACCAGCGCGGAAACCACGATCGCCGACACCAGGGTCACCGCGAATTCGTGCATGAACATGCCGGTGACGCCGCCGGCGAACAGCAGCGGGATGAACACCGCGATCAGCGAGGCGGTGATCGACACGATGGTGAAGCCGATTTCGCGGGCGCCGGCGAGGGTGGCCTGCATCCGCGTCATGCCGTTGTCGATGTGGCGGATGATGTTCTCGATCACCACGATCGCGTCGTCGACCACGAAGCCGATCGCGATCACCAGCGCCAGCAGGGTGAGGTTGTTCAGGGTGTAGCCGAGGATGTACATCACCACGAACGCGCCGGCCAGCGACAGCGGCACGGCTGCCGCCGCGATCAGCGTGGGCGCCAGCCGGCGCAGGAACAGCGCCATCGTGAGGATCACCATCGCCAGCGAGATCAGCAAGGTGGCCTGCACCTCGTGCAGCGAGGCGCGGATGGTCGGCGTGCCGTCGAAGAACGGGGTGAGTTCGGTGCCCGGCTGCAGGTAGGCGCGCAGGGTCGGCAACTGGTCCTTGACCAGGTCCACCGTGGCGATCACGTTGGCGTCGGCCTTCTTGTAGACGTACATCAGCACCGCCGGCTTGCCGCGGAACCAGGCCGCCTGGTACGCGTCCTGCTGGCCGGCATAGACCTTGGCCACGTCGGACAGCCGCACCGGCGTGCCATTGCGGTTGGCGATGACCAGCTGGGCGAATTCGTCGGCGCTGTGCATCTGCGTGGTGGCGCTGATCGCCATGGTGGTCTTGCCGTTGGACAGGAAGCCCTCCGGCGAGGTGACGTTGGCCGCGCTCAGCGCGTTGCGCAGCTGGTCCGGCGACAAGCCCATCGCGTTCAGCGCGCGCAGGTTCACGTCGACGCGGATCGCCGGCGTGGCGGCGCCGGCGATCTCCACCGACGACACGCCGGGCAACTGGCGCAGGCGCTGGGCCAGCAGCGAGTCGGCCGCGTTGTAGAGGTCGGCGGCGGACTGGGTGTCGGAGGTCATCGCCAGCGCGATGATCGGATCGTCGTTCGGGTTGGCCTTCTGGTAGCCCGGTGCGCCGTTGAGGCCGCTGGGCAGGTCCGGCGCCGCCGAGTTGATCGCCGCCTGCACGTCGCGCGCGGCCGCGTCCAGGTCGGTGCCGTTCTGGAACATCATGAAGACGAAGGTGCTGCCCTCGGAGCTGGACGAGCGCATCGTCTCGATGCCGGGCACCTGGCCCAGGTGGCGCTCCAGCGGCGCGGCCACGGTGGACGCCATGGTGCTGGCGTCGGCGCCGGCCTGGCTGGCCTGCACGAAGATCGCGGGGAACTGCATGTTCGGCAGCGCCGCCACGCCGAGCAGGAAGTAGCAGATCATGCCGCCCACGAACAGGCCGATCGCCAGCAGCGAGGTGCCGATCGGGCGACGGATGAAGGTGCCGGAGATGTTCATGGGATCAACGTGAGCAGGGGATGGGCGGGGTATCGCAGATGACGCGTGAACGAATCATCCCACCCTCAACGTCCTAGTCGCCAAAAGGTTGATCGGAACGACTCCCGCCGAAGAGCGACCCCACCCCAACCCTCCCTTGCGAGCAGGGGAGGGAACACGGCGCACAGCTCTATCCTGCCTTGCGCAGGAGGGGTATCGAAGGATCACGCCGCGTGGCTGGCCTGATGGCGAGCCAGCGCACGCTGCTCGCGACGGGCGGCGAGCCAGTCGGAGAAGCGCTCCATGTACAGATAGATCACCGGCGTGGTGTACAGCGTGACCAGCTGCGACAGCAGCAGGCCGCCCACGATGGCCACGCCCAGCGGCCGGCGCAGCTCGGAACCGATGCCGTTGCCCAGCGCGAGCGGCAGCGCGCCCAGCATGGCCGCGGCGGTGGTCATCATGATCGGGCGGAAACGCAGCAGGCAGGCGCGATGGATCGCCTCGCGCGCATTGAGGCCGGTGCGACGCGCCTCGATCGCGAAGTCGATCATCATGATCGCGTTCTTCTTGACGATGCCGATCAAGAGCACGATGCCGACGATGCCGTCCACCGACAGGCTCATGCCGCACAGGATCAGCGCCAGCAGCGCGCCCACGCCGGCCGGCGGCAGGGTGGAGATGATCGTCAGCGGGTGGATGTAGCTCTCGTACAGCACGCCCAGCACGATGTAGATCACCACGATCGCGGCCAGCAGCAGCAACACTTCGTCACCCAGCGAAGAGGTGAACTCGGCGGCCTTGCCGACGAACTCGCCGCGCACTTGGGGCGGGAAGTTCAGTTGCGCCTCGACCTGGTGGATCGCCGCCACGGCGTCGGACAGCGAATAACCCGGCGCCACGTTGAAGGCCAGGGTCACCGCCGGCAGCTGCTGCTGGTGACTGACCACCAGCGGTGCGCTGGTGACTTCGGCGGTGACCAGCGAGGACAGCGGGATGCTGCCGCCGCCACCGATCTGGAAACCCACGTTGCCGGTGTTGCCGATGCCCGAGGGCGTGGCCGAATTGCTGGATTTCAGCTGGCCAAAGCTGGTCGCGGTGCTGCCGACGAGCGCGCCGCTGCCGTTGCCGCGCACGGTCAGCTTGGTCAGCAGGTCGTCGCTGGTGCGGAACTCCGGCGCCACTTCCAGCACCACGCGATACTGGTTGAGCTGGGTGAAGATGGTCGAGATCTGGCGCTGGCCGAACGCGTCGTACAAGGTGTCGTCGATGCTCTGCACCGGCACGCCGAGGCGGCTGGCCTTCTCGCGGTCGATGGTGAGCTTCAGTGCATTGCCGTTGTCGGCAAGGTTGTTGTCGACGTCGGCCAGTTCCGGCCGCTGGCGCATCGCCTCGGTCATCTGGTTGGCGTAGCCGGCCAGTTCGGACGCGCTGACGTCGGACATCGAATACTGGTATTCGGTGGCGGCCACGCGGCTGTCCAGGGTCACGTCCTGCACCGGCTTCAGGTACAGCGCCACGCCCGGGATATTGGCCACCGCCTGCTGCAGGCGCGGCAGCAGCTCGTCCAGGCCGTCGCGGTCGCCGCGGTCCTTCAGCACGATGCTGAGCTGGCCCTGGTTGAGCGTGGGGTTGATCGTGCCGGCGCCGATGAAGGCGGCCACGCCGGCCACGGCCGGATCCTTGCGCAGCGCTTCGGCGACCGCCTTGGTGCGGCCTTCCATCTGCGGGAAGGCGATGTTGTCGTCGGCCTGCACCACGCCGGTGATCAGGCCGGTGTCCTGCTCGGGCAGCAGGCCTTTCGGGATCACCACGTACAGGAACACGGTGAGCACCACCGCGGCGCCGGCCACCAGGATGGTCAGGCGCTGATGGTCGAGCACCCAGTCCAGCGAGCTTTCGTACACCGCCACGGTGCGCGACCACACGGTGCGCTTGCCGGCCGCCGCATGATGCTCGTGGGCGTCGTCGCCTTCGGGCAGCTGATCCGGCTTGAGCAGGTAGGCGCACATCATCGGGGTCAGCGTCAGCGACACCAGCATCGAGATGGTCACCGCGATGGTCAGCACCCAGGCGAATTCGTGGAACAGCCGGCCGGTGACGCCGGGCATCAGCAGCAGCGGCAGGAACACCGCCACCAGCGACACGGTCAGCGACAGCACGGTGAAGCCGATCTCCTTCGCGCCGATCTCGGCCGCCTCCTTGCCGCTCTTGCCCTTTTCGATGTAGCGCACGATGTTCTCGATCATCACGATCGCATCGTCCACCACGAAACCGGTGGCCACGGTAAGCGCCATCAGCGACAGGTTGTCCAGCGACATGCCGGTGAACGCCATCACGCCGAACGTGCCCATCAGTGACAGCGGCACCGCCGTGGCGGGAATGATGGTGGCCCACAGCCGGCGCAGGAACACGAAGATCACGCCGATCACGAGGAACACGGTGAGGATCAGGGTGAACTCGACGTCGTGCACTGAGGCGCGGATGGTTACCGTGCGGTCGGCGAACACGTCCAGGTGCACGTCGGCCGGCAGCGCATTGCGCAGTTCGGGTAACACGTTGCGGATCTGCTGCACCGTCTGCACGATGTTGGCGCCGGGCTGGCGGCGCACGTCCAGCAGCACCGCCGGCTTGCCGTTGGCCCACGCGGCGAGCTGGTCGTTCTCGACGCCGTCGACCACCTTGGCCACGTCGGACAGCCGCACCGGCGAGTTGTTCTTGTAGCTGATGATGGTGTTCTTGTACTCGGCGGCATCACTCAACTGGTCGTTGGTGCCGATGGAGTAGCTCTGCGTCTTGCCGTTCAAGGTGCCCTTGGGCGCATTGACGTTGGCCTGGGTCAACGCGCTGCGCACGTCTTCCATGGTCAGGCCGAGATTGGACAGCTGCGCCGGATTCACCTGCACGCGCACCGCCGGCCGCACGTTGCCGGCGATCGAGACCAGGCCCACGCCCTGCACCTGCGACAGCTTCTGCGCAATGATCGAGTCGGCCAGGTCGTTCACGTCGCGCAGCTGGCGGCTGTCGGAGGTGAGCTTCAGGGTGAGGATCGGCGCATCGGCCGGGTTGACCCGGTTGTACACCGGTGGATACGGCAGGTTGCCCGGCAGGGTGCCCTTGGCCTGGTTGATCGCCGCCTGCACGTCCTGGGCGGCGATGTCGATGTCGCGACCCATCGAGAACTGCAGGATGATCGTGGACAGCCCGGCGGACGAGTCCGAACTCATCATGGTCAGGCCGGAGATCTGCCCCAGGTTGCGTTCCAGCGGCGTGGTGATCAGCGAGGCCATGGTGTTGGCGCTGGCGCCCGGGTACTGCGTGCTGACCACCAGGCTCGGCGCCTCGATTTCCGGCAGCGCCGACACCGGCAGCTGGCGGTAGCCCAGGATGCCGAGCAGCAGCACCGCCACCATCAGCAGCGAGGTGGCGATCGGTCGGCGAATGAAGAGGGTCGAGAATCCCATGGCTATCCGTAACGTCTAAAGTGCGGTTTCAGCCGCGATCATGGCTGGCGCGCGGCCGCAGCCGCGCAACTTCGGGTGTCGCGGCGGCGCAGGCTGGCTGCTCAGCCGTGACGGCGACCACCGCCCTTGCTGTTCTGCTTGGCCTTTTCCATTTCGGTGGCAGTCGGCACCGCCGGCACTTCGCCCGGCTTCAGCGCGTTGACCTTGCTGCCGGGCTTCAGCCGGAACTGGCCCTCGGTGACGACGCGGTCGCCGGCCTTGAGGCCGCTGCCGATCATCACGTGGCTGTCGCCCACTTCGCCGGCCACCACCACCGCCTGCATCTTGACCGTGCTGTCGCCCTGCACCTGGTAGACATAGTCGCCGTCCGGCCCGCGCTGCACCGCCTGCGCCGGGATCACCAGGCCGCCATCGACGGTGTTGACCAGCAGTTGCACGTTGACGAACTGGCCCGGCCAGAGTTCGTTCTTCGCGTTCGGGAATTCGGACTTCAGGCGGAACGTGCCGGTGGTGGTATCGATCTGGTTGTCGATCACCTTGAGCACGCCGCCGCTGGCGATCGGATGGGCATCGGTGCGATCCAGCGCGGTCACCTGCAGCGCGGCGGCGTCCTTCCCGGCGGCGCTGCGCACCATGTCCAGGTTCTGCTCGGGCAGGGTGAACATCACGTTGATCGGGTGCAGCTGGGTCAGCGTCACGATCGTGCTCGAGGTGGTCACCACGTTGCCCGGGTCCACGCCGCGGATGCCAGCCAGGCCATCGATCGGCGAAATCACCCTGGTGTAGTTCAACTGCACCTGCGCATCACGCAGGCTGGCCGCATCGGCGGACACGGCGGCCTGGTACTGGGCGGCGGTGTTGCGCAAGGTGTCCAGGTCCTGCTTGGAGATGTAGCCCTTGGCGGCCAGGTCCTGGCTGCGTGCCAGGTTGCTCTTGGCCGTGTCGAACATGGCCTGGTCCTGGCGCTGGCGCGCCACGGCCTGGTCATAGGCCGCCTGGTAGGTGCGCGGGTCGATCTGTGCCAGCACCTGGCCCTTCTTCACCGGCTGGCCCTCGGTGAACTCGAGGCTCAGCAACTGGCCGCCGACCTGCGGGCTCACGCTGACCGTGTTGAGCGCCTGCACCGTGCCCAGTGCGGTCAGGTAGACCGGCACGTTCTGCTTGACCACGGGCACCACGGTCACCGGCACCGGCGGCGTCTCGTTCTTGCCATCCTTGCCGCCACGGTCCTTGCCGGCCGCCTGGGCCGAGGACGCGGGGCCGGCCGGAGCAGGCTTGTGCAGCAGACGGAACCCCAGCGCCGCCACCACGATCACGGCGATGACGATCAACGCGATCTTCCAAAAACGCGACATGTAAAACTCCTGGATTGAACGGTGCGGCCATGCGACACGCAGCAGCGTGACATGCATCTGCCGCCTGGCGGTGCTTTCAGATTGCGCCGACGGACGACTCTTGAGGTGAAAGCATAGGGGCAGTTCAACGAAAATGAACAATGCCGGTTGACATGGGTGCGCCATGACCGATGGCAGGGTAACGGCCTTCGCGCGGGGTTGCGCCCGGTTTTCGCCGACCCCGTTCACGGGGTCCGTCGTCACCGGAGCCTGAAACTTGCCGCGCGCTTCGTTTATAATCTCCGACTGGTTGCCTGTCCGATCCCCGAACCCGGGCCGGGGGCAAGCTTGATCAGCGTCGCGCACTCATGGACCACCCTGCGTGGAGGTGTTCATGATCTGGTGTGACAGCAACAGGCAATCGAGGCAGGTCGGGGCCGCCATGGTGGCGTTCCGCCGTGCCCACTGAAAGGAGTACGTGCGTGAGCGGTTCCATGAGCAAGGCGGACCACAGCGTCCTGCGCCAGTTTTCGATCATGATCGGCGGGCTCGCCGTGTTGACGGTCGTGCTGATCTTCGCGGCGCTGGCCATCCATGAGCACGAGCCCAAGGAAACCAACCCGGAGCAGCCGGCCCGGGTGGCCGCGCGGATCGCCCCGGCTGGCGCCGTCTACGCCGGCAACACCGGCCGTGCCGCGATGCAGGCCGCCGCCGATGCCGCCGCCAAGGCCGCTGCCTCGCAGGTGGCCTACGGTGGCACCACCGACGGCAAGGCGATCTTCGATCACCTGTGCACCAGCTGCCACACCTCCGGCGTCGCCGGCGCGCCCAAGGTGGGCGACAAGGCCGCCTGGGGTCCGCGCCTGGCCGAAGGCATCGACGTGCTGGTCAAGCACGCGATCGAGGGTTACCACGGCCCCGACGGCAACTTCATGCCGCCCAAGGGCGGCAACCCGGCGCTCACCGACGAACAGGTCACCAACGCGGTGCACTGGATCGCTGATCAGGCGAAGTAAAACTTCGCCTGATCCAACAAGCTGTCTGCAAACGCCGCCTTCGGGCGGCGTTTTCGTGCGCCCCTTCCCCTGCAAAGCAGGGGGAGGTTGGGAGGGGGTCGCTTTTGAGCTAGGCGACCCCGCCCGATCCAAAAAAGCCGTATTCAAACGCCGCCCTCGGGCGGCGTTTTCGTTCGCCCCTTCCCCCGTGGGGGAAGGTTGGGATGGGGAGCCTCGGAGTGCGGGGAAGATCAAAAGCACCCCACCCCAACCCTCCCCTGCCTTGCAGGGGAGGGAGCAAGGGCCTCAGTCAGCGTGCCTCCTCCACCCACTCCCGCGCGAACCTCTGCAACTCGGGAAAGAACGCCTCGAAGCACCGCTGCAGTTCCGCCTCCCGTTCCACCAGCACCGGCAGCGCCGAATCCAGCGGGTTGGCCCGGCTCAGGCGCTGCCCGATGCCCGCCAGGGCCTGGCCCAGCACGGCGCGATCGGCATAGCCGGCGGGCAGCTGGTGGAAATCCATGTAACCGCGGAAGCGCCGCAGGGCCGGGGGCAGCAGCGCATCGCCACGCCACAGCAGGGCGCGCAGCGCGTCGGAATACGGCAACAGGGGCTGCCCGCTCCAGCGCGGGAAGTCGCGCGCCAGGCAATGGTCGAACCACATGTCGAGCAGGATGCCCGCGTACCGGCGATAAGGCGACGGCAGCAGGGCCTTGGCCGCCAGCACCTCCGGGTGGGCGTCGGTATGGACGTCGATCGCGCGATGCAGGCGGATTCCGGTGATCACCCGGGGCGCGTACAGCGCCGGGTCCGGCTGCCCGTGAACGAAATCGCCGAGCATGCCGCCCAGCTGCAGGTCCTCGTCGTCACCGGCCAGCAGGGCGTGCGCCAGATGGTTCACCGGCGGCTTCCGCGGCAGGCGAGCCGATCGGCGGTTATCATCGTGCGCATGAATCCCACCGAACTCCCCGCCGAACCGGCCACCTTTCCCGATGTCGCCGCCAGTTTCATGCTCGACGGCCCGGTCGGCAAGCTGGAAACCATCAGCGATGTCGCCGAGCCGGCCTGCGCGCGCCGTGGCGTGGCGGTGATCTGCCATCCGCTGACCGTGGAAGGCGGCACCATGCACAACAAGGTGGTGACCATGGCCGAACGCGCCTTGCGCGAATCGGGACTGGACACGGTGCGCTTCAATTTCCGCGGCGCGGGCAATTCCGCCGGCGAGTTCGATCGGGGCGATGGCGAAAGCGAAGACCTGGCCGCCGTGGTGGCCTGGGTACGTCAGCGGCGGCCGCACGACGCCTTGTGGCTGTGCGGTTTCTCGTTCGGCAGCTACGTGACCCTCCGCAATGCGGTGAGGCTGCGCGCCGACGCGCTGGTGAGCATCGCCCCGCCAGTGGGCCGGCGGGAGTTCGGCCCGGTCACCCTGCCCACCTGCCCCTGGCTGGTGGTGCAAGGGGAAGCCGACGAGGTGGTCGATCCGCAGGCGGTGTTCGACTGGATCGACACGCTGGAGCACAAGCCCGAGCTGATCCGCATGCCCGACACCAGCCACTTCTTCCATCGCCGCCTGATGGACCTGCGCGGCGCGATCAAGCACGCCGTGCTGGGCTGGCTGCCGCCGCCGCGAAACGACTGAAACCTGCATCCCCACTTCACGACCTGTCCGCTCCATGAGTGAAAACCCCTCGCTCGCGCCCAGCGCGCGCTATCACGAAGGCGTCGCCGCGCACCGCTGGGAGTCCGACCCGACCCAGCTGGCGCTGCTGCCCGAGTTCGATCGCATGCACGCGGCGCTATGTGCCGCACCGGCCAGCGACAGCGGCCTGTTCGGCCGGCTGAAATCCCTGCTCGGCAACGACGAGCCACCCGCGCCGGTACCGGGCCTGTACCTGTGGGGCACGGTGGGCCGCGGCAAGACCTTCCTGATGGACCTGTTCGCCGCCAGCCTGCCGCATGGCGTGGTGCTGCGCCGGCACTTCCATCGCTTCATGGGCGAAGTGCACGACAGCCTGCGCCAGCTCGGCGAGCGGCAGAGCCCGCTGGTCGAGGTCGCCGCGGGTATCGCCGCACGCTGCCGGGTGCTGTGCCTGGACGAATTCCTGGTCAACGACATCGGCGACGCGATGATCCTGGCCAACCTGCTCGACGCGCTGTTCGAGCGCGGCGTCACCCTGGTCACCACCTCCAACACCGCGCCGTCGAACCTGTACCGGGACGGCTTGCAGCGCGCGCGTTTCCTGCCCGCGATCGCGCTGATCGAACGGCAATGCCACGTGGTGGAGATGGCCTCTTCGCGCGACTGGCGCCTGCGCGCGCTGACCCAGGCCTCGGTCTACCTGACGCCGCCGGGCGCCGAGGCGCATCGCACGCTGGAAAAGATCTTCGCCAGCCAGGCCGGTGACGAAGTGGAGCAGGATGGCCAACTGCGCATCAACGGCCGCGACATTCCCTTCGTCAAACGAGCCGACGGCGTGCTGTGGTTCGAGTTCGGCGCCTTGTGCGAAGGCCCGCGGGCGGTGGCCGACTACATCGCACTGGCCAAGGCCGGCCCGGCGATCATCATCTCCAACGTGCCGCAGTTCACCGTGTACAGCGAGGACGCGGCGAAGCGCTTCGTGCAATTGGTGGACGAGTTCTACGACCGCCACGTAAAACTGGTGCTGTCCGCCGCCGCGCCGATCACCGAGCTGTACGACGGCGAGCGGCTGCGCGCGGAATTCGGCCGCACCGAGTCGCGCCTGATCGAGATGCAGAGCGAGGAATACCTGGCCCTGCCGCATCGGCCGGAATGAACCGGCGCGCCCCCGTCACAGCGGGGTCGCGATGCCCGGATGGCTGCGCTGGAAACGCCGGTGATGGATCAGCAGGCCGGTGAAATACACGATGTAATAGCCCACCAGCAGGCCGATCACCAGCAGCGTCAACGGGGTCAGTGCCTGGCCCATCGGCTGCATCGCCGCGGAGCCGCCCGCTGTCGCCTGCATCTGCCACGTCTCGAACAGGCGCCAGGCCAGCCGGCCGAGCAGCAGGGCGGTGAGCAAGGCGCCGATCCACGGATTGGGCACGTAACAATCGCCCTTGACCGGGTCGATCTCGAAGCGGGTCAGGCGCAGGCCGACCAGGCCCACCGCGCCACCGATCAGGACGCCGCCCAGCAACCCTTCGGCCAGCGCCAGCCGCTGCAGTCCGCTGAGCGCCATCAGGCCGCCGAGAATCACGAAGATCACGATGCGGGCGATCATCCGCTTGCGCCGGATCGGCTGGCGGCCGAACTGCCGGCTCACGCGCTTCCAGACCATCCAGGCCAGCAACGGCAGCATGATCAGGTAACTGGTCAGATGGGCAGGCATGGGCATTCCGTTGGCAGGCGTCGACGGCAGCTTAATTCAGCCATGGTCCGGCTGACGACTGACGAATGTCACCCATCGGACAGGCCGTCGCACGGATCAGGCATCGCCCAGTTGCTGCGCGATCGAGCGCGTGCGCTCGGTGACCTGGTTGCCGGTATGCAGGGTCGACTTGCGTTCGATCAGCAGGATCAGGCATTCGGCCGCGGCCACCGGATTGTGGCGCGTGCCCTTGGGCACCACGAACAGCTCACCCTGCTCCAGTTCCATCGCACCGGTTTCCAGCTCGATGCGCAGCCGGCCGTCGAGCACCAGGAACAGCTCGTCCTCGTCGTCATGGCTGTGCCAGCCGAAGGTGCCCAGCAGCTTGGCCACCTTCAGATAACTGTCGTCCAGTTCGCCGATCACGCGCGGCGACCAGTATTCGACCAGTGCGGCCGCGGCAGCCTTCGGCGAGACGGCGGAGGACATGCCTACTTGGCCTTGCCCTGGTTGGCCACCGCGGCCATCTTCGCGGCGATCGCCGCGGCGTCGCCGAGATAGTAGTGGCGCAGTGGCTTCAGCTCGTCGTCGAATTCATAGACCAGCGGCACGCCGTTGGGGATGTTCAACTCGACGATCGCCTCGTCGGAGATGCCGTCCAGGTACTTCACCAGCGCCCGCAGCGAATTGCCGTGGGCGGCCACCAGCACGCGCTGGCCAGCGCGGATCGCCGGCGCCAGCACCTGGTGCCAGTACGGCAGCACGCGTTCCACGGTGTCCTTCAGGCATTCGGTGTCGGGAATGTCCTTCGGGTCGAGCTTCGCGTAGCGCGGATCATGCACCGACTCGTTGGCGGCGCGATCCAGCGGCGGCGGCGGGATGTCGTAGCTGCGGCGCCAGATCTTCACCTGGTCCTCGCCGTACTTCAGCGCGGTCTCGGCCTTGTTGAGGCCGGTGAGGCCGCCGTAGTGACGCTCGTTGAGGCGCCAGTCGGTGACCACCGGCAGCCACATCAAGCCCATCTCGTCCTGTACGCCCCACAACGTGCGCACCGCGCGCTTGAGCACCGAGGTATGCGCCACGTCGAAGCTGTAGCCGCCTTCGGTTAGCAGCCGGCCCGCCTCGCGCGCCTCGGCCATGCCCTGCTCGGTGAGATCGACGTCGGCCCAACCGCTGAAGCGGTTGTCGAGGTTCCACTGCGATTGGCCGTGGCGGATCAGGACGAGCTTGTGCATGGGATGCTCAACAGAAGGGAATAAAGCGGGAATGGTGCAGGCCGACTCCGCTGTCGTCAAACGCGGCCCCTGCCACAGGTCATGCTAAACCTGCCGACCGCGCGGGGCATCCTAATGCCGGTACCTACCCACTCAAGGAGATTGTCATGCGTCGATTCCCCACCCTTCTGATGTTCGGCACGCTGGCGCTGGGCCTGCCGCTGCTGGCGGCCGCGCACGACGGCGACATCGACAAGGTCAACGGCGCGGTGCGGGTGGAAGCCGGCCAGCAGGCGGGTGACGTCAGCACGGTCAACGGCGCGGTCCACGTCGGCGACAACGCCGTGGTGAAGGAAGCCAGCACCGTCAACGGCGCGGTCGAACTGGGCGCGAAGGCGCAGGCCACCGAGCTGGGCACCGTCAATGGCTCGATCAGCCTGGCCAGCGGCAGCCGGGTCAGCGGCAAGGTGGATGCGGTCAACGGCGCGATCCGTCTGGATCAGGGCGCCGACGTCGGCGGCCGGGTGGAGAACGTCAACGGCGCGATCGTGCTGGACGCCGCCCACGTCGCCGGCGGCATCGGCACCGTTTCGGGCGACATCACCGTGGGCGCGAACTCGCGCGTCGAGGGCGGCATCCTGGTCGACAAGAGCCACAGCTGGTTCAGCGGCAACAGTCACACGCCGGTGGTGGTGATCGGCCCGCACGCGGTGGTGCAGGGCACGCTGGAGTTCAAGCGCGAGGTGGTGCTGAAGGTCAGCGACAGCGCGCAGATCGGCCCGGTGAAGGGCGCCACGGCGGTGAAGTTCAGCGGCGCCACGCCGTAATTCGCGGGGCCTACAGCCAGTCGCGCGGCTTCAGGTAGGTGGCCAGTTCCGCTTCGGCGGAACCGGCTTCCGGCGCGTACGCATACTCGAAGCGCACCCGCGGCGGCAGGCTCATCAGGATCGATTCGGTGCGCCCGCCGGACTGCAGGCCGAACAGGGTGCCGCGGTCGTAGACCAGGTTGAACTCCACGTAGCGGCCGCGCCGGTACAGCTGGAATTCGCGCTCGCGCTCGCCGTACGGCGTGGCCTTGCGGCGTTCCACGATCGGCAGGTAGGCGTCGAGGAAGCCCTGGCCCACGTCCCTGGTGAAGTCGAGGCAGCGCTCGAAGCCGCCTTCGTTGAGATCGTCGTAGAACAGCCCGCCCACGCCGCGGGTCTCGTCGCGATGCTTCAGGTAGAAATATTCGTCGCACCACTGCTTGTAGCGCGGATAGACGTCCGCGCCGTAGGGCTGGCACAGGTCGCGCGCCACCGTGTGCCAGTGGCGCACGTCTTCGTCCACCGGATAGAACGGGGTGAGGTCGAAGCCGCCGCCGAACCACCACACCGGTTCCACGCCGTCCTTGCTGGCCTCGAAGTAGCGCACGTTGGCGTGGGTGGTCGGCACGTGCGGGTTCTTCGGATGCAGCACCAGCGACACGCCGGTGGCGACGAAACTGCCGCCGGCCAGCTCCGGCCGATGCGCGGTGGCGCTGGGCGGCAGCTTGTGCCCGGACACGCGCGAGAAATTCACCCCGGCCTGCTCGAACACCGCGCCGTCGCGCAGCACCCGGGTGCGCCCGCCGCCGCCTTCGGCGCGGGTCCACGCGTCTTCCTCGAAACGTGCGCCGCCATCGACCTGTTCGATCGCGCGGCAGATGCGGTCCTGCAGTTCGCGCAGGAAGGTTTCGGCACGGCCGGCTTGCTGGTTGCTCATCACGGGACTCGTTGCGGTAAGGCGATCAGCTTAGCAAGTGCGATCCGCGCGGGCGCTGCGACGCGGCGCCGCGGACACCTGCGCTGGATCAGGGCGCGCGCGGCGCGCGCATGTCAGCTCAGCCGCTCGGCCATCCGCCGGTTGCCGGTCAGCGCGGCCCAGCGCGCACCGACGTCGATCCACATCAGGTAGCTGGCCTCGATCAGCAGGCGGCCAAGCGTGCGTGGCCGCAGCGAAAGCGTGGACTCGGCGGCGACCGGCTGTCCGTCGAAGCCCAGCCGCCTGGCCAGCATGCCGCAGCGCGCAAGGTGGTAGCGACTGGTCAGCAGGGCCACCGGCGGCAGCTCGCCGGTGGCCGAGTCGATCCGCAACAACTGGCGCGCGTGGCGCAGGTTCTCCAGCGAGTCCACCGAATCCTGTTCCAGTTCCATGCGCACGGCGCCAGCCAGGCCATGTCGCCGCAGCCAGTCCTCGCCGGCCGCCGCCTCGCTCTGCGTCCCGCCGCTGTAACCGCCCAGCAGCAGCAGGTGATCGGTGTGCCGCTGTTCGACCAGCGCCAGCGCGCGGCGCAGGCGCTGCCGGTAGTCCGCACCCGGCGCGTCGCGCACCAGCTGGCGACCAAACACCAGCACGATCATCCGCCGCGACGGCTGCAGCGGGCTGCGTGCGGCGACCCGGCAGACGTGGACCAGATAGCCCAGCCAGATCAGCCCCGCGCTGAGCACCAGGGTCAGCAAGGTCACCAGCGCCGCGCGTTGCACGTCGCGATCGCGCAGGTAGCGCCAGGGACTTCGGGAGGTCGGCGGATGGGCTTGCACGGGGGACCGGGGCGGCGGGAACGATGCGGCCTAGTTTCGCACGCCTGTTCGCGACATCTTCATGCCGTCGCCGTCACGCTCTGCGCTCGCATGCACAGGCTAGGCATTCCGCCGGGTCACCGTTAGGCTTTCGAAGATGCCCACCAAGATGACCCCTCTCGCCGTCACTGCCCATACCGCCACGTCGGCGCTGGGCAGCGGACTGGCCGCCCAGCTCGCTGCGCTGGAAAGTGCCCGCAGCGGCCTGCGCCCGAACGACATCAGCAGCGCGCCGCTGGCCTGCTGGATCGGCCGCGTGGACGGCGTGGAAGAGGTGCGCCTGCCGGCCAGCCTGCAGGTGTGGGATTGCCGCAACAACCGGCTGGCCTGGCTGGGCCTGAACCAGGATGGCTTCATGCAGAAGGTCGAGGCGGCACGCGCCCGTTACGGCGCGGCGCGCGTGGCCCTGCTGCTGGGCACCTCCACCGCCAGCATCGGCGCCACCGAGGAGGCCTATCGCCA
Organism: Rhodanobacter sp. Root179; assembly: GCF_001428465.1. Classification (NCBI taxonomy): domain Bacteria; kingdom Pseudomonadati; phylum Pseudomonadota; class Gammaproteobacteria; order Lysobacterales; family Rhodanobacteraceae; genus Rhodanobacter; species Rhodanobacter sp. Root179. The sequence goes on along the minus strand of NZ_LMHR01000035.1, from coordinate 6,564 downwards.
GCTCGACGCCGACGGCGGCTTCAGCGACGACCGGCTCTATCCGCCGCTGCACGCGCCGCACTCGCTGACCGCGTTCGTGGCGGCGGCATTGCAGCTCGAGGGCCCCTGCCTCACCGTCTCCACCGCCTGCTCGTCCAGCGCCAAGGTGTTTGCCAGCGCCGAGCGCTTGATCCGCCTGGGCCTGGTCGACGCGGCCGTGGTCGGCGGCGTGGACAGCCTGTGCGACAGTGTGTTGTTCGGCTTCAATGCGCTGGAGCTGGTTTCGCGCGAGCCGTGCCGACCGTTCGATGCCGGCCGCAACGGCATCTCGATCGGCGAGGCGGCCGGCTTCGCCCTGCTCGAACGTGCCGCCGCTGCACCCGATGCCGTGCAGTTGCTCGGTTACGGCGAAGCCAGCGATGCCCACCACATGTCCACGCCGCACCCGCAAGGCCTCGGCGCCGAGCTGGCGCTGGACGATGCGCTGGCCCGCGCCGGCCTGTCCGCGGCACAGGTCGACTACATCAACCTGCACGGCACCGCCAGCCAGAAGAACGACGAGGTGGAAGCGGCGCTGGTGGCGCGGGCGTTCCCCGCCCGCACGCGGGCCAGCTCGACCAAGGGCTACACCGGCCACACGCTGGGCGCCGCCGGCATCGTCGAGGCCGCCATCGCGATGCAGGCGATCGAACACGGCCTGATTCCCGGCAACCTCGGCGGCGACACGCCCGACCCGGCCTGCGGGGCGCAGTTTGCCTGGCGCAACGAACGGCAGACGGTCGACGTGGCGCTCAGCAATTCGTTCGGCTTCGGCGGCAACAACGCCTGCCTCGCCTTTGCCCGCGCAGGATTCGGCGCATGAGCGGGCTGGATGTCTGGGTCGACGGCGTCGGCGTGTGGTCGTCGCAGCTGGCCGACTTCGCCGCCCTGCGCGAGATGCTCGCCGGCCGCCCGCCGGAACCGCCGCCGCGCCGGCCCGCGGCCGCCACCCTGCCCGCCAACGAACGCCGCCGCGCACCGGAAAGCGTGCTGCTGGCAGTGGAGGTCGCCGGCCAGGCGGTGGCGATGAGCGGCCAGGATGCGGCCGGCGTCGCCTGCGTATTCGCTTCCTCGCACGGCGACCAGGCGATCACCGATTACATGTGCGCCACGCTGGCCCAGGTGCCGACCGAGCTGTCGCCGATCCGCTTCCACAACTCGGTGCACAACGCCGCGGTGGGCTACTGGACCATCGCCACCGGCTGCCACGCGCCCTCCACCGCGATCGCGGCACAACGCGCCAGCTTTGGCGCCGGCCTGCTCGAGGCGGTCAGCCAGGTGTGCAGCGAGCAGCGCCCGGTGCTGCTGGTGTGCAGCGATTTCATCGGCACCGGCCCGTTGCTCGAAGTAACCGCCTGCACGCAACCGTTCGGCAGCGCCCTGCTGCTGACGCCGACCCGCAGCCCGCGCAGCCTGGCCCGGCTGCGGCTGACGCTGACAACCGCGGCGGCTTCGAGCACACTCGACGAACCGCTGGCCGGCTGGCGCCAGGCCAACCCTTCGGCCGCCGCGCTGCCGTTGCTGGCACGGCTGGCGCTGGGCGATGGCAGCTGCCATGTCGAGGCGGCCGCGCAACTGGGATTGCAGATCGACATGGAGAACGTCGCTTGAACACCGTCAACCCGCGCTGGTGCGTGCTGATTCCCTGCCTCAACGAAGAGGCCGCGATCCAGTCGGTGGTCGAATCCGTGCTGGCGCTCGGTGCACCGGTGATCGTGATCGACGACGGCTCCGACGACCGCACGCCGGACATCGTCGCCACGCTGCCGGTGACCCTGCTGCGCCACGAGCAGCGCAAGGGCAAGGGCGAAGCGCTGCGCCACGGCTTCCGCGAGGCGATGAAGCTCGGCTACGACGCCGTGCTCACGATGGACGGCGACGGCCAGCACCTGGCCGCCGACATTCCGCATATCGTGGCCGCGGCGACGAAGTACCCGCAACACATCGTGATCGGCGCGCGCCTGCTGGACAAGGAACAGCAGCCGAAGGGTCGCCGCCGCGCCAACGCGGTGGCCGACTGGGGCATTTCCTGGGCCTGCGCGCAACCGATCGCCGACACCCAGAGCGGCCAGCGCTGGTATCCCCGCGCCGCGCTGGAACTGGTCGACCTGCCGGCGGAGAACTTCGTGTTCGAGGCGGCAATCCTGATCGCCGCCTCGCGCGAGAAGCAGCTGGGCGTGGTCTCGGTGCCGATCGCCTCGCGCTATCACGGCAATTTCCGCCCCAGCCACCTGAAGCCGGTGCGCGACGTCACCCGCATCACCACCTACACGATCGGCCGCGTGGTCCATTACGGCAGGATCGTGGCCAGCTACCGTCGTTCGCGCGCCGCGCCGATCCTTTTCGAGGGCGGTACGACGCACTGAGTTTCCGCGCCACCCACGGAGTGCATCGCATGAGCCGGACGGAGCACGAAGCGGTCATCCTCGGTGGCGGTCTGGCCGGCCTCTGCCTGGCGCTGCAACTGCGCGGCGAATTCCCTGACATGGACATCCTGGTGCTGGAGCGCAACCGTCATCCGCTGCCGGTGGCCGCGCACAAGGTCGGCGAATCCACGGTGGAGATCGGCGCGCACTACTTCGACCACACGCTGGGCCTGCGCGAACACCTCGATGCCGAGCACATCCGCAAGTTCGGCCTGCGCTACTTCTTCTCCGAAGGGCGCGACGACATCCAGAACACCACCGAACTGGGCGTGAGCCGGGTGCTGCCGATCCCCAGCTACCAGCTCGACCGGGGCATCTTCGAGAACTTCCTGGGCGAGGAGGCGCGCCGACGCGGCATCGACTTTCGCGACGGCGCCACGGTCAGGGGTTTCAGCCTGGGCGAACATGGCGGCGCGCACGAGGTGCGCTTCACCGACGACAAGGGCGAACACACCGTCGCCGCGCGCTGGCTGCTCGACGCCTCCGGTCGCGCCGGCCTGCTGCGCCGCCGGCTGCAACTGACCGTGGACAACGGCCACCACGCCAACGCAGTGTGGTTCCGTATGGATACTCGACTGGACATCGGCCGCTGGAGCGACGACGCCGAATGGGGCGCGCGCTGCACGCCGGCCGAGCGCTGGCGCTCGACCAATCACCTGATGGGCGCCGGCTACTGGGCGTGGCTGATCCCGCTGGGCTCGGGCGCGCATTCGGTGGGCATCGTCTGCGACGCGGCGATGCATCCGCTGGACGGCATGCGCGATTTCGAACACGCGCTGCGATGGCTGCAGGAAAAGCAGCCGGCGATGGGGCGCGCGATCGCCGCCGAGCGCGATCGCCTGCTCGACTTCCGCTTCCTGCGCGACTACTCGTTCAGCAGCAGCCGGCTGTTCAACGCCGATCGCTGGGCGCTCACCGGCGAAGCGGGCAGCTTCCTCGATCCGTTCTACTCGCCCGGCAGCGACTTCATCGCGATCAGCAACACCTACATCACCGGGCTGATCGGTCATGACCGCGCCGGCCACAACCTCGCGCCCTACGCGCACTTCTACGAAAAGCTCTACCTCTCCTTCTACGACAGCACGCTGACCCTGTTCCGCGACCAGTACCCGCTGTTCGGCAACCCCGAGGTGCTGTCGGCCAAGGTGATCTGGGATTACGCGTACTACTGGGGCGTGCTGTGCCAGCTGGTATTCCAGCAGCGGCTCACCGACCTGGCGTTCCTGGGCGAAATGCGCGCGGAGCTGGAACAGGCGCAGGCGCTGAACACCCGCATGCAATCGCTGTTCCGCCACTGGCACGCCGCCGCCGGCGGCCACAGCCGGCGCGAGATGCTCGACCAGTGCGCGCTGGCGTGGTTCAGCGACCTCAATGCGACCCTGCACGATCCGCTCGACGAAGCCGGTGTCCGCGCCCGCCTGCGCGACAACGTGCGCAAGCTCGACGGCGTGGCCGATGCGCTGGTGCTGCAGGCCAGCGCCAGCGACCCGCGCCTGCACGCACCGATGTCGGGCCAGCCGCGCCCGCCGCTGTTCAGGGCGATGGCGTAGCCGGTCAGCCCATCCCGCCGTTGACCCCGATCACCTGGCCGTTGATGTAGGCGGCCGCGTCCGAGCACAGGAAGGCGACCAGGGCGGCGACTTCCTCCGGCTTGCCCGCGCGCTGCGCCGGTACCACCTCGCGGATGCGCTCGGGCGGAAACGCCGCGTCGGCCATGCGGCCCTCAATCACGCCGGGTGCCACCACGTTGACGGTGATGCCGCGCGAAGCCATCTCGCGCGCCAGCGACTTGCTGGCGCCGTGCAGCGCGGCTTTCGCGGCCGCGTAGTTGGTCTGTCCCCGGTTGCCCAGCTGGGCGGCCACCGAGCTGACCGACACGATGCGGCCGAAGCGTTGCCGCGCCATCGGCAGCAGCAGCGGCTGGGTCACGTGGAAGAAGCCGTGCAGCGAGACATCGATCACCCGATGCCACTGCTCGTCGCTCATGCCGGCCATCGGCGCGTCGTCATGGATGCCGGCGTTGTTGATCACCGCGTGGATCGGCCCTTCGGCCAGCAGCGTGTCGAGCGCGGCGCGGGTCACCTCGGCGTCGGCGACGTTGAATGCCAGTGCCTGCGCACGGCCGCCCGCGGCGACGATCGCGGCCGCGGTGTCCTCGGCGCGGGTCAGGCTGTGGTGGCCGTGCACGATCACCTGCCAGCCGGCCGCGGCCAGCGCCTGGCAGATCGCGCCACCGAGTTCGCCGCTGCCGCCGGTGACCAGCGCGCGGCGCAGACTCGCAGGTTCGCTCATGACTTTCGTCCGCTCAAAAGCGCGAGTCTAGCGCAGCGCGTGGCCCCCTTCAGAAAGTCACTTGCAGGGTCATCCGCACGGCATGGTCGCTTTCACGACCGGCCAGCACGCCGTCATATCCGGCACGCAGGCGGGTGTGCCGGGACAAGCCGGCGTCGATGCCGAGCTGCACCAGCGCGGCATTCGCCCGCAGCGGCACGCCGCTGACGGTGAAGCGTTCGCCATCGGCGAAGCGCTGCTGCGCCAGCGGCACCAGGTCGCCGAATGCGTGTCGCCAGCCGAGCGTGGCGTACAGCGACACCGGCGTCGCGGCGCTGTCCGCCAGTTGCCACAGGCCGCGCACGCCGAGCGTGCCGAGGCTGACCTCGGTGGTTTCGCCCGCGCTGCGCAAGGCGGTGATGTTGCCTCGCTCATCGACCTGGCCGGTGTATGCCGCCACGTGCGCCAGGTTCACGAACGGCTGCACGCTGCCGTGCGCGCCGGTGTAGCGGTAGCCGCCTTCGAGATACGCCTGGCGGGTACGCCCGTGGTAGTCGGCGCGCAAGGTCCCCGGCAACACGGCATCGACGTGGCGCGTGCTGCGGATGTCGTGCCAGCTTTCGGCCACGCCGCCATCCAGCGACCAGCCGTTCCAGCGGCCGCCGGCGTACATGCCCAGGTGCCGGTTCTTCACGTAGGCCGAGCTGTCGAGCGCGGTGACGTCCAGCGCATCCTGGCCTTCGCCGGCGGTGATGCCGGCACGCAGCCAGTCGCCGATCGGCGCATCCACGCCGAGCAGGATGCCGCTGCCATGGCCCTGCATCGATGATGCATTGCCGTCGCCATCGGCGTGGCCGGAATGATTCCAGCCGTGCACCCAGACCGAACCCGCGCTGGTGCCGACGGCGCGGGCATCATCCTGCGCGGTGTCCGCGCGATGCAGGCGGTCGCCCATCGCCTCGCGCACGAAGCGGCTGTCCTGCAGCAGCGCGGTGCGGGTCGAGGCCAGCGATTCGCCCGACCACTGGCCGAGTGCCGCGCGGGTGGTGGTCACGTCCTGGCTCAGCAAGCCGTCGTACAGCCCGCCGCCACCCTGGTGTTCCACCGCATTGCCGGTGGCGCACTGGTTGGCGGTGACCGTCACCGCGCAGAAATCGACGTCGTTGCGGCTCAGCGTCAGCTGCACCGCGTTGGCCAGGTAATCGAGCCTGGGATCGAGGAAGGCCAGCGTGGTGGTGACCGCGCCGAACTGGCCCTCGACACCGCCGGCGGCGGTGAGGATGGTGTAGGTGGTCTGCGTCGTGTAGCTGCCGTCGCTGGCCAGGTTCAGCACGGAACCGCCCTGCAGCGTGGCGTGTCCGGTCACGGCAAGCAGATCGCTGTGACCGGCTGCGTCGGTCTCCACTTCATAGGACGCGCCGCTGCGGATCGTCACGTCGCCACTGGCCGAAAGCGTGCCGATCGAATGACCCGGTGCCAGCGTGCCGGCCAGGTCCAGGTTGCCCAGCGTGCCGCTGCCCGACAGGCGCGTGCCGGCGTCCATGACCAGCGAACCGCCCAGCGTTCCGTCCACCGCCAGGCCGCCGGCCAGGACCTCGGCGTCGCCGCTGAAGGCGTGGTTGTCGCCGCTCAGGGTCAGGGTGCCGGCACCGGTCTTGCCCAGGCTGCCGCCACCGGAAAGGTCGTCGGCATAGCTGCCATCGACCGCCTGGTCGAATACCAGCGCGCCGTGATCGACGATGTCGCCCTGCACGCTGGCGGTGTCGCCGCGCAGCGTGCCGGCACCGATCGTGGTGCCGCCGGCGTAGCTGTTGGCACCGGTCAGGGTGAGCACGCCGGCGCCATCCTT
>NZ_LMHR01000034.1:0-1281 GCF_001428465.1 Rhodanobacter sp. Root179 | reverse complement strand
GTTGTGGGCTCCTGAAAAGCTAGTTCAGGGTGTCCACTAAAGCGTAGGAACTGTCCCGTCCGCTTGAATGACTTGTTAGACGGCAGCACGCTACGCCGTCGGTGACCTGCACAATAACGCTGCTTTGAATGCCCGGCAATGCCGCGAAGATTGTGGCCTGCGCGCGAAGAACGAACCGCTGACGACAAACGCCAGGCTGCGACGAGCCGCGCGCACCATGAAGTGCGAAGAGGCGAGATGCGCCGACGCGCGCAAGACACGTCGAACGAACAAGCGCGCGAAAGGCGGCAACGCAGGCCAGCCCGAAACGACACAACGCGCTTTGCAAACATGGAGCCGAAACGCGGCGGCGGCGAAAAACTGCGAAGGAAAATGCTCTGCCGCCTAACGCTGGAGTTAAGCGGCGGCGAAGCCGTCCGCCTTGAACGAACTGTTAGAGCCTGGCCGCACTGCTCCGATGAGCAAATGCTCGGACCACAGCTCGTTGAAGGAGCCACCTATTGACTGGTAAGACCAACCTGAGGCTGGCATACATACCTGAGAGCACGAAAACAATGATGACCACTCTTAAAAAAGGATTGGGCGCGTACGCACGCGTGACAGCCAGCGCAATGAGAGGAATGGCGACTGACAGGAACAGTGCCGAAACAACGGTAAGCAGCCTCTCCAGCCGGTATCTCCGGCTCGACGATGCTGATTTTAAGAGGGTATCCACGTCGTCACCCGTGTGTTGAGCTAGAAGCTCGTTGAGGTCATTGAGAGGCATCGTTGCAAAGGGCTCTAACGCTGGAGTTGAGCGGCGGCGTAGCCGTCCGCCTCGAACGAGATGTTAGGCCAGATCACGGGATAGAAGAAAATCAGTCTGTACACATGTCACCAGTCGCCCGGCCTGCGATTACCACATTCATGCAACCAAGTTGGCCAACAAGCGCGCTGCAACGGCCGACCACGGGCTGATTCCTAAGCGCCTTTACCGGTGCATCGCAACGACCAACGCAACCGCTCCGATCCTCGCAAGACTTTCCCGCATCCGGTGCTGGGTAGACACACGTACTGGAAATAAAGCCGATCTGCTCGATATGCCCGCGCAGTCGCTCGCAACGTTTAAGTTCCTGCACACTGAACTTTTCGCCGACCGCCGTTTTGCGGACCGGAAACGAAGTCGTACAGGAAGCCAGGAACACAAGTAGGAAAATTGAAACGGAGATTCGCATTGGAGCCTAACGCTGGAATTAAGCGGCGGCGTAGCCGTCCGCTTGAATGACTTGTTAGACGGCAGCA
>NZ_LMHR01000033.1:0-22313 GCF_001428465.1 Rhodanobacter sp. Root179 | reverse complement strand
CCCTCCCCTGCGAGCAGGGGAGGGCAGGGGTGGGGTCCACGCTACCGCATCGCCCATCGAAGCGACGCCCGAACCTCACACCGCCAACGTCCTTCCTCCATCCACCCGGATGATCTGCCCGGTCACGAACGGTGCGTCGCGCAGCAGCCACAGCACCGCGCTGGCCACGTCGTCCGGTGAGCCGGAGCGTTGCAGCGGCGTGCGTGCCAGCATTGCCTGCTGGTCGTCGTAGGCCTTGCCGTCGCCCGGCCACAGCACGGCGCCGGGGGCGACGCCGTTGACCCGGATGTCGGGGCCCAGATCCAGCGCCAGCGAGCGGGTCATCGCGGACAGCGCAGCCTTGGCCATGCAGTACAGCGGATGCCCGGCCAGCGGACGCTCGGCGTAGATGTCGATCATGTTGACGATGGCGCCGCCCGATGCGCGCAGCGCGGGGATGGCGGCCTGGCTGAGGAAGAACGGCGCCTGCGCGTTGGAGGCGAACAGCGCGTTCCACTGTTCGGCGGTGGCCGTGTCCGCGGGCGTGGGAAAAAACGCCGACGCGTTGTTGACCAGCGCATCCAGACGGCCATAGCGCTCGAGCAACTGATCGATCATGCCGGGCAACGTCGATAGCTCGGCGAGTTCGGCCTGCAGCAGCAGGGTGCTGCCGCTGCGTTGCGCTTCGAGCTCGTCAGCCAGCGCACGTGCGTCGGCGGCCGAATGACGATAGTGCAGCGCCACCTCGTAGCCGGCTGCATGCAGCGTCCGCGCGATCACCGCGCCGACCCGACGGCTGGCGCCGGTGATCAGCGCGACGGGTCGAGCCGCGCCGGATCGATCTGCGCCGGGTCGTTCATCGGAAGGTGACATGCGGCGGCTCCGGCAACTGTGCAGCCTGCAGCTTGCCGCAAAGCCGCGTCAGCGTCACCCGCGCTGGGGCGGGTCGGGCTTCTTCGGGTGCGTCTTGCGGGCAGCTTTTTGCGCGGCGCCGGCGACCTTGCGGGCGGCCGTGGCGACCGCCTTGTCGACCAGCTTGCCGGCCACGCGCCGCGCCGCTTTCGCGGCCGGCTTCGGCTTCGGCACCGGTTTCGGTTTGCCGGTGGTCGCGGCGTCCGCGTCGGCTGTTTCCTCGATCGTCATCTCGCTCTCGAACATCTCGATCGCAGTGGCGGCCACTTGCCCGGTGTCGTAGTACGCGTAGGCACCGACGCCCAGTGCGCCGACCACCGGCAGCCAGCGCGACAGGCCCTTGCTCAGCGTGCGCTGGGTGAGTTTCACGCCGATCTGCTTCGCCACGCGCTGGGCCACGCCCCACGACATGCGGCGGAAGATCAGCCGGTCGCCCATGCGCACCACCAGGTCGCGGAAGGCCTGCGCCGCGGTGTGGCGGAACAGGCACCACATCATCTGTTCGCGCCCCAGACTCGCGTGGCGGCCGTAGGCGGCGGCGATGTCGCTGACCATCTGCCCCTGGATTTTCCAGATCGCGATCAGCTCCGGCAACAAGGTCAGCCAGCCCAGCGGACCTGGCGGCAAGGCCAGCGAGCCGGCAGTCAGCGCGGCGCGCTGGGCGGCGCGGCTGGCCAGCTTGCGCGCCTCGTTCGCCGGTTCCTTGCTGCTGTCGATCCGGCTGCCCGGTACTTCGCTGACGAAATCGAGGATCGCCGCGGTGATCCTGCCCGGCTCGCCCGGCGCGATGACTGCGGGAACCTGTTGGCTGGGTGACTTGCTCATGGGCGACTCCGTGCAGACGAGGCGAATGCGCGCGGCTTGCGTTCTTCGCAGTCTAGGGAGTGCGCGTGAAGCGGGGCTCAACACGATGGCCGGTCACACGGTGCGTGACTTCTGGCCCGGGCGGTCGTGCGCCGTGTTGGATATGTTATAACATAACAATTCAACTTCTCGTCCCTGCCGGAAATCCCGATGACACACTCCCCGCTCGCCCTGGCTCTTGCCGTCGCGCTGGCCATGCCGTTCGCCATCCATGCCACCGTTGCCGACCCCGCTGCCACTGCGGCGGCGCATGGCGACGATCCGGCCGACAGCGGCAGTCGCAACCGGCAACCGCAGGTGCAGGATCTGGATGCGATCTCGGTGTCGGGCGCGCTCGACCAGGCCCGCAACGCACTGTCGCCCGATACCGGCAGCAGCCAGTACGTGATCGATCACAAGGCGATCGCACAATTGCCGCTGGGCGCGTCCACGCCGATCAACCAGGTGCTGCTGCAGGCGCCGGGCGTGGTGCAGGATTCCTACGGTGGCCTGCACGTGCGCGGCGATCACGCCAACCTGCAATATCGCATCAACGGTGTGATCATCCCCGAGTCGATCGGCGGTTTCGGCCAGAGTCTCGACGCGCGCACGATCCACACCGTGAAGCTGCTCGACGGTGCGTTGCCGGCGCAGTACGGCCTGCGCACGGCGGCGGTGGTCGACATCACCACGAGGAGCGGCCACGACCTGGGCAATGGCGGCAGCGTGGGCATTACCGGCGGCAGCAACGGCACGCTGAATCCGAATGCATCGGTGTGGGGCAGCCACGATCGCTGGCGCTGGTTCTTCACCGGCAACTACATGGAGAACGACGCCGGCATCGAGAACCCCACGGCGAGCCGCAAGCCGATCCACGACCACACGAATCAAGCGAAGGGCTTCGGCGACATCAGCTACCTGATCGACAAGGACACCCGCCTGAGTTTCCTGTTCGGCGTCGCCAACAACCGCTTCGATATCCCGAACAACCCGGACCAGACGCCGCAGTTCGGTTACCTGGACACGGTGAATTTCAACTCGGCCGACCTCGCCCAGCGTCAGCGCGAGAGCACCCGTTTCGGCGTGCTGGCGTTGCAGGGCAAGCTGGGCGCCACCGATTATCAGGTGTCCGTCGGCCAGCGTTACAGCGGCCTCGCTTATGCGCCGGACCGGATCGGCGAGCTGATGTTCAACGGCGTCGCCTCCGGTGTCACCCGCAGCAACCGGGCCAGCACGCTGCAGGCGGATTTCGCCACGCCGATGGGCGATCACCATACCTTGCGCTACGGCGTCTACGGCAGCTTCGAGCGCGCGGCCAGCGGCAACGACGCGTGGGTGTTTCCGGTCGACGCCGACGGCAACCAGGCCAGCACCACACCGGTCAACATCCTCGACGCCAGCCGCCTCACCGCAAGGACCTGGTCGGCCTATGTGCAGGACGAATGGAGCCTCGGCGCCAACTGGACGCTGAACTACGGCCTGCGTGGCGACCGCTATCAGCTGGCGCGCAGCGAGAGCCAGCTGAGTCCCCGCGCTGGCCTGGTCTGGCAGGCCACCGGCAGCACGGTGGTGCATGCCGGCTATTCGCGCTATTTCACGCCGCCAGCGACCGAGATGATCGCCAGCAGCAACATCGCGAAATTCGACGGCACCACCAACGCCGTGGCGGACACCGGCAACAACACGCCGTTGGCCGAACGCTCGGATTATTTCGACGCGGGCATCTCGCAGAACCTCGGTTCGGCCTGGACCGTGGGCGTGGACGCCTACTACCGCAAGGTGCAGCGCCTGCAGGACGAAGGCCAGTTCGGCTCCGCCCTGGTCTATTCCACCTTCAACTACGCGGCGGGCCGGGTGAAGGGCGTGGAGTTCACCGCCAATTACGAGCAGGGCCCGCTGTCGGCGTACTTCAACGCCTCGCTGGGCAAGGCGATCGGCCAGCGCATCATCACCAGCCAGTACAACTTCGATCCCGACGACCTGGCTTACGTCAACAACCACTGGATCTTCCTGGACCACGACCAGAAGCTCACCTCGTCCGGTGGCATCAACGTCGCGCTGAACGACAGCACTCGTGTCGGTGCCGACTATCTTTTCGGCAGCGGCCTGCGCAAGGACGGCGACGTGCCGAACGGAGCCTCGCTGCCCGCGTACTTCCAGCTGAACCTCAACGTCGCGCACGACTTCGCCTTCGCTGGTTTCGGCAAGCTGCACGCGCAACTGGCGGTGATCAATGCGCTCGATCGCACGTATGAACTGCGCGACGGCAGCGGCATCGGCGTGGGCGCCCCGCAGTTCGGCCCCCGTCGCGGCGTGTACCTGAGCCTGCAGAAGGACTTCTGAACCCCGGCCCGCGTGGCGATGGCATTCGTCACGCGGGCTCGGCGGCTTCATCCGCTATCCTTGCGGCGCTGAATTTCAGGGCCGCATCCATGCAAACCCGTTTACCCGAGCCCGGCGCCGACGAACGCGCCCACTCCGATCACCTGTTGCAACTGCTGCGCGAGCAGATCGCCTCGCACGGGCCGATGCCGTTCGCGCAGTACATGGAGCGTTGCCTGTACGCGCCGGGGCTGGGCTATTACAGCGCTGGTCGCACCAAGTTCGGCGCGGCCGGCGACTTCGTCACCGCGCCGGAACTGGGCGAGCTGTTCGCCGGCTGCGTGGTGAACGCGGTGCAGCCGGTCCTGGCGATGCTGGGCGAGCAGGCGGACTTCCTCGAACTCGGTGGCGGCAGCGGCGCGTTTGCCGAGTCCGCACTGAAAGCGCTCGCCGCCGCCGGCAGCTTGCCGCGGAATTACCTGATCCTGGAGCCGAGCGCCGATCTGCGCGAGCGCCAGCGCGAACGCCTGCTGGCGAATCTTCCGGCCGAACTCAATGCGCGCGTGCAATGGCTGGATCGGCCGCAGGAGCAGGACTGGCGCGGCGTGCTGTTCGCCAACGAGGTGATCGACGCCCTGCCGGCCACGCGTTTCAGTATGCGCGATGGCGAAGTGTTCGAAGAACATGTGGTGCTGGACGGCGAAGGTCGCCTGAAGCGCACCGATCGACCGGCCGATGCGCTGGTGTCCGGCGCCGTGCGCCACGTCGAGCGCGACCTGGGCGCCGAATTCGCCGACGGTTATCGCTCGGAAATCCTGCCGCAGCTGCCGTACTGGGTGCAGGCGGTGGCCGGGTCGCTGGTGGCCGGACTGATGCTCTTCGTCGACTATGGCTATGTGCGCCGCGAGTTCTACCTGCCCGAGCGCGACGACGGCACCCTGATGGCGCACTACCGTCATCATGCGCACAACGACCCGCTATACCTGCCGGGCCTCAACGACCTCACCGCCTCGGTCGATTTCACCGCGCTGGCCGAGGCCGGCAATAGCGCCGGTTTTGGCGTGGCGGCGTATCTGCCCCAGGCGCAGTTCCTGATCGGCGCGGGCCTGCAGCAGGTGTTCGAGGACGCCCACGAAAAGGCGCCCGACGAACACGCCCGCTACCGGCTGTCCCAGCAGGTGAAGCGCCTGATGTTGCCCGACCAGATGGGCGAGCGCTTCCAGGCAATGCTGCTGGCGCGGGGGCTGGAAGCGTTGCCGCTGCCGGCCGAGTTGCTGGCCGCCGACCAGGGTGGCCGGCTTTGATCGAAGCGCTCCGCGTTCAGACGTCTGGACGGCTGCGCTGGCACAAAGCCTGGGTCGTGCTCGGCGGGTTGATCATGGCCTGGACGCTGTGGATGGCGCTGACGCCCGATCCGGGCGTCACGCTGGTCTTCCCGTACGGCGACAAGCTGCTGCACGCGATCACCTTCACCTGCCTGATGGGCTGGTGGGGCAATGTCTATCGCGACCAGCGGCCACGCGCATGGGCGGCGCTGGGTTGCCTGGCCTTCGGCATCCTCATCGAGTTCGCCCAGTGGCTGGACCCGCCCCGCGATGCCGATGCCTTCGATGTGCTGGCCGACGGCATCGGCGTGGTCATCGCGCTGGGCTTGCTGCGCACGCCGCTCGCCAGGGTGCTGGCGAGCGTGGAAGCGTTCTCAGCGCATCGTCGCCGGCGCTGACCCTGCCGAACTGGCGGTTGCCGGAGCCGAACTGGCGGGTGCGGGCGCCGAGCCGGGGGACGCGGGAAGCGCGCTGGCGGCCACGGGCAGCGGCTCCACCGGCGTCGAATCCGCCGGGCGCCGCCCCAGCTGGCCGCGCTTGAACAGGTCGCTGGCCACCTGGTAATAGGCCACTGCGTCGGCGATCTGCTGCGGGTCCTGCGGCTCGATCGGCGTGGCGTCGCCGGTGGCGTAGTCCGGCTTCATCTGCTCCAGCTTGCGCTGCGGCTCCAGCACGGTGAGCACGTCGTCGTGCAGGTAGCCGAGCTTTTCGTAGGTGGCCGGGAAGGCCCGCTCGCGACCGGCTTCCAGCTGGAACAGGTCGTAGCCGAAGAAGCGCGTGCGATAGCTGAAGTTGAGCAGGCCCAGCACGGTCGGCGCGATGTCGACCTGGCCCATCAGCCGGTCCACCCGCTGCGGCGGAATGTGTTTCGGCGAGTAGATCCACAGCGGGATGTGGTAGCGGTTGATCGGCACGCTGGTCTTGCCCGCGCTGGAGGCGCAGTGGTCGGCGGTGATCACGAACACGGTGTCGTCGAAGTAGGACTTTTCGCGGGCGCGGCGGATGAAGTCGCCGATCGACCAGTCGGTATACGCCACGGCGCCTTCGCGCGTGCCGTTGGCCTGTTTCACCCGGCCTGCCGGAAAGGTGAACGGGCGATGGTTCGAGGTGGTCATGATGTGCAGGAAGAACGGCTTGCCCGCGGCGTGGATCTGGTCCATCTGGCCCAGCGCCAGCGTATACAGGTCCTCGTCGGCCACGCCCCACACGTTCTCGCCGTGGATCGTGGCGCCCTTCGGAATGTCGCGCCGGTCCACCGTGCGGTAGCCGTTGCTGCCGAAGAACTGGTTCATGTTGTCGAATTCGCCGTAACCGCCGTAGACGAAGTCGGACTGGTAGCCGCGGTCGTTGAAGATGTCCGCCAGCGAGAACAGGTTCTCGTTGTCATGCGCCTTCAGCAACGAATCGCCGGGCGTCGGCGGCACCGACAGCGACAGCGCTTCCAGCCCGCGCACGGTGCGCGTGCCATTGGCGTACAGCTTGTCGAAGAACAGGCTGTGGTCGACCAGCGAGTCGAGGTAGGGGGTGATCTTCTGCGGGTTGCCGAAGGTGCCCAGGTAATCGCCGGACAGGCTCTCCACGCTGATCAGCACCACGTTGAGGCGCTTCTCCGGGCCGCTGCGGCGGATCGCCCGGGTGAGGTCGTGCAGGTCGCTGCTCACATAGCTGGAGTCCGGCGTCTTCAGCATCTCGCGCACGCGGCGGAAGGCGTCGTCGTCGGGCAGGGTGCGGTAGAACTTCGCGTAGTCGAGGTGGCTGCTGCGGAAGGCGTTGAAGAACTGGTAGATGCCGTTGCCGGCCAGCTCGTTGACGTAGTTGTTGCCGGTGCGGTCCTTCATGCTGCCGTTCACCGCGGCCACCGAGATCACCGTCAGCACCAGCCACAGCAGCACGACCTTGCCTCGTTGCCAGAAGCGGCTGCCATCGTCGCGCACGCGCAGGGCGCGGTGGCCGACCGCCAGCACCAGCAGCGCCAGCACCGCCAGCAGGCTCACCCACAGGCCGATCGGGTACGACTCGCGGATGTTGCCGATCACCTCGGTGGTGTAGACCAGATAGTCCACCGCGATGAAATTGAAGCGCACGCTGAACTCGTTCCAGAACACCAGCTCCGAGGCGGCCACGAACAGCAGGCCGTAGATCAGCAGCAGCGCGAACCCGTACAGCACCCGCTGGCCGGCGCGCGAGGTGTAAGTGAACGCCGCCAGTGGCAGCACGAACAGGAACGGCAGCAGTGCCGGCCAGGTTTCCTTCAGCCCGGCGTGATAGTGCAGGTGCAGCGCGACCAGGCAGAGCGTGCACGCCAGCGCCATCGCCATGGCATAGGCCAGCCAGCGCAACAGCGGCGCCACCCGCCCCGACCGGGTCGGCACGATCCACAGGAACAGCACCAGCGGCCACGCCACGTAGATGAAGGTGACCACGTCGTAGAACAGTCCCACGCCAAACGCATAGGCGAGATTGAACGCGGTGTGCGGTACCTCGGCACCCGACATCACCAGCAGCACCACGCGGGTGGCGAAGGTGATCACCAGGTAGCTGATCGCCAGCCACCATAGCGGGCGGAAGCGCTGGGGAACGGGAGAGGGGCGGGTAAAGGCACGCGGCACGGGCAACTCCGAAACAGGCAAGGGGACGCCACCGCCCGTTGCGGGCGGCAAAATCATCGCGCCTTTATACCGCGGATCGGTTCCCCGAAGGGCTCGCCTTCAGCTCGGCGATCGCCTGGACGCGCGCGTTTTCCATCGCCTGTCCGATCGCCGGGCCGGCCATGCCTTGCGCCACGAACGAGGCGGATTCGACCGCGGCGGCGACCGCCCGCGCCTCGCGCAGGTAATCGGCCTGCGGGTAGGCGTCGTCGCCGTGGCCCAGGCGGCCGCGCTTGTCGGCGGTGCAGGCGACGAGAAAAAGGTCCAGCCGTGCCGGCCGGCGCAAGGCATCCGTCGCGGTCAGCAGCTTCAGCACGGTGGCCGGCTTCAGCTCGAACGCGCGATGCACGTTCAGGTGTTCGCGGCAGACCAGCTCGGCCAGCGTGGCATGTTCGGTGGGCACCTTCAGCCGTGCGACCAGCGCGCGCAACGGCGCCACACCGCGATGCTCGTGGCCGACGTGGCGCGGCAGCTCGGCGGCCGGGCTCAGCGCCTTGCCCAGGTCGTGGGTCAGCGCGCAGAAACCCACCACGTCGTTGCCGGGCGCCAGCGTCGCCGCGGCATCCAGCACCATCTCCACGTGCACGCCGGTGTCGATCTCCGGATGGAACTCGGCGCGCTGCGGCACGCCGTACAGCGCGTCCACTTCGGGGAACAGCACCGCCAGCGCACCGCATTCACGCAGCACCCGCAGGAACGCCGACGGCCGCGCCTCGCCCAGCGCCTTGCGCGTCTCGGCCCACACCCGCTCGGGCACCAGGTGATCGACCTCACCGTCGCGCACCATCTGCTGCATCAGGGCCATCGTTTCCGCGGCCACGCTGAAGCCCAGCGGCGCGAAACGCGCGGCAAACCGCGCCACCCGCAACACCCGCACCGGGTCCTCGACGAAGGCTTCGGACACGTGGCGCAGCACGCGCGCCTCGATGTCGGCCACGCCGCCGAACGGATCGGTCAATGTGCCGTGCTCGTCCTCGGCGATCGCATTGATGGTCAGGTCGCGCCGCGCCAGGTCCTGCTCCAGCGTGATCGTGGCGTCGGCCTGGAACACGAAGCCGTGATAGCCGCGCCCGCTCTTGCGCTCGGTCCGCGCCAGCGCATATTCCTCGCCCGTCTGCGGATGCAGGAACACCGGGAAATCCTTGCCCACCGGCTTGTAACCCAGCGCCAGCAAGGCCTCCGGCGTCGCACCCACCACCACGCGGTCATGATCGACCACGGGGCGCTTCAGCAGTTTGTCGCGGACCGCGCCGCCGACCAGGTAGATGTGCATGGGGGGATGATGCCACGGGCTCTTGTCGCGTCGGTGAACCGCTACGCCTCATCCAGCGCCAGAACAAATGGAGAAGCAAAAGGAGTCAGGGCCATTATCCGACGGCAGGCAGGTGCACCGACGGTTGGGCGCAGTTCTGGCGGTGGGATGGGCTTTCCGAAGCCCCTACTCTTCGCCGCGGGCAGGTCGAACATCTGACCAGGACACTCCCGCCGCCCGCAGCTTCTCCCGCAGCGCATCGAGCTTCTCTCCATACCGCGCACTGCGCGCCGTATCCCGTCGCAGCGGCTGCCTCACCTGTGCCGCGCTGATCGTCAGCACGGTGCGGGATGACTGGTGGAAGGCCAGGCAGGCGGAGTCGAACGGCAGTTCGCAGAAGTCCAGCAGGCGGCGGATCTGCGCCTCGGGCTCGGCTTGCAGGGCTTCGTAGTCGTGGTCGAAGCATTGCGCGGGATGGCGCTGCTGCCAGAGCTTGCTCAACTGCGCATAGCCGGCGTAGTAGTCGACGATGTCATCCAGGTCGTAGCTGTAATTGACGGACTGGTTGCCGAACAGCTGGCGGTACAGGGCGAAGCAGGTTTCCAGCGGATCGCGGCGGGAGTTCACCACGCGGGCGCCGGGCAGCATCGCCAAGGCAGCGCCCACGTAGGCCCAGTTGTCCACGTTCTTGTCGGTGAAGCGGGGACGCTGCTGGCGCCAGCGCCGGGTGCGCGCGAGATATGCCTGGCCCAGCCGATGCCAGTCGTCGGCGCTGGCCTCCGGCACCCATGCAGGGAAGGCTTTTCCGCGGCGCGCGGATTCTTCGTCGAGCAGCTGGGGCAAGTCGAGGATTTCATCGGCGCCATCGACCTGCGGGTGCGCGGCGAGGATCTGCTCGGTGAGGGTGGAGCCGGAACGCGGCATGCAGACCACGAAGATGGCCTCCTTGCCCAGGGTGGGGTCCAGCGGTGCGGGCAGGGAGCCGGTGAAGGCGGCGGCGATCGCCTCGACACGGGCGCGTTCTTCGTCGCGGCTCCAGTACACGTTGCGCCGTTTCATCGCGTTGGCCGCGCCGAGCACGTCGAACGCGCGTGCGTGGTCGCCCTGGTCTTCCAGTGCCTGGGCGAGGGTGAAACCCAGCAGCAGGCGCGCGTCGTCCGGAAGATCGGAGCGGGCCAGCTGGGCGTGCAGCCCGGTGACGTCGTCTGCGCTGAAGGGTTCGACCTTCATGTTGGCCAGGGCAAACCACGCGGTGGCGCAATCCGGCTGTCGCCGCAGGGTTTCGCGGTGGATCGCCACGGCGGCGGCTGTGTCGCCAAGGCTGGTCAGCACGGTTGCCAGTGTGTTGCGCGCCTGCAGATGGGCAGGCTCGATCGACAGCGCCTGTTGCAGGGCGTCGCGGGCGCTCTCCATGCGCGCGCAGAACTGCAGGCCCTTGCCCAGGTTGTACCAGCTTGCGGCGTCCTGGGGCGCAAGCTCGCTGGCGCGTTGCAGGTAAGCCAGGCCCGCGTCGGCGGCGCCGGTTTCGATCAGCGCGCTGCCCAGGTTCATGTTGAGCGTGGGGTCGTCCGGGCGGGTGGCGAGTGCATGCCGCAGATGTTCGATGGCCTTGGCCACGTTGTTGCCCATCAGCGCCGCAATGCCGGCCAGCCGGTGCGCTTCCGTGCATGTGGGCGCCAATGCCAGCACATGGACCAACAACCGTTCGGCGTGTTCGAGTTCGCCGCGGCCCAGCGCACCGCGCGCCTCGGCAAGATGTTGCGCGGCCGCTGGCGAAAGTGCGCTCTGCGCCTGCAAGGGGGGAGCTGCCGGATGGCCGGACATGCGCAACGATTCCTGGGTGGACGAGCGGATCATGGTAGAGGAAGCCATGCACGGATGGCCGCGATGCCGCGGTCGCCCCGCTTCCACAGACGGGTGAGGCGGGTTTTTGTTCCCGGAACGGGGCCTTCATGGCGGATGGCCTGGCCGGATCATTGCTTCCAGATGCGGCCCCCCTCGCTTAAGCTGGCTCTATGGGGTAATCCGGGAAACGCAAGATGGTGGCAATGCAGGTTCATCCGCTGCTGCTCGGCCGCACCGCCGGCCTGCCGGCGGCGGCGCGCCAGCGCTACGACGAGGCCACGGTGGCGATGGCGCGTCGCGAGCTGGACGCCGCTGGCGCGGCGCTGGCCGACGTGCTGGCGATGGCGCCGGATTTTGTCGAGGCGCAGCGCCTGCAGGGGCTGGTGGCGCATATCCGGGGCGACCATGCCGGGGCGGTGGCGATCCTGCGGCGGGCGCTGGTCACGGAGCCGGACAACGCGCTGCTGCACATGAACCTGGGCATGTCGCTGTACAGCGGGGGCGAATTCGCCACCGCGTTTTCGTCCTTGCGCCGTGCCTGCGAACTGGCTCCCGATTTTCCGCCGGCATGGTTCAGCCTGGGCCGTGCATTCCAGCAGCAGGGGCGTACGGCCGGTGCGATCACGGCGCTGCATCGGGCGGTGGACCTCGCCCCCGACGATCCGGTGATGCGCAGCCTGCTGGCCGAGGCCCAGGCCAGCCTGGGTGCGGTGGGCACCGCGTGCACGAATTATCGCGAGGCCTTGCGGCATGAACCGGATCACGCCGAGGCGTGGCTCGGCCTGGCCAGGTTGCAGGTCGAGCCGTTTTCGAAGGATGACCTGGCCCGCCTGAAACAGGCGATGCAACGTCCCGGCACGTCGCCACAGGCGCGCGTGATGCTGGGCTTCGCGCTGGCCCGCTGCCTGGAGGACCAGGGCGACTACCATGCCGCATTTCGCACGCTGCGCAAGGCCAATGGACAGAAGCGCAAGCTGGTGAGCTGGAACGCGGCGTCGGTGTCCGCCCGGATCGCGCGCATCCGCGCGGCCTTCGCCCAGCCGCCGGGCGAGGTCGAGGATTCGCGGCTGGGCGAGCAGGTCGTCTTCATCGCGGGGCTGCCGCGCTCGGGCGGCGGCCTGCTGCGGCGCGTGCTTGCCGGGCATGCCCAGGTGGACGCGAGCGAGCGGCCGCAGCATCTGCGTGCCGTGATCGAGGAAGAATCGAGGCGCCGGCAGCGGGAATTTCCCCAGTGGACCATCGAGGCCACGCCGACGGACTGGGCGCGGCTTGGCCGCGACTATCTGGCGCGGGCCGTGCGCGCGCAGGACGACAAGCGCTGCTTCATCGACCAGAGCGACCAGGACTGGCACCTGATGGGCGCGGCGATGGCCATGTTGCCCGGCGCGCGACTGGTGGATTGCCGTCGCGATCCGCTGGAGAACTGCCTGAGCTGTTATCGCCAGTTGTTCACGTCCTACAACGAGTTCAGCTACGACCTCGACGAACTGGCGAGCTTCTGGCGCGACTACGACGGACTCTACGCGCACTGGCAGCAGCTGCATCGCGGGCGCGTGTTCGTGCATGAGCACGAATCGCTGCTGGCCGATCCGCCGCTGCAACTGCATCACCTGCTGAACTTCCTCGGGCTCGATGAGGACCAGGCCTGCCTGGACGTCCAGGCCAACCGGCGCCAGGGCGCGGCTGGCAACACCGCGCGGCTGCGCGAGCCGTTGCGCTGGCAGGAGCCGCGGGCGCCACGCTACCGCGGCAAGCTGGATCGGTTGCGGGTGTTGCTGGGCCTGCTGTGAATCGGTGAGCAGCGACTTCCCGGAGTCCGTGAAGAAAACCACTTCCTGCGACTTGCTTCCATCGCGCGTCCGACCTGAGAGGTTGAAAACCGCTCAGCGCCGCAGCGATCGCGCCGCGGCCAGCCGGCGTTGCCGCGCCGGTTCGCCCAGCAGCACCGGCAGCCACGGCGCCAGCGGCTGGGGCGTGATGCCGAGGGCGGCGTAGCCATCCACCTTGCCCACCGAATCGGTGCGCAGCGAACGGAAGTTGTCCAGGGAAAACGGCTTGCCCGGCAACAGCTCGGCGAACTGTGCCTGCAACTGGCCGAGGCTGTCGGGCAGGGCGACGATCGGCGTGCGCAGGCCCGCGGCATCGCGGATGCGGCGCACGATCTCGTCCAGGCTGAGCACGTCAGGGCCGTACAACTCGAAGCTGCGCTGCCGGCCCAGGCGCTCGTGGTTCACGCAGCGGGCGATCGCCTCCGCCACGTCACCGACCCAGGTCGGCGCCAGGCGCGACTGCGCGCGCGCCAGCGGCAGCGCCGGCATGTTCCGCAGCAGCGCGGCGAAGCGGCTGACCAGGCCGTCGCCGCGGCCGAAGATCACGCTGGGCTGGTAGATCGTCCAGTCCAGTGCCGAAGCCCTGACCAGGGCTTCGGCTTCGCCACGCGTCTTCAGGTATTGCGACAGGCCCTGGCCGGCCTTCAGCGAACTCATCTGGTGCAGGCGTCCGACGCCGCTGTCGTGGCAGGCGGCGATCAGGCGCCGGGTCAGTTCGACGTGGGTGCGCTGAAAGCTGTATCGACCACTCTGGTTGAGAATGCCGACCAGGTTGATGGCCGCATCGGCGCCTGCCAGTTGGCGGCGCAGCACGGCGTCATCGTAGATGTCGGCGTTGCGCACGCTCACGCCCGGCAGCACGGCGAGTGCGCGATGCCGCTCGCGATCGCGGCTGAGCAGCACGATGCGATGGCCGTCGGCGGCCAGTCGCGGGACCAGCTGCTGGCCGAGGAAACCGGTGCCGCCGAGGATGACGAGTTGCTGTGCGGCCATGGGCGGCGTTCCTTGCTGAAACAGGTGCGGAGATCGGTCAGCGAGAAACGCTGGCGGCGTTGGCCGGCGCCGTCGTCGGCGCGGTGGTCGGCGCCGGGCAGCTTACTTCGCGGCGTGGCGTGCCATTGCCGGGCAGGCTGTAGGGCTGGCCGATCGCCTCCATGCGGGTGGCCAGCGGCACCACCGTATGGCCGTCCAGACGCCAGTCGTAGATCACGCTGAAGGCCATCACGCGGGCCACGTATTCGCGGGTTTCCTTGTAGGGAATGCTGGCCACGAACAGGTCGGTGGGCAGGGTGCCGCGGGCGGCCAGCCACTGGTCGACCTTGTTCGGGCCGGCGTTGTAGGCGGCACTGGCCAGCCATGGCGAGCCGTTGAAGCGCGCCGCCATCTGCGCCAGGTAGCGGGTGCCCAGCGCGATGTTGGTGGCCGGGTCGTACAGGCTGTCGCTGCCGGCCCAGTCCAGTCCGTTGCGCCTGGCCACCAGCGCCGCGGTCTCCGGCAGCAACTGCATCAGGCCGCGTGCATCGGCGCCGGAATGCGCGTCGCTCATCCACGCGCTTTCCGCGCGCAGGATGCCGTAGGCCCAGGCCGGTTCGATGCCGGCCTGCTCGGCCTGCGGCACCAGACCGTCCTGGCTGGCCAGCGGGAAGCGCAGGTCATACAGGCGCAAGGCATCGCCGCTGCTCAGGGTGAACACGGCGCGGTCGTACCAGCCGCGGCGGTTGGCCATGTCGGCGGCGATCCTTTGCGTGGCGACGTCGCTGCCCTGCAGGGCGCGTGTCCATTCGCGCCGGGCCAGCTTCGGCAGGTCCACCGCGTACAGCTCGAACGCGCGCACCAGCCCCGGCATCGCCAGCAGCTGCTGTTCGCGCTGCGGGTCGTCGGCCAGGGTCAGCGGGCAGATCGCGTACGGCTGTTCGAGCCGATCCGCCGACATGAAGCCGAAGAAGGTCGGCTGGTCGGCCTGGTCGGCGAACTGCCGCCGGGCTTCGTCGGCACGGCCCAGCGCGGCCAGCGCGCGGCCGCGGAAGTATTGCCATTCGCCATCCTGCTGCTGGCTAGCGGGCATCGCCTCGATGCCCGCCAGCGCCGCGCTCCAGTCCTGCCGGGCCAGTGCCACGCGCACGCGCCATTCGCGGGTGCTGTCGGTCTGCGCGGCGGCGGGTAGCGCGATCAGCCGGGCCAGGGCGTCGTCGTCGAAGTCGGTGGCGCGGAACAGCGCCAGTGTCTGCAGGATGCGCTTGCGCTGGGCTTCGCTCAGCGTGAAGCGCGATTGCAGCTGCTGCCACGCGGCGTCGGCGCTGTCGCTCTGGCGTCGGGCCAGCCGGGTCAGCGCCAGCGTGACGGCGTGGCGCTGGCGCGTGCCGTCGGGCCAGTTCGTCGCATCGGCGACCGCGGCGGCCGGATCACGCAGCGCGGTGGCCAGTTGCTGCGCGGTGGGCTGTTCGCTGGCAGGCAGCCAGCTGGCCAGGCTGGTGATGGTGCCGGCCTGGCCGGCGTCGGCCGCGCGATCGATCCGTGTCCACAGCCGTGCGTCGGTGAGCAGGCCCTGGTCGTGCGCCGCGTCGAGCACCGGATCGCAGGCGCCGGGCAGGTTGGCACGGGTCCACAGTTCGGCCAGGTCGCGCTGGAAGTCCAGCTTGCCGCCGCCGGCGAGTTTCGCCTGCAGCGCGTCGCAGCTCAGCGTGTCGCCGAGGCCGGGCTGGTACAGCGCAAGAAAGCCGCTCCAGTCCTGTCGGCGCGCCAGTTCCAGCAGGAACGCGCGGCGCAGGTCGGCCGCGGGGATCCAGTCCGGATACTGCGCGAGATAGGCTTCCACGCTGGCGCGGTCGACCTGCTGGATGTCGTGTTGCAGCGCCGCCGCAGCCAGGTACGGATACAAGGGGTAGTCGTGCAGGTTGCCGGCAAACTGGCGCCAGCCGTCGCCGCCCTGCTGGGCGACGGCATACGCCTGCTTGAAGGCGACGCGTTGCGCGGCGTCGGGCGTGGCGGCCAGTGCGGTCGAGCCGGTGAGCAGCCAGGCGCCGGCCAGCGCCAGCCAGGCCAGCGGCACGCGCCGCGACGAAGCGAATGAAAACATGACAACTCCTGCGGTGGATCGCGGCCAGTGTAGTGGATGGCCCGTTTCGACTTGTCGGCATTCGGTGAGTGCGTGGTGGGCCCTGTTAAGCTGTCGCGCTTCATCCACGCCTTTACCGGGATCGGCATGTCGCCAGCTGCTTCGCCTGTTTTCCGTCGCGTCTGGCCGGCGTGGCTCGCGCTGGTGGTGATGGCACTGGCCGCCGCGTGGTGGTGGTGGGCGATCGGTCGACCGGTGGCCTTGCCGGATGCGCCGTCGGCGCGCATCGCCTGCGTGTCGTATGCGCCGTTTCGTCGTGCCGGCGAGACGCCACTGGACCCGACGGCGCACATCAGCGCCGAGCGCATCGATGCCGACCTTGCCGCGTTGTCGCAGCGCTTCGATTGCGTGCGCACGTATTCGCAAGGGCAGGGGCTGAGCGCGGTGCCGGCGATCGCCGAACGCCATGGCATGAAGGTGCTGATGGGCATCTGGCTGGGCGGCGACGCGAAGGCGAACGCCGAGCAGGTGCGACTGGGCATCGCCACCGCAAACAGGTATCCGCAGGTGCTGCGCGGGGTGATCGTGGGCAACGAGGTGCTGTTGCGTGGCGATCTGCCGGCCAGCCAGTTGGCCGTCTATCTGAAACAGGTGCGCGAGGCGGTCACGGTGCCGGTGACCTACGCCGACGTGTGGGAGTTCTGGTTGCGCCATCCCGAGCTGGCCGGCTCGGTCGACTACCTGACCATCCACATCCTGCCGTACTGGGAAGACCAGCCGGTGTCACCCGAACGGGCGGTGCAGCACGTGGCCGACGTCTATGCGAAGGTGCAGCAGGCGTTTCCCGGCCGCGCCGTGATGATCGGCGAGACCGGCTGGCCCAGCGCCGGCCGCCCGCGCCAGGCGGCCAGCGCCAGCGTGGTCAACGAGGCCCGCTACCTGCGCGAATTCCTGCGCTACGCGGCCACCGTGCACATGCCGTACAACGTGATCGAAGCGTTCGACCAGCCGTGGAAACGCGTCCAGGAAGGCACCGTGGGCGGCTACTGGGGCATCTTCGATGTGCAGGCGCGGCCGAAGTTCGCGATGCAGGGGCCGGTGGTGGAAGAGCCGCACTGGTGGGCGGGCTGGCTGGCCGGCGTGGCCGGCGCCGGCGTGTTCCTGCTGGTCGGTGCGTGGCGGCGTCGCTGGCGCGGAGCGCGTGGCTGGCTGGCCCTGATGCTGGCCGGCGCGGCCAGCGGCGGCGCGCTGGCCTGGCAGTTCCGGCAGATGTGGTACGCCTGTCGCGACGCGTGGGAATGGACGGTGTCGCTGGGCGCCTGCGTGCTGGCGCTGCTTACCGCGCTGCGCCTGGCGCGCTGGATCGCCGCGCGCCTGTGCGGGATGACGCCGCCGCTGCCGCGGTCGTGGTGGCGACTGGGCTGGTTGTTCGCGCTGGGCTTCTACGGCCTGTTGCTGGTGGTCGACGGGCGCTACCGGGATTTTCCGCTGGGCCTGTTCCTGTTGCCCTGCGCCGGCTACGCGCTGTCCGGCTGGCTGTCCGATCGTCGCGCGCCGCTGATGCCGTTGCTGGAGGAGCGCTTCCTGGCTTGCCTGCTGCCGCTGCTGGCGGCGACGGTGCTGTGGCAGGAATCCGGTCTCACGCATGTGGCGTGGCTATGGCTGGGTGTGAACCTGCTGCTGGTCCTGCCGGTGTGGTCGGCGTGGCGGCAGGCCGTCCGCCTGCAGCCTGATCAGGCGTAGACAGCCGATCAGTGCGGCCAGTGCGCCGCTCTCGAAGCAGTACAGCTGCAGCGCCACGATGCCCAGCGCGGCGGCCAGCCAGGCCAGCCACGGACGCTTCCACAACAATGCGAGCGCGGTTGCGACCAGCGCCGCGATGCCATACACGTTGTGCAGGAAACCGAGTACCAGCCGTTGCCGCCACGGGCACCACCACGGCGCGTGGCCGGCACCGCACTGCTGCGCCATCGAGCCGGGCTCGACCACGCCGTAGCGCAACCACGCGCCGAGCAGCGCCACCAGCAGCAGGGCCAGCCATGGCCAGGCCAGTCGCCATCGGTTCGACGTCATCGACTGCGCTTCGCCGAGGCCTTGCCGCCGACGTGCGCCGGCAGGCGGATCTCCGCCGCCAGCGGCAGG
Organism: Rhodanobacter sp. Root179; assembly: GCF_001428465.1. Classification (NCBI taxonomy): domain Bacteria; kingdom Pseudomonadati; phylum Pseudomonadota; class Gammaproteobacteria; order Lysobacterales; family Rhodanobacteraceae; genus Rhodanobacter; species Rhodanobacter sp. Root179. Next base: position 4,161 of record NZ_LMHR01000033.1, on the reverse strand, counting down.
TGATCGGAGAACGCCTGCGGCAAGGCCCAGGTTTTCTCCAGCGTGATCGCCGGCGAGGTGAGGATGTGATCCAGCGCCCGCCGCGGCTTCCAGCTGGGGAAGGTGGGCGTGGGCTGGGCTGGTGGCTGCAGCGTGGACTTGGCGAAAAGATGCTTCATCTCGGCGCTGCCGGGCTCGGCGTTGAGATCGCCCATCAGCACCGCATGGGGGAAATCCTGCAGCAGCTCGGCGATGAAGCCGAGCTGGCGCGCGCGCGCCTGCGCGCTCAGCGACAGGTGCGCGATCATCACCGCCAGCGCGTTGTCGCCTTCACCGAACTGGGCCAGCAGGGCGCCGCGGCCCGGGATGCGGCTGGGCAGCGGGTAGTCCGTCACCGAATGCGGTTCGAGCCGGCTGATCAGCCCGTTCGCCGAATGCGCCAGCCTCGCCATCGCCCGGTTGGGCTGGTGGCTCCAGAACGGCAGGCCGGAGGTTTCGGCGAGGTAGCGGGTCTGGTTGAGGAAACCCGAACGCAGGCTGCCGGCATCGGCTTCCTGCAGGCCGACCACGTCGAACTGCGCCAGCACTTCGGCGAGCCGGTCGAGGTTGTCCATCTTGCTGCGCCCGGGCAGCACTGCACTGAGGCTGCGGGTCACGTACTGGCGATAGCGCTGCACGCTGGCGCCGGCCAGGATGTTGCAGCTCAGCAGGCGCAGATGGCGCTCGGCAGGGGCGGTGGAAACGGAGGCGCGAGTCATGGCGGGCCACTACGCGAAAAGGGGAAGCCGGCGCATGGGTTCATGCGCCGAGATGACGGCAAGCATGATCCATCCGTTGTGAATGCCACGCCAGCCGCCGGGGAACCCGGCGATTACTTGCCGGCCAGCTCGCGCTTCACCAGCCACTGCGTGACGGCGACCATCTCGTCATAGGAGTGCACCGCGGCGACGCGGTACTTGCCGTTGATCACGATGGTCGGCGTGCCATCGACCTGCCACTTCTGGATCAGGGCGAGGTCGCTCTTCATCTGGTCGGTGGTCTGGGTCGACGTGGCCGCCTGCATGAACGCGGCGCGATCGACACCCGCGCGGGCGTAGAAGTCGGCCAGTTCGTTCATCGAGTTGATCGGATAGTGCTGTTCGAACTTCGCCTGGAACAGGGCCAGGTGCGTGCGATCCAGCACGCCCAGCTGCCTGGCCGCGTAGAACGCCCGGGCAAACGGCACCCATTCGGCACTGAACGGCGCCGGCAGCAGCTTGAACTCCACGCCCTTGGGGAACTGCTTGGCCAGCGCATCGGCCACCGGCGCAAAGTGGGCGCAATGGATGCAGCCATACGAGAACACCTCGACCACTTCCACCTTGCCCTCGCTGCTGTAGCGCTGGTGCGGGGCGGGCAGGGTGACGTACTCGGCGCCGTCGGTGTACGGGTCCACCGCACCGGATTTCGCGGTGCAGGCGGTGGCCAGCAGCAGGCCGGCAAGCAGGATCAGGACGCGGGAACAGGCGAATCGCTGGAACATGGGTTTCTTCGCTCGAATGCGGTGGGGATGCCGGCTGACCAGCTTAACCGAAGCGCCTACTTGCCGGCCGCTTCCTTCGACACCAGCCACAAGGTCAGCTCGATCGATTGCGCGTAGCCGCCCGCGTCACCGGCGGTGAAGCGGTACTTGCCGTTGACGATCATGGTCGGCGTGCTTTCCACGCCGTAGGCCTTCATCAGGTCGTCGGCGCGCTTCATCTGGGTGTTGACGCTGAACGAGTTGGCGACGGCCACGAATTCCTTCGGGTCGACGCCGTACTTGGCGTAGAACTTCGCCGCGTCCTCGATCGTGGGCCACGCCTCGTGCGGCTTCAGTCCGCTGGAGGTGGCGTTGTAGGTCGACAGTTCCTTGCTCTTCCACACCGCGTCGTACATCGCGTCGTGGCTCTTGTCGACCACGCCCAGCGCCTGCGCGGTGTAGAACGCGCGCTGGTACATCGGCCAGTTTTCGTCGGGACGGAACGAGGCGGCCAGGTAGTTCATCACCGCGTCCGACGGCAGGCTCTTGGCGATGCGGTCGACGGTGGAATGGAAGGCGTTGCAGGCGGGGCAGCCGTAGGAGAACACCTCGGTCACCTCGATCTTGCCGGGGTGGCTGGTCGGCTGCGCCGGATCGATGCGGAAGTAGTTCTTGCCCTCGACCCACTTGCCGGTGTCCACGAACGGCGCGGCGGCCACCGCCGGCGTTGCCGCTTCGGCGGGAGCCTGGGCCGGCGCGACGGTCGCACTGCTGGCGGGCGTCGCGGCGGTGCTGGCGGCAGCGGCCGTGGCGGGGCTGCTCACGGCGCTGGCCGGCGCCGTGCTGGTGACGGCCGGAGCGCTGGCCTCGGCGGCGGGGCTGCCGTTGTTGCTGTCATGGCTGCAGGCGGCAAGCGCGAGCAGGGCGGCACACAGGAACGGCAGACGCTTCAACATGGCAGACCTCGAAAGTGGGGCGCGAAAACCAGCGCGCCGACGTTTGAAGGTCGGCGCGGGTTCGATCAGGGAGTGGCGGCCGGCTGGCTGTCGGCGCTGTGCAGGCCTTCGATGTAGCTGGCCAGGGCAGCGATGTCGTCGGGGGTCAGCTGCTTGGCGATCGCCGGCATGATCTGCGCGTGCGCGTCGTCACCCCAGGTGGTGCCGTCGTGCCAGGACTTCAGCGTCGCCTCGATGTACTGCGCGTGCTGGCTGGTCAGCTGCGGATACATCGCACCCGGATTGCCGCGGCCGTCGATGCTGTGGCAGGCCATGCAGGCCGGGATGCCACGGGTCGAATCGCCCTGGCGGAACAGCGTCTGGCCGTGCTCGACCAGGGCCTGGTCGGCCACGCCCGGCAGCGCCGTCTTGCTGGCGAAGTAGGCGCCCACGTCGTGCATGTCCTGGGTCGACAGCGGCGCGGCCATGCCCATCATGATCGGGTTCTGGCGCTTGCCGGCCTTGAAGTCGGTCAGCTGGCGCACGATGTACTGCTCGCTCTGGCCGGCCAGCTTCGGGTACTGCGCGTCGGCGGAATTGCCGTCCATGCCGTGGCAGGCGCCGCAGACGGCGGCCTTGGCCTGGCCCGCGGTGGCGTCGCCCGGCTTGGCCGGGGCTTCAGCAGCGGCGACGGCCGGTGCGGCAGGCGCTGCAGCGGCGGTGCTGGCGGCAGCGGGGGCCGCGGTCTCCGGCTTGGCATCTTGGGCCATCGCGGCGCTGGCGGACAGCGCGAACACGAGGGCCATGGCGGACCCGAGAACAGCGGGCCGAAAACCAGCGGACCGAAAACTCATACACTTGACTCCCGAGAGACTTGCAAACACTGCCAGCGATTGCGGCCATGCGGTCCGCAACAGGCAGAAACCGAAGAATTATCCCTGTGCCACCCCAGCTTGGTCAAACCATCCCCATGTCGAATCCCCTCCAGGGCGCGCAATTCGTGCTCGCCGCCCATCGCATCAGCCAGCTTCCCGTCGACCAGGGCGCGGAAGTCGCCTTCGCCGGCCGTTCCAACGCGGGCAAGTCCAGTGCGCTGAACGCACTGACCAACCACAAGGGACTGGCACGCACCTCGAAGACGCCGGGGCGCACCCAGCAGATGGTGGCCTTCAGCCTGCCGCCGCACCGGGATGCGCAGGAGCGACCGACCCCCGACCTGCGCCTGATCGACCTGCCCGGCTACGGCTACGCCAAGGTGCCGCTGGACATGCGCGAGCACTGGAAGCAGGAGATCGACGCCTACCTGCACCAGCGCCGCAGCCTGCGCGGGCTGGTGCTGATCGTGGACATCCGCCATCCGCTGAAGGAATTCGACCGGCTGATGCTGCAGTTCTGCTTCGACACCCAGCTGCCGTGCCACGTGCTGCTGACCAAGGCGGACAAGATCTCGCGGGGCCAGGCGGCGCAGGCACTGGCCGCGTTGCGCAAGCAGTTCGCCGCCGAAAACCTGTCCGCCACCGCCCAGGTGTTTTCTTCGTCCGCCGGCACCGGGGTGGAGGAGGCGCGGCAGGCGGTGATGGACTTGCTGGCGCAGCCGCGCGAAGGCGCGCATCAGGACCGCGAGCGCTGAGCTCTCAGAGCCTGTGAAGAAAGCCACTTCCTGTCGCTTTCTTCTATCGCACTTCCGGTACATGCCCGGACGTGCTCACGTGAATCAGTCACTTGCGTGACCGATCCACGTCCGGC
>NZ_LMHR01000032.1:0-21406 GCF_001428465.1 Rhodanobacter sp. Root179 | reverse complement strand
CCCCCGCCTCTACCTCGACATGAAGCGCCGCGGCTATCGGCTCGCCACCTATGTCAGTACGCGCGCCTTCGTGTGGCGCAACGCCGAGGTGGGCGAGAACAGCTTCATCTTCGAAGGCAACGTGATCCAGCCGTTCGTGCGCGTCGGCAACAACTGCATCCTGTGGAGCGGCAACCACGTGGGCCATCGCACGGTGGTGCACGACAACGTGTTCATCGCTTCGCACGCGGTCATTTCCGGCTATTGCGAGATCGGCGCGAACAGCTTCATCGGCGTGAACAGCACCTTCAACGACCACGTCAGGGTGGCATCCGACAACGTGATCGGCGCCGGTGCGCTGGTGACGCGCGATACCGAGCCGGGGCGGATCTACGTGGGCTCGCCCGCGCGCGCCGTGCCGGACAAGTCCAGCTTCGACGTGAAGCTCTGAGCGCGCATGTACGCGTGGAGCAAAAAGGGGCTGGTGTTCGAAACCGCGCGACAGGGCGTGGGCGGCTGGATGCGCCACTCCGCGCTCACGCCCACGCCGTATCGCCTCGACGACGAGACCATCCGCGTCTACGCGGGGTTTCGCGACGACGAAGGCGTCAGCCGCATCGGCCACGTCGATGTGCGGGCGGACGATCCGGCGACGATCGTGCGGGTCGGCGCCGAACCGGTGCTCGACATCGGCCGCCCCGGCTGCTTCGACGACAACGGGATGATCCTGGGCGACGTGGTCGACGCGCCGGGCGGCCTGCACATGTTCTACGTCGGCTTCCAGCGGGTGGCGCGGGCCAAGTTCCTGGCCTTCACCGGCCTGGCTGTCTCGACCGACGGCGGCGATCACTTTCGGCGCGTGCAGGAAACGCCGATCCTGGATCGGGCGCCCGGTCGCAGCACCATCGGCGCGGTGCATGCGGCCATCCACGAGAACGGTCGCTGGCGGCTGTGGTATGCCGTGGGCGACGACTGGGAAATCATCGGCGGCCAGCCGTTTCCGCGTTACCACATCCGCCATGCGGAGACGGATGATCTCCGCGCGATGGCCCGCGAAGACCAGGTCTGCCTGCTGCCGCGCGGCAGCGAGTACCGCATCGGTCGGCCGCGCGTATATCGGTTCGGCGGCAGATACCTCATGTACTTCACCCGGGGCAATCTCACCGGCGAATATTTTCCCGGCGTGGCCTGCAGCGACGACGGCATCCACTGGGAACGCCACGACGAGTCGCTGGGACTGACGCTTTCCGCCAGCGGCTGGGACTCGCGCACCCTCTGCTATCCCGCGCTGATCCGCCAGCGCGACAAGCTGCTGATGTTCTACAACGGCAACGACATGGGCGTGGACGGCTTCGGCGTCGCCGAGGCGCGCCTGTCCCCCGTCGAGGGTGGCGCGTGATGCTCACCATCAGGCCCTATGCGCCTACCGATGCGAGCGCCTGGGATGCGCTGGTGGCGCGCTCGCGCAACGGCAACCTGCTGCATCGGCGCGGCTACATGGACTATCACGCCGACCGCTTCGTCGACGCCTCCGTGCTGGTCGAGCGCGATGGCGAAGTCGTGGCGGTGTTCCCGGCGAACCTCGCGGGCAAGCTGGCGACCAGCCACGGCGGCCTCACCTATGCCGGGCTGATCAGCAGCCAGGCCCTGCGCGCCGAAGCGACGCTGGCCGTGTTCGGGCAGATCGCCGGGCACTATCGCGCGCTCGGCGTGGAGCGCATCGTCTACAAGGCGGTGCCCCATGTGTTCCATGCGTATCCGGCCGAGGAGGATCTGTACGCCCTGCAGCGCATGGGCGCGCGGCTGATCCGTCGCGACCTGTCGTCGGTGATCGCGCTGCAGGAACCGTTCCGGTTTACCGAGGCGCGCAGGCGTTCCGTCAGGAAGGCGGCGCGGGCAGGCATCGACCTGCAGGTCGGCGCCGACCCGGCCGACTTCCACGCCTTGCTGGTGGAGGTGCTGGACAGGCACCACGTCGCACCGACCCACAGCCTGGCGGAGCTGCGCCTGCTGCAGGCGCGCTTCCCCGGGCAGATCGTGCTGCACGAGGCGCGCAGGAACGGCGTGCTGCTGGCCGGCGCCCTGGTCTACGACTTTGGCCGCGTGGTGCACACCCAGTACCTGGCCGCCTCGGAGCAGGGGCGGCCGCTCGATGCGCTCAGCTTCCTGCTCGCCGCGCTGATCGGCGACACGTATGCGGACCGGCATCATTTTTCCTTCGGTGTCTCCACCGAGCAGGCCGGCACCGTGCTCAACGGCGGGCTGGTCACGCAGAAGGAATATTTCGGTGCGCGCGCCATCGTGCACGATGTCTACGAGTGGCCGCTGTGATGGACGCCATCGCGGATACCCGCCGGGTCGACGTCCCATTCCTGGATCTCGGCGAGGTCAACGCGCGTTACGCCGACGAGCTGAAGGCCGCGGCGGCGCGCGTCATCGATTCGGGCTGGTATGTGCTGGGCGAGGAGCTGGCGGCGTTCGAGCGGGAGTTCGCCGCCTGGTGCGGCGTGCGCCATGCCGTGGGCACGGGCAACGGGCTGGATGCGTTGTCGCTGATCCTGCGCGGCTACCGGGAACTCGGCCTGCTCGCCGAGGGCGACGAGGTCATCGTGCCCGGCAACACCTTCATCGCCAGCTTCCTGGCGATCAGCGAGAACCGCCTGGTGCCGGTGCCGGTGGAGCCCGACGCGGCGACGTTCAATATCGATCCGGCCTGCGTGGCAGCGGCGATCGGTCCGCGCACGCGGGCGATCATGGCGGTGCATCTGTATGGCCAGCTGGCCGACATGCCGGCGCTGCAGGCACTGGCCAGGCAGCACGGGCTGCTGCTGATCGAGGATGCGGCGCAGGCCCATGGCGCGATGCTCGATGGTTGCCGGGCCGGTGCATTCGGCGACGCCGCGGCCTTCAGCTTCTTCCCGGCCAAGAACCTCGGCGCGCTGGGCGACGGCGGCGCGGTGGTGACCGACGACGACGCGCTGGCGCGACGGATCGCGGCGCTGCGCAACTACGGCTCCGACGTGAAATACCGCCACCTCTACCAGGGCGTGAACTCGCGACTCGACGAAATGCAGGCGGCCATGCTGCGGGTGAAGCTCAAGCATCTCGATGCGGACGTGGCGTGGCGCCGCCGCGTGGCGCGTCGCTATCGCGATGGCATCCACCATCCGCAGATCCGGCTGCCGCACATGGTTCGCGAGGAACAGCACGCCTGGCACCTGTTCGTGCTGCGCTGCGCCCAGCGCGATGCGTTGCAGCGGCATCTGCGCGCGCGGGGCATCCAGACCCTGGTGCACTATCCGGTGCCGGTGCATCGGCAGCCTTCGTACCCGTCGTTGCAGCACGTCCACCTGCCGTTGACCGAGCGGCTGTGCGGGGAAGTGCTGAGCCTGCCGATGGGGCCGACCTTGCGCGATGACGACGTGGATCGCGTGATCGACGCCTGCAACGCGTTCGGGCGTGGCGCATGAACATCGTCCGCACCGGCTTCTACACCAGCATCGCCACCGCGGCGCGGCTGCTCGCCGGGCTGGTGGCGATCAAGCTGGTGGCATGGTTCGCCGGGCCCGAGGGCGTGGGCAAGCTCGGCCAGTTCATGAGCCTGATGTCGCTGCTGGCGGTGCTGGCCGGCGGCGGCATCGGCGCGGCCATCGTGAAACATGTCGCCGAGTACCGCGACGATCCGCAGCGGCTGTCGCGCCTGCTGTCCGCCGCGCTGTGCTACGCGTTCTGCGCGTCCTGCCTGATGGGTGGCGTGGCGCTGCTGCTCAGCCGGCAGCTCGCGACATGGCTGCTGGGCGATCCGCAGTACGCCGGGCTGATCCGCGTGCTCGCCGTCGCGCAGCTCGGCATTGCGCTGCTCAACTACCTCCTTGCGGTGGTCAACGGTTTCATGGACGTGCGCCGGCTGGCCTTCATCCAGGTCAGCGGCTCGCTCATCGGCATCGTGATGATGGTCTGGCTGGCGCGCTGGCAGCACCTGCATGGTGCGCTGCTGGCGCTGGTGCTGGGCCAGTTGTCGTGGCTGCTGGTGGGCCTGCCGGCGTGGTGGCGCAGCTCGTACTTCCGCCGCGGCATGCTGCGGCTGCGCTACGACCGCGAGATGAGCTTGCGGCTGGCCACGTTCTCGGTGATGACGCTCAGCTCCGCCCTGCTGCCGCCGCTGGTCAACATCGCGGTGCGCGATCACCTGGCGCTGCAGTTCGGCTGGGAGCCGGTCGGCTACTGGCAGGCCGTGAGCAAGGTGTCGGACGCCTACCTGCTGTTCTTCACCACGGCGATCAACATCCACTACCTGCCCAGGCTGGCGTCGACGCACGAGCGCGCGGCCCTGCTGGCGGAACTGCGCACCGCCTGCCGCATCCTGCTGCCGGCGGTCGTCGTGCTGGCGGCGGTGGTCTACGCGCTGCGGGAATGGGTGACGCGGCTGCTGTTCACGCCGGACTTCGCCGCCGCCAACGCGCTGTATGGGCCGCAGCTGGTCGGCGACGTGATCAAGATCGCCTCCTTCATCCTTTCCTACCTGATGCTGGCCAAGGCGATGACGAAGCTGTTCGTCGTTTCCGAATGCGTGTTCGCCGCCAGCTATGTCGTGCTGGTCTGGGTGCTTGCCGCGCGCTTCGGCCTGGTCGGCGCGATGTATGCGTTCGCGCTCAACTACCTGCTGTATCTGGGCTTCAACCTGCTGGTGGCCCGGCGCTACCTGGGAGGGCTGCGATGATGGACGGCGACGTGCCGATGGACGTGGCGGCGATGCCGCTGGTGTCCGTGCTGATACCGGCGTTCAACCACGAGCGCTTCGTGCAGCGCTGCCTGGACAGCGTGCTGGAAGATCCGTACCCGGCCAAGGAGCTCATCGTCATCGACGACGGCTCCACCGACCGCACCGCCGAACGCATCGCCGACTGGGTGGCGATGCATTGCATGGACATCCCGATCGAGTACGTGCGGCGGGAGAACCGCGGCATCGCGGCGACGCTGAACGAACTGGCGGCGCGCGCCAACGGCGACTTCCTGCGCCCGGGCGCCAGCGACGACTACCTGCTGCCCGGCGGGCTCGACGCCCAGATGCGCTACCTGCTGGCGCATCCGGACAAGGGCGCGGTGATCGGTGACTCGATCGTCGTCGACCAGCATGGCAACCGGATGCACGACAGCGGCATGCGCGTGCTGCACCGCGCCGACAAGCGGCTGTACCGATCCGATGACGGCATCCGCCGCGCCATCATCAGCCACTGGGCCATCGGCGGGCCGGTGGCGCTGATGCGAAGAAGCGCGCTGGACACCGTCGACCGCTGGAGCGAAGGCCTGCGCATCGAGGACTGGGACCTGTTCCTGCGCCTGGCCGCGGCGGATGCGCTGGGCTTCATCGATGTCAGCGTCTGCGCCTACCGCATCCACGGCGCGAACCTGAGCAAGACGCGACACACCGCGACCCGGATCGCCAACCTGGCCGAGTCGCGGCAGGTGGCGCAGCGCCGGGCCTGCCTGTTCGACGAACCGTACAAGACCCTGCTGCAGGCGCAGTCGCACTACATCGGGGCCAAGATCTCGTTCCTCCAGCGGCAGCCGTTGCCGGTGGCAGCCCACCTGCTGGCGTATGCGTGGCTGGCCGCGATGTCGAGGCTGGCGTCGCCCTCGGCGGACCACCGCGCGGAGGCGACATGAAACGCCTGTTGTGCCTGCCCTCGGCGTATCTCGCGCTGCCGCTGCTGCTGGCCTGCGCGGTGACGCTGTTCACCTACGAGCTTCCGCTCGACTACCTGCCGGGCGTGCTGCTGCTGGCGGTGATGGCCGCGGCGATCCTGCTGTTCGACGTGCAGGCGGGGGTCAGGATTCCGCCGACCGCGCGGTTCCGCGCCCGCCGCTACGGCGGCACGCGCGACGCCTTCGTGGCGCTGGCCTTCGCCGGGCTGGTCGCCGCCTTCTGCCTGCTCGACCTGGCGCTGTTCCCGATCCCGCTGTTCAACAATCCGTCGGCCTACGCGGTGATGGAAGGCGGCCACGAACACATCCGGCACGTGTCGGACATGTGCTGGGTGCTGCCGCCGATCGGGCTGCTGTGCGCGAGGAACCGCTGGCTGCGCAACACGCTGATCGCCGTCGGCTTCCTGTTTCCGGTGCTGGTGATCGATCGCAACCGGGTGTTCGCCACGGTGTTCGCGTTTGCGCTGCTGATCATGCTGCGGCGGGACGAGGCCAGGCCCCTGCCGTGGAAGGCCGTCGGCCTGCTGGGCTTCGTCGGCGTCAGCGTCTTCTCGATCCTCGGCATGCTGCGCTCGGGGCCACTGGATCACGTCACCCTGCCGTTCGGCGCGATGTACCGCGCGGCGCCGGAAGGGATCAAGTGGCTGCTGCTCTACGTCAGCGCAGGGCCTTACAACTTCAGCGCGATCCTGGCCAAGGGGTACGTCAACGCCGACTTCCTGATCCACCAGGTCGTGCCGCTGAGCGGTTCGGTCGCGACGGCCGGCACGACGATCCCGCTGGATGCGTCGAACATCAACGTGGGCACGGAGTTCTTCCCGTTCCTGATGGCGCTCGGTCCGTTCGGCGCGGTGGTTTCCATCGTGGGGCTGTACGCGATGCTGCTGTGGAGCGTGCAGCGCCTGCGGCCCACGGTGCCGCTGTTTTCCCTGCTGGTGTTCCTGCGGGTTTCCTACGTCTGCGTGATGGCGCCGTTCGCGCCGCAGGCTTACACGTGGACGAACGCCGGCTTCATCGGCCTGTGCCTGGTCCTGCAGGTTTTCGCCGCGTGGCTGCCGAACCGGCGGTCACCCGGACCGGTGCCCGCGACGACCACGCACACCCTTTTCCCTTCCTCTTCCCGCTGAGCGCAGAACCATGGAACAAGACGAAATCTATCTGATCGATCTGTGGCGGATCTTCACCCGTGGCTGGATGTGGTTCGTCGGGGTGCTGCTGCTGACCCTGGCCTGCACCTACGTCTTCGCGCACACGGTGAAGCGGCAATGGCAGGCGACCGCGTGGATCCAGATCGGCCAGGTCGGGCAGGTCATGCCCGGCCAGGACCCGAAGGTCGAGCCGCTGCTGCGGGTGATCGAGCGGCTGGAACGGGTGCCGTTCGAAAACGAGATCCTGAAAAGCGCCGGCTACGCCGACACCTCGCCGGTGGCCAGGCTCTATCGCAACAGCCTGAAGCTGGAGCCGATGCCCTATGCCGGCCCGCTGATCCGCCTCACGGTGCGGGCGTATTCGCGCCAGCAGGCGGTCGAACTGGCCAACGCGACGGTCGCCCGGCTCAGCGAGGTCCATCGGCAACTCGAGGAGGTGCCGTTGAAGGCGGCGCGGGCGCGCCTCAGCCAGCTCGAGGCCGACCTGCAGACGGCGCTGGCCGACCAGGCCCGCTACCGGCAGGCGGCGATGCCGGGAAACCAGGGCGGGGCGGACAGCAAGGACGTGCAGAACCCGATGCTGGCCAGCCTGCTGCTGGCCAACAAGAGCGAAGAGATCCGCGGCCTGCGGGCAGGGCGGATCGATCTGCTGGAACGTCTCGGGCCCACCTACACCTACAGCACGTCGATGATGTGGCCAGCTTACGTGCCCGACAAGCAGGCGTTTCCGAATCCCGAACTGACCTGGGGCATCGGCCTCCTGCTGGGCCTGTTCCTGGGCGCCTTCGTGACCGTGGTGATGGCACGAAGGCGGCGGCCCGCCTGACGCGGACGATGCATCCGGCGTCGGCGCCATTCAACCAAAACGGCGCTGGCCGGCACTCACGGATCAGCTCCATGAAGTTGCCGGGACCGCTGCGTGACAGGTGCGCGGATGTCGTGGCGAATGGACGGCTGCATCACGGTGGAACGGAGTGGGTTCGATATGCGCGGATGGCACAAGCTGGAAACAGGGCGGCGCGAGGCACCTGCCGGAAGTGTCCGCCCGCCTCCGCGGCGCGCGCCGCTGGACGAGGCGCAGCTGCTCGACACGCAGCGCGCGTTCGACAGCGTGGCCGCCGATTATGACGGGCCGCGCGGCAACAACGAGCTGATCCAGCGCATGCGGCTGACCCTGTGGGACGCCGTGCACAGCGCGGCGCCGCCGGGCGCACGCCTGCTCGACCTGGGCTGCGGCACCGGCATCGACGCGCTCGAATTCGCCCGGCGCGGCTTCCACGTCGTCGCCACCGACTGGTCGCCGCTGATGGTCGAGCGGGCGCGGGCACGGGCGGCGGCAGCGGCGCTGCAGTCGCGCGTCACGGCCATGCATCTGGGCGTGCAGCAGCTCGATCGGCTCGAGGGCGAGTTCGACGGCATCTACTCGAACTTCGGCCCGCTGAACTGCGCGCCGGACCTCGCCGCCGTCGCGGCCGAATGCGCGCGCCTGCTGCGCCCCGGCGGGGGCCTGGTGTTTTCGGTGATGGGCCGGATCTGTCCGTGGGAGCTGGGGCACTACGCGCTGCGCGGCCGCTTCCGGCGCGCCGGCGTGCGCGCCGCGCGGGGCGCGACGGCGGTGGGCATGAACCGTCACACGATCTGGACCCGCTACTACCTGCCGCGCGAGTTCTATCGCGCGTTTGCCGAACACTTTTCGCTGGAGGGCTATCGCGCGCTGAGCCTGTTCATGCCGCCGCCGTACCTGGTGGACTACTACCGTCGCCGGCGCCGCTGGTATGAACGGCTGGGCCGGCTCGACGATCGCCTGGGCGCGCTGCCGCTGCTGCGCGACATGGGCGACCATTTCCTGATCGTGATGCGGCGGCGCTGAGCGCATGGACTTCCTGCAGGCCGCGATGGACGTCAGCCTGTGCCGGGCCGTTTCGGTCACGGCACAGGCCAGCTCGCGCGTGCCGCTGCCGATCCGCGCCGGACGGATCGGTTCCTCGCTGGCCGCGCGGGCGTACCGGATCGATCTGCGCGACCACCTGGTCTTTCCCGGCCTGATCAACGCGCACGAGCATCTGCACGTCAACGCGGTGCCGCCGCTGCCATCCCGCGCGCCGTTCCCCAACAGCTATGCCTGGATCGCCGCCTTCCGTGAGCATTTCGCGGAGCCGGCGGTGGTCGCCGCGCTGCAGGTGCCGAAGGCCTTGCGGCTGCGCCACGGCGCGCTGAAGAACCTGCTCGCCGGCAGCACCTGCGTGGTGCATCACGATCCCTGGCATCCGGTGCTGGACGAGTCGAACTTTCCGGTGACGCTGTTGCGCAACTACGGCTGGAGCTACGCGCTGGGCTGGCCCGATTACGGTCCGCCGGTGCAACCGAGCTTCGCCGCCACGCCCGCCGACCGACCCTGGCTGATCCACCTGGCCGAGGGCACCGACGCGATCGCGCAGGCGGAGCTGGCCCGGCTCGACGAGATGGGCTGCCTGGCGGCGAACAGCGTGCTGGTCCACGGGGTCGGCCTGGGCGAGCAGGACATCGACCGGGTGATCGAGCGCGACGCGGCGGTGGTCTGGTGTCCGACCAGCAATCGCAACCTGCTCGGCCGCTCGCTGGACCCGCGACGGCTGTGCGCGGCGGGCCGGCTTGCGCTGGGCAGCGACTCGCGGCTCAGCGGCGCCCGCGACCTGCTCGACGAAATGCGCGGCATCGCCGTTCGCGGCGAGCTGGGTCCCGACCAGTTGCTCGGCCTGGTCACCAGCCACGCCGCGCGCATCCTGCGCTTGCCTTCGAGTGGCAGCCTGGCAGCGGGAACGCCGGCGGACCTGGTGATCGTCGAGGATCGCGGCGGCGACGAACGCTGCGGCCTGGTCGGCCTCGGGCGCAGCGAGATCCGTGCGGTGGTGCGCCACGGCGTACCGCGCATCGCCGATCCGGATTTCGCCGAATGGTTCGACGTCGCCGGCATGGAAACCGTGCCGGTGACGCTGGACGGCAAGCCGAAACTGCTGGCCAAACCGCTGGCCGAAGCGGCGCTGGTGGCGCTCGAACCCGGCCTCGAACTGGCGGCCGCCCACCGCGCGCGCGACCTCGTCATGGAGGCCGGCTAGCCATGCGGCCGCGTCCTTCGATGCTGATGCCGGCCGAGGCGTATGCGCTGTGGGCATCCAGCTATCCCGCCCGTGCGCACAACCCGGTGATGCGGGCGGAGGAGCGCGCCATGCTCGCGCTGATGCCGGACACGCTGCATGGAGCGGCCGTGCTCGATGTCGGCTGCGGCAGCGGGCGCTACATGCTGCACGCGCTGCGCCGCGGCGCGGCGCGCGTGATCGGCGTGGACCTGTCGGCGCCGATGCTCGCGCGCGCCGACGCGGAGCTGGCCGCGTTGCAGGCCGCCGCGGACGTCGACCTGATCCAGGGCAGCCTGGCGGCGCTGCCCGTGCCGGACGCGCGGGCGAACCTGACCCTCTGCGGCCTGGTCGTCGGCCATCTCGACGACCTGCAGCGAGCGCTGGCCGAGCTGTGCCGGGTGACCCGGCCCGGCGGCACGCTGTTGTGCAGCGACGTGCATCCGATCGGGCATGCGCTGGGCTGGCTGCGCGATTTCAAGTCGGACGGCCGGCACTACGCCGTGCAGCACACCCAGCACCTGTACAGCCACTGGCACGCGGCCTGCGCCGCGCTCGGGCTGCGCATCGAGCAGGTGCTGGAGCCGATGCTCGATCCGGCCGACATCCCCGCCACGGCGCGCTTCGACCGCGCCGCGCTGGAGGTTCCCGTGGCGCTGGTGTTCCGGCTGCGGCGGCCGGTTTGAATACCCGAGACGTCCGATGACTCATCGCCCCATGCCTGATCGCCCCATGCCTAATCGCCCCAGTACATTGCTGGTCAACCCGACGGTCACCACGCGTCCGCGCTTTCCGCTGTCGCTGCTGAACCTGGCCGCGGCACTGGATCGCTTCGGCGACAGCCACATCGTGGACGGCAACATCGATCGGGACCTGGTGAACGCGACCCTGGCCGCCGCCGGGAAACAGCATTACGACGCCATCGGCATCGGCATCATGGGCGGCCCGCAGCTGGCGCCGGCGATCGCCGTGTCGAAGGCGATCCGCGAGCATCATCCGTCGATGTCGATCATCTGGGGCGGCTACTTCCCCACGCTGTATACCGACACCACGCTGGCTGCGCCCTATGTGGACTACGCGGTGCGCGGGCAGGGCGAGGAAAGCCTGGTCGAGCTGGTCTCGGCGCTGGCCCGCGGCGGCGGCGACGAGGCGCTGGCCAGGATCGGTGGCTTGTCCTGGCGCCGCGATGGCGAGGTCGTGCACAACCCCAATCGCAGCTTCCGGCACGGCGATGCCGCGCTGGTGCTGCCGTATGAAAAGCTGGGCGACCCGGACAAGTATCTGGCAAGCACCTTTCTCGGCCGGCGTACCGCCGTGCACCAGGCCTCGATCGGTTGTCGCTTCCGCTGCACGTTCTGCGGCGTGGCGGCGATGTTCGGCGGTGCGACCTCGCTGCCGCCGGCGGAGCGGCTGGAGCGCGAACTGAATTACCTCAAGTACGAACTCGGTGCCGATTCCATCCTGTTCTACGACCACAACTTCTTCGACCGCGAACAGGACATGATCCCGCTGCTCGAGATCATGGCCCGGCTCGAAATGCCCTGGTGGTGTTTCGCACGCGCCGATGCCCTGCTCAAGCTTTCCGAAAGCACCTGGGAACTGGTGCGCAAGAGCAGGTTGCGCATGGCCTACATCGGCGCCGAATCACCGAGCGGCGCGATGCTCAAGGAAATCCGCAAGGGCACGCGGCCGGACCAGACCCTGGCGGTGGCCGAGCTGTGTCAGCGCCACGGCGTGATCCCCGAGTTCTCCTTCATGCTGGCGCCGCCGGTGAACACCGAAGAGGAAACCGAACTGACCTTCGAGTTCATCCGCGAATTGAAACGGATCAATCCCGCCTCGGAAATCATCACCTACATCTACACGCCGCTGCCGGAGGGCAGCAAGCACGAGAAGGAGCGCGGCAAGCATCCTGCCGCGCCCCTGCTCGACCTTCACGGCGAGCCGGTGGTGTTTCCCTCCACGCCGGACGAATGGACGCAACGTCGCTGGGTGGACTACGCCTGCCATGCCGATGCGCCGTGGCTCAGCGACAAGCTGCGCCAGCGCATCTACGACTTCGTCACCGTGCTGCGCTGTCGCTATCCCACCGTGCAGGATGTGCGTTCACCCCACTGGGCCAAGCGCAGCCTGAGCGCGATGGCGTCGTGGCGTTATCGCCATCGGCGCTACAACCATCCGTGGGAACTCAACATCGCCAATCGCTTCGTGCAACTGCGCACGCCGCAAATCACCGGCGCGTAGCGATGGCGGCCCTGCACGTCGCGCAGCTCAACTTCCTGCCGGCCCCCGAGGACCTCGCGCCGAACCAGGTGCTTGAGCAGTGGCACTCGCTGGTGGACGTCGCCGAGGCGGCGGCCAGCGCCGGCACCCGGGTGTCGGTGGTTCAGGCGGCGGCGCGGGAAGAGCTGATCACCCGCAACGGCATCGACTATCACTTCGTCGACATCCGTGGACTGGAAACGGCGACCAACCGGGGCCGCCGTTTCGCCAGCCTGCTCGGCGACATCGACGCCGACGTGCTGCACGGGCACAGCCTGGGTTTCGCCGAGGATGCCTTCGCGATCGCGCAATGCCTGCCGCGGCTGCCGATCATCCTGCAGGACCACGCTGATCGGCCGCCGCGCTGGTGGCGCCGTTCGCCGTGGCGACGCTGGTATGCGGCGCTGGCCGGCGTGGCCTTCACCGCGCCCGAGCTGGCGCGACCGTTCACCCGGGCCGGGCTGTTCGGTCCGCACACACACCACTTCGCGATACCCGAGTCCAGCAGCCGCTTCAGCGTGGGCAGTCGCGCCGATGCGCGCGCACAGACGGGTCTTCGTGGTGATCCCTGCGTGCTGTGGGTGGGCCACCTGAATCCCGGCAAGGACCCGTTGAGCGTGCTCGACGGCGTGTCGCTGGCGGCGCGACAACTGCCCGGCCTGCAGTTGTGGTGCGCCTTCGGCAGCGCGCCGCTGCTCGACGAGGTGCAGGCGCGCATCGCGCGTGATCCGCACCTTGCCCAACGCGTGCATCTGCTGGGCAAGGTGGTGCACGCGCAGGTCGAGGGGCTGATGCGCGCGGCGGATCTGTTCGTCTCGGGCAGCCGCGCCGAGAGCTGCGGCTACGCCGTGCTCGAAGCGCTGGCCTGCGGTGTCACGCCGGTGGTCACGGATATTCCCTCCTTCCGGGCGCTGCTCGGCGGCAGTGGCGTCGGCCACTTGTGGCCCTGTGGTGATGCGGCGCAGCTGGCCCAAGCGCTGGTCGCTGCCGCCGCCAGCCGGCCATCGCCAGCGCAGGTGCGCGCGCATTTCGACGCCGCGCTGTCGTTCGCCGCGGTGGGCCGGCAATGGGCCGATGCCTATGCGCAAGTCCACGCCGAGCGGCGCCGGAGCGTGTCGTGAAACTTGCCCTGGTGCTGCCGGGCGGGGTGGATCGCAGCGGTGAGGTCCGGGTGATCCCGGCCCTGCTGGCGCTGATCGAACGGCTGGCGCGCACGCACGAGGTGCATGTCTTCGCGCTGCACCAGGAAGCCGCGCCGGGTCGCTGGGAACTCGCCGGCGCGAACATCCACAACATCGGCAGCGGCTGGACCCGGTGGCGCGCGATCGCGGCGATCCGCGCCGAGCATCGCCGCGCGCCGTTCGACGTGGTCCAGGCGATCTTTTCCGGTTCGTGCAGCCTGGTCGCGGTGGCCGCGGCCACGCTGTTGCGGCTGCCCAGCCTGGTGCATGTCGCCGGCGGCGAGCTGGTCGCGCTGCACGCGATCGACTACGGCGGACGCCGAAAATGGAAGGGACGCCTGCGCGAGGCCTGCGTGCTGCGCGCCGCCGATGTCGTGACGGCCGCCAGCGCGCCGATCATCGACGCACTGCGGGCGCTCGGCATCGAGGCGCAACGCGTGCCGCTTGGCGTCGACCTGCAGGCGTGGCCGCCGCTCGCACCGCGCGCGCGGCGCGACGGGCCAGCGCGGCTGATCCACGTCGCCAGCCTCAACCGGGTGAAGGATCAGCCGACCCTGTTGCAGGCACTGGCCGTTCTACGCAACGCCGGGCTGGCGTTCCACATGGAGATCGTCGGCGTGGACACCTTGCAGGGCGAGCTGCAACGGCTGGCCGAACAGCTTGGACTGGAACACTGCGTCGAATTTCTCGGATTCCGGACGCAACGCGAACTGCGTCCGCTGATGGAGGCGGCCGACCTGCTGGTGATGTCGTCGCTGCACGAGGCCGGCCCGCTGGTGTTGCTGGAGGCCGCGGTGGCCGGCGTGCCGGCGGTGGGCACGGCGGTCGGACACTTCGTGGAGTGGTCGCCCGCGGCGGCGTGCTGCGTGCCGGTCGGTGACGCGGGCGCGCTGGCCGAGGCGATCGGGGCGCTGCTTGCCGACGAACCGCGGCGCCAGCGCATGGCCGAGGCCGCGCAGCACCGGGCGCTGGCCGAGGACGCCGACTGCACCGGGCGACTGTTCGAGGCGCTGTACCGCCACGTGTGCACGGACGCGCGGGCATCAGCCCGGTTTGCGGGCGACGTAGAGCCGAAACCTTGAAGGCTCGCGGCGGCCGCGAAGTTTCGCGATGAGCGGGCGCAGCGCCCAGCGCGGGCCGTACCACGGGCGATGGACCTCCCAGCGGATCGACAGCGCGTCCGCCATGCGGCGCAGACGCTCGTCGGTGAGGTAGCCGAGGCTGGCGATCGCGTCCGCCGCGACGCCATGACGGCGCAGGAAGAACTCGCGGCGCTCGGCCAGCATCTGCCGGCCGCTTTCGTCGCGGGCGTACCACGGCGTGTCGGCGATGATCAGCATGCCGCCGACCTTCAGGCAGCGCAGCGCTTCGCGCAGGCAGGCCTCGGCGTCTTCGGCGTAGTGGAAGGAGGCGTTGAACACCGCGACGTCGAACTGCGCGTCGGCGAACGGCAGGTGGCGCATCTCGGCCCGGAAGCGCGGAAACAGCGTCCGCAGCCGTGCCCGGTAATGCCGCGCCGCGCCCAGCCCGTCACGATCGTTGGTGAGCAGGTCGACCGCAACCGGCTGATACCCGGCCAGTGCCAGGCGATAACTCATCCAGCCGTTGCCCGCGCCGAGGTCGAGCACGCGACTGCCTGCCAGCAGATGCCGCACGATGTAGTCGTAGCTGCGCGCACGCATCCGCCACTGGTCGCGATCCCTTGCCGTGGTGTCGCGGTAGGGCAGGGCGAGGTAGAACGCCTCGCTTTCGCTGCCGCGACCTTCCGAGGTCCTGATCCGCTCGTAATCCGCGATGAAGCGGGCCAGGCGCGCGGCCGATTCCGGCAGCAGCGCGTGGGCGATGCCATCGTCCATCGCGATGGAAAATCCGCAGTTCGCACAGTCCAGCGCGTCGATGGCGTTGCCGCAGCGGGGACAGCGCAGCCGGAGGTCCCACCGTCGTGCATCCGTCGCGGCTCGCTTCCCGGTCATGGACGGGAAGCGCCTAGGGTGCCGGCGCCGCGGAGTCGAGCGCCGCGCGCACCGCGTACAAGGTGTCCATCCGCGGCACCGGGCGGGTCAGCCAGGTCAGGATGCGCCGCACATGGTTCGTGGTGACCCAGCTCTGGTCCTGCAGCCACAACTGGGTCCGCACCATGTCGGCCCGTTCCCGGATCGCTTCCTCCGTCGGTCGCAGCCGGTTCCTGACGTAGCGCCCGACTTCACCCACGGAGCGCGACCACTCGATGCCGGGCAGCGCGTGCAACCATAGCTCCGAGCACGACACCCGGGTCAGGGTCTGGCGCCGCGAGATCGTGCGCAGCAGGCGCGGGCAGTCGCGTTCGAGTCGGGCAAACACCGCCTCGGGCACCGCGTTCCTGTAGTAGCGCGCCACCAGCCGCAGCGGCGGCAGCGCCCACCAGGGCGGCTCGGCGGCTTCCCACAGGACGTCCCAGTCAGCGGCGACCATCCGCGTGGCCAGCAGCGAGATGTCATGCAGGTGCAGCAGGCGCAGGCTGCGACCGCAGATGTTGCCTGCCGCGTGCAGCAGCAGGTGGCTCATCAGGGCGCCGGTCGACGGGTAGTCGTTCAAGCCCGCTTGCGGCACGCGCGGATAGATCCGCCCGGTGATGTCGACGGTGGAGACCGGCAGTCGTTCCTGGATGCGCGTGTGCAGCTCGATGTTGACCGGCGTGTCGCGGTGTTCGCCCAGCCCGGGAACGGGCGCGCCCTCGGCCGGCTTGAACACGCGGTGCTTCCACTGCACGAACGACTCCACGTAGCCGAGCTCCTGCAGCAAGGCGATCGTCGCCGCGGCATCGCTTTCGCGCACCAGCAGGTCGATGTCCGCCATCGGTCGTTCGCCCGGCGCGTAGAGTCCCAGCGCATGCAGGGCGGAACCCTTCAACGGCACGACGGCCAGCCCGGTGCTACGCGCGGCAGCGTCGATGCGTTGCAGCAGGGTGCCGATGCGCCGATGGCGCAGTTCGACATGCTCGCGCTGGCTGTCGAGGAACCGGCGCCACGACGGGCGCTGCCAGGTCGAGCACTGGCTGAGCAGCGGCGACACACCGTGCGCGGCGGCGACCGCCGCGGCCAGCTGCCATTCGAGTTCGCTCCACGGCGGCGTGGCGCCGCCCGGCCGCGACAGCGCCAGCTCCACGGCGAGCGCTTCGGTGGTGCGGCGCAGGCCCGCCTTAACGATGTTGAGCGGCGGCAGCATGGCGGGCCGGTTCGGCATGGTCGGGCGTCGTCGCGGGCGCTGGGGCGGTGGCGTCTTCGCTGCGGTGCGCGCGCTCGTCGGCAATCAGCGCGGCCCATCGCGCCTCGAACGCCGCGCGGGCTTCGCGGTGCTGCTGCGGCGATTGGGCGGCTTTCGACTGCTGCAGCACGACCTGCTCGTGCAGCAGGTCGCGCACGTGGCGATAGAAGTCCGAGTCGTAGGCGCCGCGGAACATCATGGCCAGGTCGCCGCTGTCCTGCCAATGCGTCTTCGCGCCGAGCTGGGCCTTCACCTGTTCGTAGAATTTCGTGCCCGGCAACGGATACGACACGCTGACGCCGATGTCGTCCGGCGCGGCCTGCGTGATCAGCTCGCGGGTCGCCAGCAGGTCGACGAGTTGTTCGCCCTGATAGCCGAGCTGGATGAAGAAGCCCACCCGGATGCCGTGTTCGCCCAGCCGCGCGCGGGCGGCGATGAGGTCGGCGACGCGGGTGCCCTTGTTCATCGCGTCCAGCACGCGCTGGCTGCCGCTCTCCGCGCCGATCCATGCCTCGGCGCAGCCGGCGTGTTCCAGCGCCGCGGCCATTCGCTCGCTGATCAGGTCGGCGCGGGTCTGGATGGTGAACGGCACCGAGCCGTCGGCGTCAGCCAGGTGCCCGGCGAATTCGCCGACCCAGTCGACGCGGAAACCGAAGATGTCGTCCGCCAGCCAGATGTGGTCGGGCTGGAATGTCCGTTTCAGGTAGGTCATTTCCGCCGCCACGTCGCTGGCGCTGCGCTGGTTGTAGTGGTTGCCCCAGATCGGCTTGGCGCACCAGTTGCAGCGGAACGGACAGCCGCGCGAGGCCGCCATGTTGAGGCTGAAGTAGCCGTGCCGTTCGAGCCACATCGCGCGATAGCGTTCGACGTCGACCAGGTCCCAGGCGGGATGGCCGACCAGCCGCGGGTCCGGCGGCAGCACGCCCACGCGGGTCAGCTGTGTCTGCCCGTTGGTCAGCGTGGCCACGCCGGCGATGCCCGCGACCCAGCGCGGCGTGTCGATGGCCGGGTCGCGCTGCAGCCGCCCGACCAGTTCGATCAGGGCCGCGATGCCTTCGCCGATCAGCACGGCATCCGCGCCCGCCGCCAGGAAGGCGTCCGGGTGGTCGGACGCGTCGGAGCCGGCGACGATCACCCGCGCGCCGTCGGCGCGGGCCTCGGCGATCATCTGGCAGGCCGCCTCGCGCATGCGGCCCAGGCACATCTTGGTCAGGTAGTTGAAGTTGTCCTCGTAGAGGACGACCACATCCGGCCGCGTGCTCTGCAGCGCGGCCTGGTAGTCCTCCACGCCCGCGGCCAGCATCGCGTCGAACAGCGCGACCTGGTGCCCCATCTGCCGCAGCAGGGCAGCGACCTGGATCGTGGCGAGCGGCGGATAAGGCTTGCCGCGCTCCCACTGCTTCGGGTCGTAAGCCAGGAAGTAGGAGTGGCCGACCTGAATCTTGAGCATCTGCTGGAGGCCTCGATCATCGTGGGAAGCAACGGCAGCCATGGGCCGCGTCGGCTCCCGCTTCCGCGCTGGCTGCCGGTGAGTGCGCCAGCGGGCCGCTTCGGTTGCCCCGCGCGGCAAAAAAGTCCGCAGCGGTGTGCAGGCACAACCTTTGCCGCCCGCGGCGACACTCAGTAAGCAGACGCCCGCTGCGTGCAGCGCCGCGGCCACGCCATGGCGCGCCACCAGGACCCTGATCGAGACGATGACCTTGCTCCCCTGCGCCGGCGACCGCGACATCCCTGCCGACCCGTTCGAGGAGCGGCGCGTTCCTGTGTCCTGCGTGGAGCGACAGATCCTGGGCGGCCGTTTCCGCTTCGAGAGCGGCAGCGAGGCGCTGCTCGCCCTGGTCGATGCCGCCTACGCGGGTTTGCCGCCGCAGCGGTTGCCGGTGGCCGATGCGGCGTTCCGCATCGAGCTGCGCCTGGTATCGCGGCCGGCTCCATCACCCACGGCCGAACCCCCGCCGGTGCAGGTGCAGTCCGGCGCGGGCCTGATCTGCGGCGTGATGGACGCCGCGAACTACGTGGTGCTGGACCCCGCGCAGCGGCAGGCGCTGGTGGTGGCCTCGGACGACATGCTGCTGCACCCCTACCACCTGCGCTACGAGCTCATCGAGTTCGCGGTGTTCACCCTGGCCACGCGTGGACTGGGGCTGGTGCCGCTGCACGGCGCCTGCGTCGGCCGCGACGGGCGCGGCGTCCTGCTGCTCGGCGCGAGCGGCGCGGGCAAGTCGACGCTGGCCTTGCACAGTCTGCTGCTCGGCCTGGACTTCCTCGCCGAGGATGCCGTCTTCGTGCAGCCCGAACGCATGCTGGCCACCGGCGTCGCCAACTTCCTGCATGTGCAGGCCGATGCGCTGCGGTTCGTCGATGACGAGCGCAGCCGCCGCTGGGTGGCGAGCGCGCCAGTCATCCGCCGCCGCAGCGGCGTCGAGAAATTCGAGGCCGACCTGAGGCAGGCCCGTGGCCGGCTGGCGCCGCAGCCGCTGGCGCTGGCCGGCGCGGTGTTCGTGTCCAGCCAGCTGGCCGACGATCCCGCCGCCCTGCTCACGCCGATTCCCGCCGGCGAGATCGCCGCACGACTGCGCACGGATCAGCCGTATGCGTCCGGCCAGCCCGGCTGGCATCGTTTCGAGCAGCAGCTGATCGCGCAAGGCGTGCACGAACTGCGCCGCGGGCGCCATCCGCGTTCTTCGGTCGATGCCTTGCGCCAACTGCTGCCTGCCGTCGGCGCACCCGCATGAAGCGGTCCGCCGAAGCACGGCCGACGCGCGATCGCAGCTACGACATGCTGCGTTCGCTGGTACGCACATTCACGCGCGTCGACACGGTGGAAACCGCGGCCTACGTGCTGCTGTCGCTGGCCAGCGCGCTGGCCGGCAGCCTCGCGGCCGTGCTGCTGGTGCCGCTGGTGCAGCCCGGCCATGCGCGGACGTTCGCCGGCGGCGTGTTTGCCGCGCGCGGCGGCGTGGAGTTGCAGGCGGCGATCTTCGCGGCGGCCACGTTCGCCTTCGCCGTGCTGCGCTGGTCGACCGCCCGCCTGGGCGCCCGCCTGACCGCACGTTACGGCATGACCCGGCGCCGCCAGGTGCACGCGCGCCTGCTCGACGCGCGGCTGGATGCGCTGGCGGATTCGACCTCGGCCGAGATCGCCAACGTGCTCACCTACAACGTCGAAATCATTACCCAGGGTTTCAGCGCCCTGCAGCAACTGCTGGTTGCGGGCGTCACTTCGCTGGTCAGTCTGGCGGCGGCGTTCTGGGTCTGTCCGCCGCTGATGCTGGCGACGCCACTGTTTGCCGTGTTCGGCGTGATCGCCTCGCGCGCGTTCGGTCGCGAACAGTCGCGGGTCGGTCGCCAGTACGTCGCCGACATGACGCGTCTGTTCTGGCACAGCGAGGACTTCCCGCGACGGCTGCGCCACGTGCGCTCGTTCCAGCGCGAGGATGCCGAGAAGCACAGCTACGGCGCGATCTCCGCCGAGCTTGGCCAGGGCTATCGACGCCAGCTGGAACTCGTCGCCAACGGGCGGCTGCTGCTGGAGCTGCTGGCGGCGGTCGGGATCGCGGCAGTCTTCGTGCTGGCCTACCGCTGGCGCGGGGTCGATCAGGCCGCGCTGATCGCGGCCTGCCTGCTGCTGGGGCGACTGCTGCCGTACCTGGTGTCGACCCGGCAGAGCTTCCAGCAATTGCGTTCGGCTGCGCCCGCGTTCGAGCTGTGGCAGCGCTACATGGGCCTGGAGGCGGTGCGCTCTTCGGCGGCATCGGCGCCGGCGGATCGGACAGCGTTGCACATCGAACGGATGCAGCTGGCGCCGCCACTGGCCGCTGTCGATGTCCGCCACCTGCGCCTGGCGCCCGGCGAGCTGACCCTGGTTTCCGGCGACTCCGGCATCGGCAAGAGCAGCCTGGTCGACGTGCTGGCCGGCATGA
Source organism: Rhodanobacter sp. Root179 (assembly GCF_001428465.1). Lineage (NCBI taxonomy): Bacteria > Pseudomonadati > Pseudomonadota > Gammaproteobacteria > Lysobacterales > Rhodanobacteraceae > Rhodanobacter > Rhodanobacter sp. Root179. Next base: position 851 of record NZ_LMHR01000032.1, on the reverse strand, counting down.
GCCCGCCCGGGATTTTCGCGGCACGGGTCGACGGACATTCCATCGGCTTCGGCGAATACCGCGAGCGGGTGCGGCATGGCGCCTATGTCAGCCAGAGCGTGCGTCCGTGGCAATACTCGGTGCGCGAATGCCTGCACTGGGCCGCGCCGGAAGCGAGCGACGAGATGATGCAGGCCGCGCTGCTGGATGTCGGCCTCGACAAGCGGCTGGCCGATTCACCGGATGGACTGGACACCACGCTGCACAGCGCGTCGAGCCGATTGTCCGGCGGCGAACTGCAACGCCTGCTACTGGCTCAGGTGATTCTGCGCCAGCCGTTCCTCGCCGTGCTCGACGAAGCCACCAGTGCGCTCGACGCCGCCTCCGAGATCCGCGTACTGGCCGCGATGAAGCGCCGATTGCCCCGCACGATACTCATCGTGGTATCGCACCGGGCCAGCGTGGCGACGATCGCCGACCAGTGCCTGAGCATCGACGGCGACTTGGTCGCCACGGTTTCCACGAAGGCTGGCCTGCGCAGCGCTGAGCCGCAAACGCATGGCGAGCGTGGGCGCCCGCACGAAAGGCTGGTATGAGTCATGGACAGACGCTGTGCGGTCGATCCCGGGCCCGCAGCGATCGGTCCCGCACTACCCGACCGTGCATTTGATCGGCGTCAAACGTGTGCGTGGGTTTGCAGCCCACAGGCGCGTCGGACACTGATCTCTGTGCAAATTTAATTAGCCACGTCCCCTTTAGTCTCTTCAACGCTGGAGTTAAGCGGCGGCGCAGCCGTCCGCCTTGAACGAGATGTTAGAGGTCGCGAATTCAAATACTAAGTGCACAGGCGCGGCCCCGAAGGATAGTCGAGG